>NZ_JABWRE020000001.1:624134-933701 GCF_014268815.2 Pseudomonas urmiensis
GTCTGCTCGGGCGGGTGCAGGGTTTTGGCGGCGTGCTCGGGCACATCCTGCTGCTTGGGGCGGCGCTGGAGCTGTGCATGATCCTCGCGCCGTTTTTCTTGCAGACGGTGATCGACAAGGTGCTGGTCAGTGCCGACCTGGACCTGCTGGCGGTACTGGCCATCGGCTTTGGCCTGTTGCTGGTGGCCCAGCAGGCGCTGTCGCTAGCACGCTCCTGGGCACTGATGTACCTGGGCACCTTGCTCGGCGCGCAATGGCAGATCAATGTGTTCAGCCACCTGGTGCGCTTGCCGGTGGCGTTTTTCGAGCGCCGTCACCTGGGCGATATCATCTCCCGCTTCGGCTCGCTCAAGGCCATCCAGCGCACCCTCACCACCTCGTTCATCGAGGCGCTGCTCGACGGCGTGATGACCGTGGTCACGCTGGTGCTGATGTTTCTCTACAGCCCGCCATTGGCGCTGATCGCCGTCACCGCCATGCTGCTCTACGCGCTGGCGCGCTGGGCCTGGTTCGGCCCGCTGCGCCGCGCCAGTGAAGAGGAGCTGGTGCGCGCTGCCAAGCAGCAGAGCTACTTTCTCGAGACCTTGCGCGGGGTGCGCACGATCAAGCTGTTTGCCCATCAAGAGCAGCGTGCCACGGTCTGGGGCGGCCTGCTGGTCGACGAGATCAACGCCGGATTGCGCCCGCAGAAACTCCAGCTGCTGTACCGCGCGTTCAACGGTTTGCTGTTCGGCAGTGTGACCCTGCTGGTGATCTGGCTGGGCGCCAAGCTGGTGATCGACGGCGCATTCAGCGCCGGTATGCTGATTGCCTTCAACGCCTACAAGGATCAGTTCAATGGCCGCGTGGCGGGCCTGATCGACAAACTGGTCGATGTGCTGATGCTGCGTCTGCATGGCGAGCGGCTGGCCGATATCGTATTGCAAAGCGCCGAGCGCAGGCCAACGCCGCTGCCCGCCGATAGCGCGGCCTGCGCGCGCGTGCCGCGCCTGCAAGTGCGCAAGCTCAGGTTTCGCTACTCCGATTATGAACCCTGGGTGCTCGACGACGTCTCGCTGACGATCGAACCTGGTGAGTCAGTGGCCATTGTCGGCCCGTCGGGATGCGGCAAGACCACCTTGCTCAACGTTATGCTTGGCATCCTGCCACCGGTCGAAGGCCAGGTGCTGCTCGACGACGAGCCGATCGACGCCAACAACCTCGAGCGCCTGCGCCAGATCAGCAGCACGGTGCTGCAGGACGATGTGCTGTTTGCCGGCTCCATTGGCGACAACATCAGTTTCTTCGCCAGCGATACCGACCAGGCCTGGGTCGAGCAGTGCGCACGCCTGGCGGCAGTACACGATGACATCGCCCGCATGCCAATGGCCTACAACACCCTGGTCGGTGATATGGGCACGGTGCTTTCTGGCGGGCAGAAGCAGCGCATCCTGCTCGCTCGCGCACTGTATCGGCGGCCGAAGCTGCTGTTTCTCGACGAGGCCACCAGCCACCTCGATATTCACCGCGAGGCGGCAGTCAACCAGGCTTTGCAGTCGCTGAACATCACCCGGGTGATCGTCGCCCACCGGCCCGAGACCATTCGCTCGGCGCAACGGGTGCTGGCGTTGCACAACGGGCGCATTGCTCACGTCGGGCCGATGCCCGACAGCAGCCCATGAATCGGCGCTGGGCGCTACTGGGCATGCTGGCCTCGTTGAGTATGCCGGGAGCGGCAGCGGCGGCGGTGCAGGCCTGCCCCGAGCCGCTGCGCGCTGGGCAGGCGCTGGCGCTGTCGCAGGCAGTGGCCATGGCCTTGTGCGCCGACCCCGAGGTGGAGGCTGCCTGGCGCACGCAGCTGAGCAGCCAGGCCAGCATGGATGCCGAGCGTTCGGCGTACTGGCCGACGGTGCAAGGCGTAGCCCGTAGCGGCCGGGCCAACCGCAAGACTCGTTACGATGGCTTTCCCGAGGCCAATTCGACCCTCGATGCGCGCACCAGCAGCTATGGCCTGGACCTGAGCTGGGTGCTGTATGACTTCGGCCTGCGCAAGGCCAAGGTCGAAAGCGCCCGCCAGTTGCTCAACGCCGCCAGCAGCAGCCGCGTAGAGAAAATCCAGGAGGTGGTGCTCAACACCAGCAAGGCGTTCTACCAAGTGCAGGCCACTGGCGCGCTGCTGGAGGCCCGTCGCAGCATCGAATCGCTGGCTGCCGATAGCCTCAAGGTCACCACTGCCAAGCACCAGGCCGGCGCAGGCGAGCAGGCCGACCGATTGCAGGCGCAGACCACCTTCGAGCAGGCGCAGCTGGAGCGGGTATTGGCCGAGGGTGATCTGGCGACCGCCCAGGGCGCGCTGGCCAGTGCCCTGAACCTGTCGCCCTCAGCGCCGCTGCGGCTGGAGGTGCTCAACGATCCTGAAGGGCAGGAGGAGGCGTTCATGGTCAGTGTCGATGCCTTGATGGAGCAGGCCCGCCTGACTCACCCGTCGGTTGAAAGGGCGCGCGCCGAATGGTCTTCAACCCTGGCCAGGGCAGAAGCGCAAAGGGCCGAGGGCCGCCCGCGGATCGCCCTGTACAGCAGCTACCGACATGACGACACGCCCGTCGAGCAGGTCGCCTCGCGCCAGCAGATCGAGACCTGGAGTGTCGGCTTGCAAGTAACGGTGCCGATCTTCGATGGCTTTCTCGCCCGGCGCCGGGCGCGCGCCGCCGAGTACGAAGCGGGCGCTCGCGAGCAGGACTTGCAGCAGGCTGAGCGCGCGATTGCCCTAAGTGTATGGAGAAGCCGGCAGACCCTCGATGCACGAACCCGCGCACTGGCCATCAGTCGCCGCTTGGTTGGCAGCGCCAGCCAGTCGCATCGGGTTGCGCTGGGGCGCTACAAGGCCGGGGTCGGCAGTATCATCGAGCTGCTCAACGCCCAGAACGATCTGGCCTCGGCGCGGCAGCGGCGGGTTGCCGCGGTGGTCGACTGGTACACCGCCCGCCTGCAACTGGCGGCCGACCTTGGGCAATTGGGCCAGCAATGAGCAAGGCTATTCGGCCCACTCCGGATCGCCAGTGAACACGACCGTGATCCAGCGATCCGGCCCTTCGCCGCCGACCGCGTCGCCGATCTCGTTGCGCAGGGCATCCCACTCGCTGATGGTTCTGGCGGCCATTGTCGTGGGCACGATGAAGTACAGCTCGATTTCCCGCGAGCGCCCGACCTTGGCCACATAGGCGCGGTACGACTGCAAGCCGTGCTTGGCGACGAACGCCTGGGCCACGCTGTCGACGTGTTGCTTCAGATCGCTTGGCGTCACCAGGAAGATCTCGGCCATGGCCTGGCGCACCACCGATAGCGGCAACGGGATGATCACCAGGCACACCAGGGCCAGCACGGCCGGGTCGATGTACGGCGAAATCCATTGCCACTCAGTGCCCTGGATGGCGAAACCGACGCAGAAGGCGATCAACAGCGCGGCAGTGATGCTGGCCGACATCACCCAGCCCTTGACGTCCATGCGCACGAAGTCTGAGTTGAGTGTGCGGTTGGCCCGTGCTTCGACCACGGCGATGGTGAGACAGGCGATCACCGTCAGCACCGCGTAGATCAAGGCAATGCCGAACTCCAGATGGCGCCCGCCTTCGAGCAGGCTGCTCACGGCGTTAATCAGTGCATAGACCGCAACGCCACTGAGCAGGATGCCGTTGAGCGCCAGTACCATCGGTTCCAGGTGCCAGAAGCCCATGGTGAAGCGCTCGCGCAGCTTGCGCGACATTTGTTTGCTAGTGACGTGGGCAGTGATCAGCTTGACCACCACCAGCGACAAGCCGCTCATGCTGGCGTCGACCAGCGAGTAGACGCCATCGAAGACGATAGAGAACGAGCCCGAGGCCAGGCCGAAGGCGATGCCGATAGTGGCGATGAACAGGGTGACGGCAATCGAAGTGCGCAGCAGGCCTTGCTCGCTGGTGAGGTCGAAGAATGCCGGTTTGCTTGGTGTTTCCATAACTAAAACTCTTTCAAGGCGCTAGTGCTGTGGGTGTCAGTGGCAGCTCGATCGCGGGGCCAAGGCAGGGCAGCCCTTTGGCAGGGGGAGCGTGGGAGCGGGCTTGCCCCGCGATAGGGCCGCCACTGACTAGACGCGGAACTGTTCCATCAATGCTTGCTGCTGATTGGCCAGCCGGTTCAACGCCTGGCTGATCCGCGCCGACTCATCGGCTTGGCCCGACAGCGACTCGGTGACATCACGAATCCCCGCCACGTTGCGGTTGACCTCTTCAGCCACTGCGCTCTGCTCCTCGGCAGCCGAGGCAATCTGCAGGTTCATGTCGGTGATCACCGCCACAGCCTCACCGATTCGCTGCAGTGCAGGCAAGGCCTGTTCCATCTGGCTGGCACTGTCCTGAGCCTGGCGCTGGCCCTCGTGCATGGCCCCGACCACATCGCGAGTCCCCTGTTGCAGGCCTTCGATCACCTGGCGAATCTCTTCCACCGACACTTGGGTGCGCTGGGCCAGGTTGCGTACTTCATCGGCCACCACGGCAAAGCCGCGACCCGCTTCGCCGGCGCGGGCGGCTTCGATGGCGGCGTTCAGGGCCAACAGGTTGGTCTGTTCGGCTATCGCGCGAATCACCTCCAGCACCGAGCCGATCTGCTCGCTGCGGCTCTCCAGTGCCCGCGCTTCGTCCATGGCGGCGTCCATATCGCTGGCCAGGCGGACGATGGTTTGGCGGGTGCCGGAGATCCGCTGCAAGCCTTCACGGCTGGCTTGATCAGCGCCGCGCGCCGCTTGCGCGGCCTGCGCTGCGTTGTGGGCGACGTCCTGGGCGGTGGCGCTCATCTCGTTGGCGGCGGTGGCCACCTGTTCGATCTCGCGTTGTTGTTGCTGCATGCCGTTGCTGGTCTGGCTGGCGATGGCGGCGGACTGATCGGCAGTGCCGCGTGCTTCGTGCAGCGAGCCTTTGACCTGGGCGATCACCGGTTGCAGCTTGTCCAGGAAGCGGTTGAACCAACCAGTCAATTGGCCCAGCTCGTCCTGGCGGGCATAGTCCAGGCGGCGGGTCAGGTCACCTTCGCCACTGGCGATGTCGCGCAGGCGCTCGGCCACGGCCAGTATCGGCCGGGTCACGCCACGGGCGGTCAGCCAGACCAGCAACAGACCCAGCACCGCAGCCACCAGGCCAATCACCAGGCTGGTGACATTGGCGGCTTGATTGTGTGCGTCCAGGCGTTGGTTGAGGGCAATCGCCGGTGCTTGCAACACCGCTTCCGGCAGCTCCAGCAGCACCTGCCAGGGCGCAGCGCCGGGGATCGGAGCGAACGGGTGGGAGATGCGCATCTGGCCGTCATCCAGGCGCTGTACCGGTTGGCCTGCGCGCATGCTGGCGAGCAATTCGTGCGCCTGCGGGCCAAAGGTCTGTTCCAGGGTCTTGCTCAGCTGGGCACTGTCGCGGCTGTGTCCGGCGAGCAACCCGACCGGGCTGACGATGCTGACCTGGCCCTGGCCGTCGAACAATTCCTGACGTCCCGCCAGGCTCAGTTGCTGCAAGTTGTCCAAGCCGATATCCAGGCCAACCACGCCGACTACCTGGCCGTTTTCCAGCAAGGGCAGGGCAATGCTGGTCATCAGTACCTGGCGGCCATTGACCTCATCGAAGTACGGATCGAGCACGCAGGCCTTGGCGGTTTCCTGCGGGCAGGTCAGCCAGCGGTTGTAGGGCGAGCCATTGGCGCCGACGCTGGTGTCGGCCAGCATCGATTCGGGCATGGCCTCTGACTCCAGAGTGCCGGGACGTGGCTGCGACCAGTACAGCGAGAAGCGGCCGCTGTCGTTGCTGCCCTGGGCATCGTGATTGACGAAGCTGGCGTCGCGCTGGTCGAGCGCATTGGGCGCGAACACCAGGTACAGGCCGATCAGGTCTGGGTTGCCGGCCAAGGCAGCGCGGGCCTGAGTGGTCAGCTCGGCGCGCAGATCGGCGTCGCCACGCTGCTTGAGCACCTGCACCAGGCGGGCAAAGCCATTGCCGTATTGATAAGTATCCATGAAGTAGCGCTGGATACGCAGCGCTTGGGTTTCAGCGTGGGCTTGCAGGCGCAGGCGCGCGCTGTGATCGAGCAATTCGGTGTTGGCCGTGAAGACCTGCGCCGCGCTGCGTCGGGCCTGGGTCAGCGAAGTGGCCACCAGCAGGGCGACGATCACCAGCAGGCACAGGCCGGCGAGCAGGGTGATCTTCCACTGGATGGAGAGGCGGCGCAGCAGCATGGCAGCATTCCTTGTCGAGAAAAGGGCAACGCCCGCGATCAGGCGGGCGTCGGCAGGGTGGTCATTCAGCGATGCAGTTTGGCGGTGCTACCCGGAAGGCTTTGGTCAGCCAACCGAGGTAGATCAGCCCGGCCAGCGCCCAGGCGCCACCGAACAGTAGCGAGTGTTGGTTGAGGTCCAGCCACAGCGAGACGATGATGCAAAAACCTATGGTCGGCAGGACCAGGTACTTGAGGTGGTTGGCCAGGCCCTTGTTGCGCTTCTCGCGCAGGTAGCAATGGTTGATCACCGACAGGTTGACGAAGCTGAACGCCACCAGCGCGCCAAAGTTGATCACCGAGGTGGCGGTCACCAGGTCGAAGAAGATCGCCGACAGCGCGATCAAGCCGACTACCGCAATGTTCAGTACCGGGGTCTGGTAGCGCGCATGCAGGCGGGCGAACACCCCGCTGGGGATCACCTTGTCGCGACCCATCACATACAGCAGGCGCGACACGCTGGTCTGCGAGGCCAGGCCCGAGGCGATGGTATTGATCACCGTGCAGGCGATGAACACCGACTGGAACAGCTTGCCGCCCACGTACAGGGCAATCTCCGGCAGGGCTGCTTCCTGGTCGTGGAAGCGCTGCATGGTCGGGAAGTACGCCTGGATGAAATACGACACCAGGATGAACACCGCGCCACCAATCAGCGCGGTGAGGAAGATCGCCCGTGGGATGGTCTTGCCCGGGTCGCGGGTTTCTTCAGACAGGCAGGTCACCGCATCGAAGCCCAGGAACGAGAAGCACAAGATCGTCGCCCCGGCAGCCAGGGCACTGAACTGGGTCTGCGCATCCGCGAACGGCGCCAGGCTCCAGGCGGTGCCCATGCCCTCGCCGTGGTCCAGGCCGCGCACGCACAGGTAGATGAACACCGCGATGATCACCACCTGCACCGCCACGAACAGGGCGTTGAAGTGCGCCACCAGGTTGATGCTGCGCATATTGATCAGGCTGATCAGGGTGACGAAGCCGGCCACCCAGATCCATTGCGGGACTTCGGGGAACATCGCCGAGAGGTAGAGCTTGGCCAGCAGGGCATTGACCATCGGCAGCAGCAGATAGTCGAGCAAAGACGACCAACCCACCAGAAAGCCCACGTGCGGATTGATCGCCCGCTGGGTGTAGGTGTAAGCCGAACCAGACTGTGGGAAGCGCCGCACCAGGGTGCCGTAACTCACGGCGGTGAACAGCACGCCGAGCAGCGCCAGGATATAGGCGCTGGGCACGTGCCCGGCGGTGATCCCGGAGACGATGCCGAAGGTGTCGAATACGGTCATTGGCGTGAGGTACGCCAGGCCAATGATCACGACCTGCCAAAGGCGCAGGGACTTGCGAAACTGGCTGTTTGCCGAAGTGCTCTGGTCATGCTGCATGCTGGCGGGGCTCCTGGGCATGGACAGCGGACGCGGCGTGCGGGCACGGCAAGGTCAAGCGGATGAGCTCCATATTGTTCACCTTTTATGTTGGAGCGGCGTGACGCCTCCTGTGACCGGAGGCGGGTATTGCGAGGCGGGAAAAATAATCAACGGGGGGGCAGAGGGTGTCAAGTTAAACATGACGTTCGACATTTTTATCAGGCTGATATCGATTAAATTTGACCTTTTAGGCCTTTTCTAGCGTTTTTTTTAAGGCGTGTTAGATTTTTGTGTAAATAAAAACGTTCACGACGGTCGCGTGGCTGTTCTACTGCCAGGTGAGTGCCCTGTGATATAGGTGTCAGAGTTTATTCCAGCTGTGCGCGCTGCCTGTGCTGATTGGCACAGGGCCACCAATCCTCAGTGGGAAGTAGTGATCCAGCGCCGCGGTGAGCCAGCGTTTGTATTCGTCGGAGTTGATGTTGGCCGCCTTCATGATGTACTCAATCAGCTTCGCATAGTCAGGCCGGTGTGCCTTCAGCACATCATCAAACACCTTCGGTCCACAGACTTCGGAGATTGTGCTCATGAACTGGTTGAGTGCCTCAGCGCCTTTGATTGTGCGGGGGGTGGTCTTGAATGCCTCTGATAAGAGATGGAATCGTTGGTTCGCAGTATCCAGGAGCTTCTTCAGCAGCGGGTTGTTCGGGTGGCTGGCGAAATGGGAATTGTTGATCAGTCGGTCCCCGTTCCAAGGCATTCGGAAGCGACTACCGAGCAGCACATCGTGCGGAGCTGCGGACAGCTCTTTAGCAATGACAGGTGCGAGGCTGTCATCGATATCCATATAGATCCCCCCATACTCATAGATCAGCCTGTAACGCAGGAAGTCCGCCGCAGCCGCTAAGTTACGTGCTGGGCTGTCAGGACTACGGAAGTAGTTGAAACCGTCGCCTTCGGAGCTGTTGATAAATTGCTTGAAGAACGGTTGATCGTGCAGGCTGCGGACTTCGACGCTGGTTGCTTCGAGCGACTGGCGTATTGCCGCAAGCGTCGGTGCACCGCCGTCTACATGAAGGATGAAACGGTAGTAAGCGTTATCGGCGTTCTCCCTGATGTTCCAGCTCAAATTGGCGGGAAGCCTGTTTTCCCCGACCCAGATCATGTGTATCTCGTTCTTTACCGGCGTGGTTTGCTGCGGTAGCTGGGGCAGGTCAGGGAATCTGTACTCGATGAAGTGGTTTTCTGCCGGGAGCCGGTGGCGCACGCGTTCGAAGTCTCTAGCCGTGCCCGTTTTCCAGCGGACCTTGGTTTGCAACAACGGCTCTTCTCGCCATGCGTAATCACCGTTAAGGGTGCGCCAGGCAGCAGCATCGGCGTCGTAGAAGACTGGGACCTCATCCTCAATGATGTCCGCCTCGCCGGGTGTCTGGATTTTCATGCGCACATAGTAACGAGTGTGCTCCTCAATGATGTCATCCAACGGCACCGTGACCTCCACTCTCGGTACCAGAGGCTGACGTTGTATGCCCTCAACGACCCGCGTTGGCAGGGGCGGGCTGCTGATCATGGTGAGAGAGGGATTGCCGCCGCGCAGCCCGAAACGCAACTCGATGTCCCAGTAGCCGTCTTCGGTCGCCTTCAGGAACGGCCCCCACTCGCGTGGATCGTCTGCCGAGCGAATCCGCAGTTGCTGCTCGTGCTCCAGCCACTCGACCCGATACACATCATGGCGGATGTTGACATACAGTTTGCCGTTGTCCAGGAAGGTGCCTTTACCGCCGCCGGCGACGCGCACCGCAGAGGACGCTTTGAGCTGGGCGAGTCGGTTGCGCAGTTCCGGTTGCAGGCTGTCGAGTTGTGGTCGTTGCACTTTTAGCTCGTCGATCAACGGCCAGTTAGCGTGCGGTGCGGCTTCAGGGGCTACCTGCTGTGCGCTTTCGGCCTGACGCTGCTGGGCACGCTCTACGGCCTCTGTCGCAGCCAGCTGCTCTTCGCTGAGCACTACCTTGGACCTGGCAAGCTGTGACGCTTCACCGATCAGTGGCAGCGCATTGAGCAGTCCGAACGCCACTCGACCGATGCCTTCGACCGTTTCCTGCTCATTCTTGGCTGCGCTGATCTCGCCCACGCCCACCGCTAGCAGGCCAGCGCCGAGTACCGCGACTAGCGGTGCCAGCTCCGGCAGCGCCAGGGCAATTGCGCCGATGACATTGACCGTCACCTCCAGGCCTTGCGCCAGCTGCTTGCGGTAGTACTCGCTTTGAGTGGCGATGTCGTGTCTGGCATCGGCGTAGAAACGTTGCTTGATCTGCCTGCGCATAGAGGTGAAGGGATACGGATACAGGGTTGGGCCAAAGCTGATGATTTTGTCCGGCACCCACAGCCCAGTGGCCTGGTCGAGTATGCGCGGATAGGCAGCCACGCCTCGAAGAGCAGTATCCACACCGCTGAGAAACGCGCCATCGAGCCGATCCGCAGAGCTGAAGTGGCTGGCCAGGGAAGCTCGTTTGTGTGGGTCACGACATTGCTGCTGCAGCCATATGCGCAGCTCATGTGTATTGGTGAAACCATGCAGGGGCGAGGAATTACCGGGGATGTACAGCACCACGTCGGTTTTGCGCTTGTCACCGAATACCATGATGTCTGACGCGGCATAGCCATAGATGCGTAGTTCAACGATCGTATGATGAGTTGAAATCGGGTTGTCGGCAAAGTAGCGATAGGAGGTGTTTTCCCAGCTGGTATTGGGGTGAAGCATCATGCTCTTGAGCACCAGTGCCGAATGCTCGGCGCTCAGCGAGCCCTCGTCACGTTGCAGCAGCGCGGCGTGCACCACATTGCCCTTGAGCATCAGGTGATAGGTACTTTCGTGTTCGGTCCAGAAGCGGTTGAGGTGGGTCAGATAATGCGCTTGCAACTGCGCATTCCAAACGAATTCGAGAAACGCTCTTGGGTCCAGGTCTACCTGGTTCCAGGCGTCGTAAACCTGCGGCGAGCTACGCCGGTACACGCCATCGTATGAGCGCGAATCGGCCAATTGGCCGTCGCTGAGGTTTACCAGTCTGCTAACCGCATAGCCGTTCTTGCTCCAGGTCATGGGGTAGCCGAGGTGATCTGACCATGAGCCACTGCCCCGTTGCTGCCAGTTGCCGATCAATGCTTGCGGCAGGGTCATGGCATGGGCCACCTGTGCCTGCCATGGGCCTGGGGTGATGTTAACCAGGTGCAGGTAAAGCGTGGCCAGGATCAAATCTTCTGGATCATCGTCTATGCCGTGCTGCTCAAGGTATTTGCGAATCTGCTGGTCGGCGTAGGCCTGGGGTGTCTCTAGGCTCACCTGTTCCCGGTCGAATACTTGCTTGATCGACAGCAGCACATCTTCATCCTGTTCGGGCGCGGCGGGAATAATCGATAGCAAAGCGTGCTGGCCGCGGCTGAAGGAGGTGTCGGGCTGGGTAGCGGGTTCGGGCGAGAAGGGCTCACCCAGTGCAGGGTACTCTGGAAAAGTCGGCTGGTAGCTCACGTCGGTCTTCCTGAATAACGACTAGGGAAGTTGAGCGTGTGCTGGTTGGGCAAGCTGTGCGCGGCAGATAGTTACCGCACCTTTGTCCGGTGATGGCGAACGAATGCTGTCATGCCCAGACGCCATTTGCTTGGCCAAATTGTCCCGCCAGACGCGGCCTGACAGTGTAATCTTAGCCCTCGCGATTTTCGTCAAGCGAGTCGCCCACTCCCCCCTATGGACAGCAATCGGTTCAATTCATGAAGAAATCAGTAGGCATCCTTTCCGGCCTGGCGGTCGCCATCGCCGTCGCAGTCACCGCTGGCGCCTGGTACACCGGCAAGCAACTGCCTGCCCAGTTGGACAGTTCCGTCAGCCGTGCCAACCAAGAACTGAAGAAGGCCGTGGCCGGCACGGGCGGCAGCATGACCCTTGAGCTGGCCTCGTTGGAGCAGCACTTCTTTACCAGTACTGCGCATTACCGGCTCAAGGCCAAGGACGTGTGGCTGGGCGAGGGCGCGCCACTGAGCTTTGACGTGGGTCTCGTCGACCAGATCGAGCACGGCCCGTTTCCGTGGTCGCGGGTCAAGGCATTGAAGTTGATGCCGGTCCTGGCCACCAGCAACAGCGCGCTGGAGAAAGATGACTTCACCGCCGCCTGGTTCGCCGCAGCCGGCGATCAGCCGCCAGTGACCGGCCAGGTCAGCCTCGGCTACGCCGGGAGTATCGACAGCGATATCCGCCTGGCGCCGCTCAAACTCAACGAAGACAACGGCAACACCCTGGACTTCTCCGGCATGCAGTTGCAGCTTAGCGGCGATGAGCAAGGCAAGGCGGTGAAGATCCACGGCACAGCCGAGCGCCTGGAAATGAAACTGGTCGGTGATGATCATCCGCCCGCTACGTTCAAGTTCGAAGGCCTGAAGATCGGTGGCGACCTGGCCAGCACCGGCCATGACTTGGTGTATGTCGGTAACCTTGACCTGGCCCTGGCACAAGCCCAGGCAACCCTGGGGCCTAAGCAAGAGGTGCTGCTGCTCAAGGGGCTGGAGCAGAACAACCTGTACAGCGCCGAAGGCCCGGACACCATGGGCGGGCGCATCGAGTACAAGGTCAACGACATCAGCTATGCCGGGCGTGCGGTTGGCAGTGGGCAGATGGTGGTGACGGTCAAGTCGCTCGACATTCCGGCATTCCAGTCGTTGGCCGAGTGGTACCAGACCAAGCTGCCTGAAGTGCAAGAAATGCAGCAAGCCCAGGCGGCCGGCCAGCCATTCCCGACCTTCGACATGACCGAAGAAGAGAAGGCCAAGGTGCAGGCCGACTTGCAGAAGATCCTCGCCGCCAAGCCGAAGCTGGCGCTGGAACAACTGTCGTTCAAGACGGCCAATGGCGAGAGCCGTTTCAGCCTGGCGCTGGATTTCTCCAACCCAAGCTCGTTCGACCTGCCGCCTGATCAACTGGGCAAGCAGCTGGTCAGCCAGTTGAAGAGCCAGCTGTCGTTGTCCAAGCCGATGATCGGCGACTTGGCAACGCTGCAGGCGCTGCTCGAAGGGCAGACCGACGCCCAAGCGATTGCCCAGCAATCGAGCCAGGCAGGCGAGATGGTCGGCATGATGGCGCTGCAAAGTGGCATGGCCACAGTGCAGGGCAATGACGTGGTGTCCAACTTGCACTATGCCGACGGCATGGTCGACTTCAACGGCAAGAAGATGACGGTCGAGGAGTTCGCGATGATCCTCGGTGCGCACCTGGCCGCGCTGTCGCCGCAAGGCTGATTGGCAGGCAAACCGCTTCCCACAGCAATGGCGCTAGCCGGTCGGTCAACGCCAATCCTGTGGGAGCGGGCTTGCCCCGCGATGAGGCCACAACGGCTGGCATCACCAACTGCTGGCTGGCCCCGGGGCGACTGTCACAAAAATCGCTTTTGCATTGACCTGATTGTCTGTAGCCTTCGGCGCGATAATAATCCGCGCCCGCAGAGGGCCGCGACGGCATGCCTGCCGTCCGGCACCACTAGCCGATCTGCCAGGGCCGGGTGATACACTCGACTGACGCGCACGCGCGCCCGCAGGTCCAGCGATCATGACCCAGATTTCCGAACGCCTGTTGGTTCAAGCCCACCTTGATGCCAAGCAGCCCAACCCCCTGACCCCCGCGCAGGAGGCCGAGTACCGTGCGGCCATCGCCGCCGAACTCAAGGCCCAGAACGCAGTCCTGGTCGCCCATTTCTACTGTGATCCGGTGATCCAGGCGCTGGCCGAAGAGACCGGCGGCTGTGTGTCCGACTCCCTGGAAATGGCCCGTTTCGGCAAGAACCACCCCGCCGACACGGTGATTGTCGCCGGCGTGCGCTTCATGGGCGAGACCGCCAAGATCCTCACCCCGGAAAAACGCATCCTGATGCCAACCCTGGAAGCGACCTGCTCGCTCGACCTGGGCTGCCCGGTGGAAGAGTTCTCGGCGTTCTGCGACAAGCACCCCGAACGTACCGTGGTGGTCTATGCCAACACCTCGGCAGCGGTCAAAGCGCGGGCCGACTGGGTCGTGACTTCCAGCTGCGCGCTGGAAATCGTCGAGACCTTGATGGACAACGGCGAAACCATTATCTGGGGTCCAGACCAGCACCTGGGCCGCTACATCCAGAAAAAAACCGGCGCCGACATGCTGCTGTGGGATGGCGCGTGCATCGTTCACGAAGAATTCAAGTCGCGCCAGCTGGCCGACATGAAGGCGCTGTATCCCGATGCGGCGATCCTGGTACACCCGGAGTCGCCCGAGTCGGTGATCGACCTGGCCGATGCGGTGGGCTCCACCAGCCAGCTGATCAAGGCCGCGCAGACCCTGCCGAACAAGACCTTCATCGTCGCGACCGACAGCGGCATCTTCTACAAGATGCAGCAGCTGTGCCCGGACAAGGAGTTCGTTGCCGCGCCGACGGCGGGCAATGGTGCCGCGTGCCGTAGCTGTGCGCATTGTCCGTGGATGGCGATGAACACGCTGGAGCGTACCCTTGATTGCCTGCAGAAGGGCACCAACGAGATCTTCGTTGATCCGGCGTTGATTCCGCGAGCGATCAAGCCGCTCAACCGGATGCTCGATTTCACCCAGGCAGCGCGGTTGAAGCTATCGGGTAACGCCTGAGGTCTTCAGTAAGCAATCGCGGGGCAAGCCCGCTCCCAAGCTCACCCAGTATCGTAGGGTGAGCGTGGGAGCGGGCTTGCCCCGCGATGGGTTGTAGAGCCTTAGCGCATCATGTCCTTGACCATCCGCTGCTGCTCCAGGATCTGCCGCTGCCGGGCATCGATCTGGGAGGCCAGCGGGAAGTTGCTCCCCGCCCGGCGCTTGGCGAAATCAAGCTGCTGCACCGCCTGATCAAAGTCACCCACCAAGGTGAAGTACTCGGCGCGTGCCCGATGCAAGCCAATGGTATTGCCCGACAGCCCACGCACCTCAGCCACCTCGTACCAGACATCCGGATCATCCGGACGCTTCTTGACCAGGTCATCCAGCACCTTCTGCGCTTCAGCCGGCTTATTCTGCTTGATTAGCAAATCAGCCCGCGCCTGCTGCAGGGGATAGTTGTTCGGATACAGCCCGCGTAACTTTTCAATGCGCTGTTGCGCATCGGCCAGGCGGTTGTTGGTGATGTCCAGGTCAACCTGGGCCAGGTTGTAGGTGATGTCGTTAGGCGCCTTGGCCAGCAGCGGCTTGAGGTTCTCGCGCGCTTCGTTGAGCCGCCCACCCTTGATCTGCGCCAGGGCCAGGCCATAGCGTGCAGCATCCAGGTTAGGGTTTTGGTCGAGCTGGTCGCGGAAGCGCTTGGCTGCCAGCCCCGGTGTTTCCTCATAGGTCAAGGCGACGCGGGCGCGGATCAACTGATAGCGCAGGCTGTCTTCAACGCCGCCTTTGGGCATCTGCTCGGCACGGTTGCGGGTGTCGGCGATACGCGACTCGGTCACCGGGTGAGTCAGCAGGAACTCCGGCGGCTTGGCACCGTAGCGATACTGACGGGCCAGACGCTCGAACATGCTCGGCATGGTGCGCGGGTCGTAGCCGGCTTTTTCCAGGTTCTGGATGCCGATGCGGTCGGCTTCCTGCTCGTTCTGTCGGGAGAAACGCCGTTGCTCCTGGATTGCCGCCGCCTGGGTGCCAGCGATCAAGCCAATGCCGGCGTCACCACCACCGCCCGCCGCCAGGACGATACCGGCCAGCAGTGCGGCCATCATCGGCAGCTGCATGCGCTGTTGCGCCTCGACCCCACGGGCAAAGTGGCGTTGCGACAAGTGCGCCAGTTCGTGCGCCAGTACCGAGGCGTATTCACCTTCGCTCTGGGCATTGAGGAACAGTCCGCCGTTGACCCCGACGATCCCGCCTGGGGCGGCAAACGCGTTGAGCTCACGGCTGTCGATCAGGATGAATTCCAGGCGCCGGTCTTGCAGCTGGCTGGTTTCGGCCAGCTTGTACACGCTGGTTTCGACGTAGTCCTTGAGCTGCGGGTCGTTCAGCTGCCTGACGTTGCCGCGCAGCAAGCTCAGCCAGGCGCGGCCCAGCTCATGCTCCTGCTGTGGGGAAACGATCGCGGAACTGGCATCGCCCAGTGACGGCAGGTCGTCAGCATGGCCGGGCAGGGCCAGCAGGCAGGCCAGCGTCAGCAGGGTGGGGCGCAGTAGATTCATGCACGAAGCTCGCGTCGGATCAAAGTCCGTACTGTAGCTGGCTCACACCTTGGCGACCAGTGGCGGTATCCTACGAGTCTTGTCTGCCATGCACTGTTGCCCTCGCCAGGAGCCCCGCGAATGATCGATAGCCTGACCTGCGACGCCGAACTCGACGCCAGTGGTCTGAACTGCCCATTGCCGCTGCTCAAGGCCAAGATGGAACTCAATCGCCTGGCCAGTGGCGCGGTGCTCAAGGTGATCGCCACCGATGCAGGTTCGCAGCGCGACTTCAGCACTTTTGCCCGCTTGTCCGGTCATACCCTGCTGCATGAAACAGCCGAGTCCGGCATCTATACCTACTGGCTGCGCAAGGCCTGAGTTTTTCTCCCAAGGATCGTCAATGTTCAAAGTGCTTCGCGACTGGATGCAGCGCTACTTCTCCGACGAAGAAGCGGTGGTGCTGGCGGTCCTGCTGGTCCTGGCCTTCACGGCGGTATTGACCCTCGGCGGCATGCTCGCCCCGGTGCTGGCGGGTTTGGTCCTGGCGTTTCTGATGCAGGGGCTGGTCAATGCCCTGGAACGGCTGAAAGTCCCTAGCCGGTATGCCGTGGGGCTGGTTTTCGCCCTGTTCATGGGCGCCCTTGGGGTGTTCCTGCTGGTGCTGGTGCCGTTGCTCTGGCACCAGCTGATCACCCTGTTCAACGAGTTGCCGGGCATGCTCGGCAAGTGGCAGTCGTTGCTGTTGCTGCTGCCGGAGCGCTATCCGCACCTGGTGTCCGATGAGCAAGTGCTGCGCGCCATCGAGTCGGTGCGTGACGAGATCGGCAAGTTCGGCCAATGGGCGCTGACCTTCTCGCTGTCGAGCCTGCCGCTGCTGGTCAACGCGATGATCTACCTGGTGCTGGTGCCGATCCTGGTGTTCTTCTTCCTCAAGGACCGCGAGTTGATCGCGCGCTGGGTCAGCGGTTATCTGCCGCGTGAGCGCAACCTGCTGACCCGGGTGGGCGATGAGATGAACCGGCAGATCGCCAACTATATTCGCGGCAAGGGCATCGAAATCCTGATCTGCGGGATTGCCACCTACATCGCCTTCATCAGCCTGGGTCTCAACTATGCGGCGCTGCTGGCGTTGTTGGTGGGGCTGTCGGTGGTGGTGCCGTACGTAGGGGCGGTGGTGGTGACCGTGCCGGTGACCTTGATCGCGCTGTTCCAGTGGGGCTGGGGCGACCAGTTCATCTACCTGATGGCGGTGTACGCAATTATCCAGGCGCTGGACGGCAACGTGCTGGTGCCGCTGCTGTTCTCCGAGGCGGTGAGCTTGCACCCGGTGGCGATCATCTGTGCGGTGTTGCTGTTTGGCGGGCTTTGGGGGTTCTGGGGGATCTTCTTCGCCATCCCGCTGGCGACCTTGTTCAAGGCGGTGCTGGATGCCTGGCCCAAGCAGGAGCCGGCGGTGGCGCCGTTGCTGTAATAGCTGGGGCGCCTCGCGGGCAAGCCCGGACACAGGGTTCAGTGCCGTGATTGTGGGAGCGGGCTTGCCCGCGAAGCGGCCCCAGTCGATCTCAAGCTTTGTTCAGATCCTGAGCCGCGGCCAGCACGGCATCCACATGCCCCGGCACCTTCACGCCACGCCACTCCTGACGCAGCACGCCATCCTTGTCGATCAGGAAGGTGCTGCGATCCACGCCCAGGTATTCCTTGCCATACAGCTTCTTGAGCTTGATCACATCGAACAGCTGGCACAGCGCCTCGTCCTTGTCGCTGATCAGTTCAAAGGTGAAGCCCTGTTTGGCCTTGAAGTTCTCGTGCGACTTGATGCCATCGCGCGACACGCCAAACACCACCGTGTTGGCAGCCTGGAACGCCGCGTGCTGGTCGCGAAAGCCCTGGCCCTCGGTGGTGCAGCCTGGGGTGCTGTCCTTGGGATAGAAGTACAACACCACCTGCTTGCCTTTCAGCTCAGCAAGGCTGACGGTCTGGCCACTGGTGGCCTGGGCCTGGAAGTCGGCAACGGGTTGGTCGAGTGCTACGGCCATGGGAGTTTCCTTACATCGGGTTCTGTGGGCGCCACGGTTCGATCAGCGCATCCAGGTTCAGGGCGTCGGCAAAGTCCAGGAACTGATCGCGCAGCCAGCTGATCTGGGTGCCGGCTGGCAGGATCACGGTGAACTGGGCGTTGAGCATGCTGCTGCCAGTCTGCGGCGCCAGGTAGGTGTCGCAGGTCATCGCTTCGAGCTCGACGCGGTGGTCGAGGAAGAACTGGCACAGCTCATTGATGATGTCCGGGCGATAGGCGGCGCTGACGTAGGCCACATAAGGCAGGGCCTGCGGGCGCACTTCCTGGTCGGCGCTGCGCACCACATCCAGGGTCAGGCCGTGCTTCTTGCCCAGGCCCGGCAAAATGGCTTCAAGGCGCGCCAGGGCGTCCCAGCTGCCGCCGACCTGCAGCACCAGGGCGCTGGTTTCGCCATGGCGGGACAGACGCGAGGTGACCACTGCGCAACGATTGTCGAACGCGGCGCGGCTAAGGACGTTGGCCAGCTCCATCGGGTTGGGGCCCAAGGCACTGATGACAAGGAATTGTTCGCGGACTGTGGGGGTGGACATGCAGCATTCCTAAAGCGATGAGCGGTCGGGGCAGGACGGGGGCTAGCCTCCTTTTGCGCAGGGTTCCAGGCCGGTAAAGGCGGTCATGGACGCACGTGGGGAGCACTGTCGACGGCCCGACGGGCCGCGCTGCACCGATCAAAGGATCAAGGGTAGCGAAAAGCAGCGCCGAGGGGAATGCTCCGCCCGCCAGCTTCGCTTGTGCAAGGCCGATGGCGCCAGTACCATTACCGCTCTCTTTTTCCGGCAGGAGCAGTTACATGATTGCGGGCAGTATGGTGGCATTGGTCACACCCATGGATGCACAAGGGCGTCTTGATTGGGACAGCCTCGGCAAACTTGTAGACTTCCACCTGGAAAAAGGCACGCATGCAATCGTCGCTGTCGGCACTACCGGTGAGTCGGCGACCCTGAGTGTCGAAGAGCACATTCAGGTCATCGAGTTCGTGGTCAAGCGGGTCGCTGGGCGCATCCCGGTCATCGCCGGTACCGGGGCCAACTCCACCTCCGAAGCCGTGCACCTGACCCAGAACGCCAAGAACGCTGGCGCCGACGCCTGCCTGCTGGTGGTGCCGTACTACAACAAGCCGACCCAGGAAGGCTTGTACCAGCACTTCAAGCACATCGCCGAAGCCGTCGACATCCCACAGATCCTCTACAACGTACCCGGCCGCACCTCCTGCGACATGCAGGCCGAGACGGTGATCCGCCTGTCGACCGTGCCGAACATCATCGGTATCAAGGAAGCCACTGGCGACCTGGACCGCGCCAAGGCCATCGTCGATGGCGTCAGCAAAGACTTCATCGTCCTGTCCGGCGATGATCCGACTGCAGTCGAGCTGATCCTGCTGGGCGGCAAAGGCAACATCTCCGTTACTGCCAACGTCGCCCCGCGCGAAATGGCCGATCTGTGCGAGGCCGCCCTTGAGGGCAATGCCGAGAAGGCCCGCGCGATCAACGAAAAACTCATGCCGCTGCACAAAGACCTGTTCTGCGAAGCCAACCCGATTCCGGTGAAGTACGCGCTCGTGGAAATGGGCCTGATGCAACAAGGTATTCGCCTGCCGCTGACCTGGCTGAGCGAAGGTTGTCACGAAAAAGTCCGTACTGCCTTGCGCCAGTCCGGCGTACTGGTTTAATCGAGGAAGTACACCGCATGAAGCGACTGGCTGGTCTTTCCGCCCTTGCCCTGATCATTTCCAGCACCAGCGGTTGCGGGTGGCTGTGGGGCGACGAGGGTTATTTCCGCGACCGCGGCAGCGATTACCTGCAGGCGCAACCGACCGCGCCAATGCAGTTGCCGCCGGACGCTGCCAACGTCAAGCGCCTCGATCCGCTGTTGCCGATCCCGCGTAACGTGGCTGACGACACCGCCACTGGCGAGTACGAAGTACCGCGTCCGCAACCGCTGACGGCCGGTGCCGATATCAGTGATTTCAGCCTGCAGCGCAGCGGCAGCAGCCGTTGGGTACTGGCCCAGCGCTCGCCAGCCGAAGTCTGGCCGGTGACCCACCAGTTCTTCGAGGACAACGGCTTCCGTATCGCCGAAGAGCGCCCGCAGACCGGCGAATTCACCACCACCTGGCAGCGCTTCGATGAGCTCTCGGCGTCGCTCGGCCAGCGCCTGGCCAGCTCCGCCAGCAGCGGCGACAGCGAAGTACGGGTGCGGGTACGCATGGAGCCTGGCGTGCAGCGCAACACCTCCGAGGTGTATGTGGTCAGCGCCGAGCGCCCGGCCGGCAGCACTGCCGAGACCGAGTTCCCGTCCAGCTCCACCAACACCGCTGTCGATGCACTGCTGGTCGACGAAATGCTCGCCAGCATGAACCGTAGCGCCGAGAAGGGTGGTTCGGTCTCGCTGTTGGCCGCGCGTGATTTCGACGCACCAAGCCGCGTCAGCCTGAGCGAAGACGGCAGCGGCAACCCGGTGCTGTACCTGGGTTCTGACCTCGACCGCGCCTGGTCTGGCGTAGGCCGCGCCCTGGAGCAGGGTGAGTGGCGCGTCGAAGACATCAACCGCAGCCTGGGCCTGTACTACATCAACTTGTCCGAGAAACCTGACGACAAGCAGAACCAGCCAGGCTTCTTCAGCCGCCTGTTCGGCAGCGAGCCGACCAAGGAAGAGCGTGAAGAACGCGCCGAGCGTTATCAGGTGCGCCTGAGCAAGGTCGGCGAGAGCGTGCAGGTTACCGTCGAGAAGAACATCAACACCGTGGCCCCGGCCGATGTCGCCCGCCGCGTGCTGAGCGCCATTCAGGACCACCTGGGTTAAGTGCGCTTCGCGGTACTGGGAAGCGGCAGCCAGGGAAACGGCACGCTGATCGCCAGTGGTGACACGTTCATCCTGGTCGATTGCGGGTTCTCCCTGCGCGAAACCGAGCGGCGCCTGGCGCTGCTCGGGGTCTCGGCGGCGCAACTGAGCGCGGTGCTGGTCACCCACGAGCATGCCGATCATGTGCATGGCGTAGGCTTGCTGTCACGGCGCTACAATGTACCGGTCTACCTCAGCCAGGGCACCTTGCGCGGTTTGCGCAAGCCGGTGGAGGTGGCCGGTTTTCTCGGTTGTGGCGACACCCTCAGCATTGGCGCCTTGCAGGTCAGCGCGGCGCGGGTCGAGCATGATGCCTACGAGCCGTTGCAGTACGTGATCAGCGACGGTCGTCGGCGCTTCGGCATGCTGACTGACCTGGGCTGCTACGATGCACGCCTGCTGGAGCGCTACCAGGGCCTGGATGCACTGCTGATCGAGGCCAACCACTGCCGCGACCTGCTTGCTCGCGGCCATTACCCGCATTTCTTGAAATTGCGGGTCGGTGGCAACCAAGGACATTTGAACAACCACCAGGCCGCCAACCTGGTGGCCGAGCTGGGATGGCAGCACCTGCAACACCTGGTGCTGGCGCATCTGAGCAGCAAGAACAACCTGCCACAACTGGCCCGTCAGTGCTTCGTCGACACCTTGGGGTGCGACCCGGACTGGCTCCAGGTGGCGAATCAGGAACACGGGCTCGACTGGCGCGAAATCGCCTAGCCCAACTACTCAAGCAAGCGGAGCCCAATCATGGAAAAACGCGAAGAACTCTACCGCGGCAAGGCCAAATCGGTTTACAAGACCGACGACGCCGACCGCTTGATCCTGCTGTTCCGTAACGACACCTCGGCGTTCGACGGCAAGCGCATCGAACAGCTCGATCGCAAAGGCATGGTGAACAACAAGTTCAACGCCTTCATCATGCAAAAGCTTGAAGAAGCCGGCGTGCCGACCCAGTTCGACAAACTGCTGGGCGACAACGAGTGCCTGGTGAAGAAGCTCGACATGATCCCGGTCGAATGCGTCGTGCGTAACTACGCCGCCGGCAGCCTGGTCAAGCGCCTGGGCGTCGAGGAAGGCATCAAGCTCGAGCCCTCGACCTTCGAACTGTTCCTCAAGAACGACGAGAAGGGCGACCCGTTCATCAACGAATCCCACGTGGTTGCGTTCGGCTGGGGCACCGCCGAGCAACTGGTCGAGATGAAGAAGCTGTCGCTGAAGGTCAACGAAGTGCTGAACAAGCTGTTCGATGACGCCGGCCTGCTGCTGGTCGACTTCAAGCTGGAGTTCGGCGTATTCCACGGCCAGATCGTTCTGGGCGACGAGTTCAGCCCTGACGGCTGCCGCCTGTGGGACAAGGAAACCCGCAGGAAGATGGACAAGGACCGCTTCCGCCAGGGTCTGGGCGACGTGATCGAAGCCTACGAAGAAGTTGCCAAGCGCCTGGGCGTGCCGCTGTAAGGCCCGTGTTGACGCAAGCGTTTGATACCACGCGAATTTTTTTCAAATAAAGGTTTGCCTTTCGCGAAATCGCTGGTATCATGCGCGCCACTGGAGAGATGCCGGAGTGGTCGAACGGGACGGATTCGAAATCCGTTGTACTGGCAACAGTACCTAGGGTTCAAATCCCTATCTCTCCGCCATACATCGAGAAGCCCCGCAGATTAACGTCTGCGGGGCTTTTTCGTTTCTGGATTTAAGCTATACATCACTTCCTCTGCTGGCATGCTCGCAGAGAGCACAGGACGCAGTAGGGGATCGGTTGAGATTTTAGGATGAATCCACTAGGGGTAGGTCTTTTCTCAGGATCAGCATGAGATCCAAAAGGACAATGGCGACGTCGGTGCCGACTGGAGAAACTCAGACAATTCGATTCCATTCCAGTCGATGCTTCCCACTCCTTATCTTGTGAAAGTACGTACTCATCAGTAATGGGTTTAAGGGCCCATGCTCTTTTCTCGTCCTGCGTACTTATTGCGTTAGGTACGCAGGATTACGTCACGAAATTATTGGGATGCAGCTAGAGTGCACTTTTGCAGGTGCGCTTGACCGATGTCCTCAGGAACAATTTCAAGCTTTGCTCCACCTACAAACACGCCAACCTTGATCGACTGACGCACGTAGTAATTCTTGCCAGCAGCCGCTACCAAATCGATCACATTGTCACTGAACTCTGATTCAGTACCGATCTTGTGCAGGCCAGGTGTGATCAAGCGATGGAAGTACACCCGGTTCGCGGTCTCACCGATAGTCTTGCCATCCAGCGTGACAGTTTTCTTCAAGCCCTGGCCTGCAAAACTGTCACGGTAGATGTACAGCCCGGCTTGGTCAGCGGGAGGTGAGGCAAATGTCTTGAGCGCTGCGTCGGCCTGTGGTGACTCCATCGGTACAGACGCGCACCCGGTGAGGATGGCAAAGCCAACGGCGGCCGCGAAAAGCTTAATTCGAGCGTGCATATGAGTCCTTTATCAATCGATACCTAGTTTGGGCGACTCCAAGTCGCTGATGGCATTATGCCGTGATCTATTACAGGTTCGAAGCTATTTGAGTCAAAAGCGATGACGATCCCTTGCGGTGCCCACTGTTAAACGCCTTAAAGCGATACCCCACGAATGTAGGTTCTCCTCAAGTGCACTTGCTGGAACGCGTCACGACGAGGAGTCAGGGACTTATCACTGGCGTTTTTCTCGTGTGAAAACATCTGATCAATCGATGTCGCCGTGCTGGCATGCTGCAATCATTGCACCCCATCCGCGCCTTGTAGAGAATCGCCTCCTTTGCCTCGAAGGGATGCGTGCAAATGAAGTTCGATGGGACTTTTCAATACATGGGTAATCACGGGATCGTCTTCAACGTCTCGCAGATCACTCTCTCCGACAGCGACCGCCCACGCCTGCGCGAGCTGCATTTTGGCGAAGCGAAAAGCGCCCATTACGAAGTCAGCAGCAAGGTCGTTGAGGTCTACGACAAGATGCAGGCCAAGAACCTGCCGTGCCTGATGATGATCGGCATTTCCAAGCCGCTGACCCGGCAGCAGGGCGACGTGCTGAACGCGCAGCGCACCACCGTTGCCAACATTGCAGCGAGTGCGTTCACTAGCGCCACCAGTGCTGTCGCCACTCCCTATGTGGGGGTTCCTTTAGGGGCGGGAGTACGTCTTTATGCCAATAAAATCCTGCCCACCTACCATGCTGGCGACGTACTGGTCAGCATTGAGGCGCAGGTCAATGGCGGGATTGGTCCACAGCGCTCGGGCACGTCGCTGATTATCAAGGCTTGAGGGAAGCGTACATGTCCGACATTACTCAACTGGTCATCGCCCTGGTGCTGTTCTTCCTGCTTGATCAGTTTCTGAAGCCCTATTTACTGCGCAAGTGGCTAGGGGTGACGTTACTGGTGGCTGGTGCGATTGGCTGCATTACTGCAGGTCAGATCCAAGTGATGGGGGCTGACCTGGGGTTGTGGTCAGTCTTTGCTGTGTCCCTGGGTGTAGGGTTGTTCATCAGGCGACGGCGGTTTTTCGAAGTTGGCTAACGTCGAGCGATGTAAAGCCCCTGATCTCAGCGAAGAGGTCAGGGGCTTTTTGTACATTCAGCGAGCTGCATCGCCGAGCGGTTGTTCTGCCGCAAGCGAGACTTTCTGCGACAAGGCTTTGGCCATACCCGAGAGATAATGCACTGCTGTCATCAAAGTCGGCGCGTTTTTCAGATCCTGATTGATAGCGAGATCGCTGAGCATGTGCGCGCAACTTATCAGCGTTGTTGATTGTTCCAGCGCATAGTCCACGGCATGGCCGGCGACCACTCGAAACAGTGGTTCTGGATTATTGATGTCGCCGCTATCACCGAAACCCGCTATGCCATGCGTGGTTGCAAGGGGTTCTTTATCCTTGGTCATTCTGTCTCTCCTTGATGTGAATAAACCTGTCAGTGCCGTAAGTTGATGCGGCGACAGGCAACTTCAAACCTGAGTGCAGAGGAGGGTCGGGGACAATCTTGCGCATGTTATCTCCTTGGGTCATAAGGAGTTGCACGCCAACGCTGTCAAACGAATGGAGGCAACTGTACGCAGGTTGACAGACCGGTGACCCAAGAACCCCGGCGCACACGAATGTGCCCCGCGTACAGCTGCCATCGAGCGCAGCCACGGGCTTGAGTCGGTGGGCCTGTCAAAGCCGGTCGCTGATTTGGCAGCGACCGGCTGAGACTAGGGACAGTTCTCGGCAGTGGCAACGGCTTGAGGGCGCACGGAGTCTGTTTGGGAAATGGACTACAAGCTATCGGGAAATTCTGATTAAGCGGTGTAGGAATGGTGTTGTTTTCGCCGGGATGGCCTCACCGCGGGCAAGCCCGCTCCTACAGGTGGCGGGGTGTTTTTATAATGGCGGATCGGATCCAATAGTTTGAACGGTATATGGAAATGGGTTAGCATCCGCGCGCCATCAGTATGCTGGCGCATCATTATTTAAAGGACTTTGTATGAAAAAGCTGTTCAAAGCTACCGTTGCAGTAGCAGTCGTTTCGGGTGTTGCTCTGCTGTCGGGCTGCACCGGTCAGGTCTACAACCAGCAAAAGAATTGCTCCTACGACTACCTGTTCCACCCTTCGGTTTCTATCTCTAAAGTTATCGGCGGCTGCGGTCCAATCGACAAGCTGCCACGCCCGCAGTAATTTTAGTTGCCTGACTGAACCCTTCTGGATTCAGTCCAAAACCCCCTGGCATGAAAGTGCCAGGGGGTTTTTGTTTATGGCCCCGGGCGCGGCGTTTGGTCACTGAGGCATCCCGCCACCTTGCGCCGGCCTGCGCAATTTGTTTGTGCTGGCATTTGCGTTACAATCGGCGAAACGTTTCAGCCCTGGCCGGTCAATTCGACCATCGGCTGGCGTCCCTGTTTCTAAGCTGCTGACTCCAATGATCAATAACAAGCGTGCGCTGAAGGACATGGATAAACGAGGCCCGGCCTAGGCCTTCCTTACGTGCTAACGATTGGAATTGATCAATGTTCAAGAAAGCTGGCAAGACCCTGCTGGGTCTGGCTGTAGCGGCAAGCCTGATGCAGGCGCACGCTGACGAAGCCAAGAAAGTCGACGTGCTGCTGGTTGGCGGCGGCATCATGAGTTCGACCCTGGCGGTCTGGCTCAACGAGCTGGAGCCTAGCTGGTCGATGGAGATGGTCGAGCGCCTGGATGGCGTGGCTGAAGAAAGCTCCAACGGCTGGAACAACGCCGGTACCGGCCACTCCGCCCTGGCCGAGCTGAACTACACCCCGGAAGACAAAGACGGCAACGTCAATATCTCCAAGGCCATCGAGATCAACGAGTCGTTCCAGATCTCCCGCCAGTTCTGGTCGTGGCAGGTCCGTCAGGGCGTGCTGAACAACCCGCGCTCGTTCATCAACACCACCCCGCACATGAGCTTCGTCTGGGGTGATGACAACATCAAGTTCCTCAAGAAGCGTTACGACGCGCTGCAAACCAGCCCGCTGTTCCGCCCGATGCAGTACTCCGAAGACCACGCGCAAATCGCCAAGTGGGTTCCGCTGATGATGGAAGGGCGTGACCCGAACCAGAAGCTGGCCGTGACCTGGACGCCGATCGGCACCGACGTCAACTTCGGCGAGATCACCCGCCAGTTCGTCAAGCACCTGCAAACCCGCGAGAACTTCGACCTCAAGCTGTCCAGCGAAGTGCAGGACATCACCCGCAACGAAGACGGCTCCTGGCACGTCGAGTACAAGAACCTCAAGGACGGCACCACCACCGCCACCGACGCCAAGTTCCTGTTCATCGGTGCTGGCGGCGGCGCGCTGAAGCTGCTGCAAAAATCCGGCATCCCGGAAGCCAAGGAATACGCAGGCTTCCCGGTGGGTGGCTCGTTCCTGGTGACCGAGAACCCGACCATTGCCATGCAGCACATGGCCAAGGCCTACGGCATCGCCTCGACCGGCGCGCCACCCATGTCGGTTCCGCACCTCGATACCCGCGTGCTCGATGGCAAGCGCGTGATCCTGTTTGGCCCATTCGCGACCTTCTCGACCAAGTTCCTCAAGAACGGCTCGTACCTGGACCTGCTGAGCAGCACCACGCTGCACAACGTCTGGCCGATGACCAAGGTCGGTGTCGATCAGTACCCGCTGGTCGAGTACCTCGCAGGCCAGCTGATGCTGTCTGACGACGATCGCTTCGCGGCCCTGCAGACCTACTTCCCGCACGCCAAGAAAGAAGACTGGCGTCTGTGGCAGGCCGGTCAGCGCGTGCAGATCATCAAGCATGACGAAGACAAGGGCGGCGTGCTGAAGCTGGGCACCGAAGTGGTCACTTCCCAGGATCGCTCGATCGCAGGCCTGCTGGGTGCATCGCCAGGTGCCTCGACCGCCGCGCCGATCATGCTGACCGTGCTCGAAACCGTGTTCAAAGAGAAAGTCGCCACGCCTGAGTGGCAAGCCAAGCTGCACCAGATCGTGCCGAGCTACGGCACCAAGCTGAACGACTCGCCAGCCGCGGTGCAGAAAGAGTGGAACTACACCTCTGAAGTGCTGCAGCTGGAGAAGCCACCGGTGATCGATCAGACCGTGAGCACCGACGCTACCCCGAGCAAGCCGGTTGAAGCCAATCCTGCTAGCGACATGGCGTTGTAAGACTGCGCCGGCCCTGGCGACGTTGTGATGTCGCCGGTGCCATCGCGGGGCAAGCCCGCTCCTACGCAATCCCGTAGGAGCGGGCTTGCCCCGCGATGAGGCCAGTAGCTTCAGCCAAGAACCACGAGGTTAACCCCTCGTGGTTTTTTTACGCCCAATCACTTACCGCTGAGCACCCGTGTCCAGATCCGCGTACTCAAGCGCATCCCCGCCGGGCTCATGGTCTGAATCGGGAACAGCGTATCGAGCACAGCCTGTGGCGGGTAAACCGCCTCGTTAGTGCGCAGCGCCTCATCGACCAAGGGCAGGGCGGCCGCGTTGCCGTTGGGGTACTTGACCGCGTTGCTGATCCCGGCAATCACCTTGGGCTCAAGCAAATAGTTCAGGTACGCATAGGCATTGTCCAGATGCGGCGCGCCTTTGGGGATCACCACCATATCGACTGCCACCGTGGAGCCTTCGCGGGGAATGCTGTAGCCGATGTTCACGCCATTGCCAGCCTGCTGAGCGCTGCTCATGGCTTGCAAGACGTCGCCACTGAAGCCGATAGCCACGCAGATATTGCCGTTGGCCAGGTCGCTGACGTACTTCGATTGATGGAAATACTGGATGTACGGGCGCACTGCCAGCAGCGCTGCTTCAGCCTGCTTGAGGTCTTCAGGTTTTTGGCTGTGCGGATCCAACCCCAGGGTCTTGAGGGTGATGGAAATGATCTGCGTCGGATTGTCGAGGAAGGCCACCCCGCACTGGCTGAGCTTCTTGATGTTCTCGGGCTTGAACAACATCTGCCAGGACTGGGTGACCTCGACATCTCCAAAGATCGCCTTGATCTTGTCGACGTTGTAGCCAATGCCCGTGGTCACCCACAGGTAGGGGATCGCATAGCGATTGCCGGGGTCGCTGGCCTCGAGGATGTGCATCAGCTTGGGATCGAGGTTGTGCCAGTTGGGCAGCTTGCTGCGGTCCAACTCCTGGATCGCCCCGGCCTTGATCAGGCGCGGCAGGAAGTGGTTGGACGGGCTGGCCAGGTCGTAGCCGCTACCACCGGTCATCAGTTTGGCTTCGGTGGTTTCGTTGCTGTCGATCAGGTCGTAGGTCGGTTGCACGCCGGTACGGCGGTTGAACTCGGCCAGCGTGTCGTCGGCGATGTAGCCACTCCAGTTGGCGATGTTGACGGTTTCCGTTGCTTGGACCGCACAGGCCAGCAAGGCGGAGATGGACAGGGCGAGGCAGCTGCGCTTGATCATCGTTTTTCTCTCTTGTTTTAACGGAAGATGCGCCGGGTCGATCAACGTTCGTGTCGCGCCCGGTGAACCTCCCAGGCCATGCGCACGCTGGCGCCGATGTCGAAAAAGGGTTTGGGCGGCAGGTAACCCGGTTGCGCCTGGCTGAGCACATCGCTCAGTAGCGACGAGTCGGCGCCGATTGCCAGATCGACCAGCAAACGGCCCCACAAGGTGCCGCGCGCGACCCCTGAGCCATTGCAACCGGCGACCGCGTGCAGGCCTTGCTCGACCTTGGCGAAGTACGGCTCGCCGGAGCGAGTGCCGCTCAGGTGGCCGGTCCAGGTGTATTGCAGGTCACTGCGCTGGATGCCGGGGAAGCGCGTTTGCAGCCCGAGCAGGTGGCGTTGCTGGCGCACGGCCAGGGCATTGGCGTCCAGGTCGTGCTGGCGGTACTCCACCGTATTGCGGATCAGCAGGCGCCGACCCGGCAGCAGGCGCAAGGTGCAGCCGCCAGGCAGGGTGGACAACACACCCCAGCCCTGGTCATCGAACAGCGCCTGCCAGTGCGGCTCGTTCAGCGGGCGGGTGATGCTGGCGCTGAGCTCCAGGGCGAAGGTGCCGCTGCGGTGCAAGCCCACGCGCGGCAGGAAGGCGCCGACGCAGAGCAACACCTGGGGTGCCTGCACTTCGCCGTTGGCAGTGGTCACCTTCCAGCCCACACCCGGTGCACGCTGCAGAGCGCTCACCGCGCTGTTTTCATAAACCTCGACCTGCTCAGGCAGGCTGTCGGCCAAGCCTTTGACGTACTTCGCCGGCTGCAGCAGGCCGTTGCCGCCCGCGCAGTGAATCGCCTGGGTGTAGAACGCAGTCCCCAAGCGCTGTTGCAACGCCTGTGCTTCAAGGTACTGGGCCTTGGCGCCAACCGCCGCCAGGGTTTGCACGGCAAGTTCGGCGTTTGCCAGGTGCGCAGGCTGGTGCACCGCGAAGTGATAGCCGCCCTCATCCAGCTCGCAGGCGATGCCCAGTTGGCGTACGCGCTGACGCACTTCATCGCCGGCCGCGACCCCGATGCGCGAGGCGACTTGATAAGCGGCAAAACCCCCAGCGCCGATCAGTTCGCCAGCACTTGGCAGTTCGTGGCTCACGACAAAGCCAGAATTGCGCGCCGAGGCGCCCTGGGCGATGCGCTGGCGATCGACTAGCACGATGCGCTGAGCGGGAAAGCGACTGGCCAGGGTATGTGCTGCCGACAGCCCGGTAATGCCGCCGCCGATGATTAGCCAATCCGCTTTCTGTGAGCCTTGCAGGCAGGGGCGGGGCGCGGACTCGCCGGCCAGCGCGATCCAGCCACAGTGGTTGTTCATTGTAGGGCACTCCTTCACAATCAATGCGCAGGAGTGATCGGAGAGAACCCCCTGCATGCGCCGTTAGCACTCAATCTACGGGCAATTCAGGGGCGGAATCTAACGTTAAAAATTCATCCATCCATTCGAGATTTGCATGGATAACACGCTGCGTATTCCCTCGTTGCAAGCGCTGCAAGCCCTGGTTCGGGTGGCCGATACCAGCAACTTCACCGAAGCGGCGCGTCAGTTGCACCTGACGCAGAGCGCCATCAGCCGACAGGTGCAGCAGCTTGAAGAGCACTATCAAACCGTGCTGTTCGAACGCACCAGTCGCAAGGTGGCGCTGACCGCCCATGGCCGCGAAGTCTATGCGGTGGCGCAAGAGATGCTGGAGTCGCTGCGCGATCTGCAGCTTCGCCTGGCGCCGCCAGCGCAGGACCGACCGTTTCGTATCCGTATCTTCGTGTCCTTGGCCGTACGCTGGTTGTTACCGCGTTTGAGTTCGTTCTATGCCATCAATCCCGGGCTGAGCCTATCGATCGAAACCGTCAGCGGCGAGCGGGTGGACACCGGTGGCGACTGCGATGCCTACGTCTTGTACCTGCCAGAGGGGCTGGACCAGCGGCCGTTGACGCCGCTGTTCGATGAATACCTGATACCCGTCTGCGCGCCGCTGCTCAGCGGCGGGCAACCTGCACCGCGTTCGCTGGATGAACTGACCGGACATGCGCTGATCCACGGCTCCACGGGCCGTCATGAATGGACCCAGTGGCTACAGGCCCAGCAGGACCAGGCCGAGCGCAGCTACCAGCACTTGCTGTTCAACCTCGATGATCTGGCGCTGGATGCGGCTGCCCGAGGCTTGGGCGTGGCGATGACCGACAAGATGCTCGCCCACGATGCGTTGGCCCGCGGCGATCTGGTGGTGCCGTTCGGCGAGGCGTTGCGCACCGGTGGGGTGTACGCGCTGTGGCTGCGTGACAGCGGGGTGAGGCACCCCGCGTGCAAAGCGGTGCTGAGCTGGTTCGAGGAGCAAGTGGAGCAGACCACCCGCGCAGCTTGACGGCTTAGTGAGAGTGGCGTGGCATGCCGCCTTCGCGGGCGATCACCTTCATGTGCAGGGTGGCCGGCTCCAGGCAGCCACCCGTGGACAGTTGCCCGACCAACTGGCGATACAGCTCTTGCCAAGGGGTTTGCGAGGCCAGGACGTTCGGCGTCCAGGCGGCGCGACGGCGGGCCATCTCGTCTTCGTCCACCAGCAGGTCGACCCGTCGTTGGTTGAGGTCGACGCGCAACCGGTCGTTGGTTTGCAGCAGTGCCAGGCCGCCACCCACCGCCGCTTCCGGCGACATGTTGAGGATCGACGGGCTGGCCGAGGTGCCGCTCTGGCGACCGTCGCCCAGGCATGGCAGCGAATCGACGCCGCGCTTGATCAGCGCTGCGGGCGGGGCCATGTTGACCACTTCGGCGCTGCCCGGATAACCAACGGTTCCGGCACCGCGAATGACCAGGATGCAGCGCTCGTCGATGTCCAGCGCCGGGTCATCGATCCGGGCGTGATAGTCCTCGGGGCCCTCGAAGACGATCGCGCGGGCCTCGAAGCTGTTCTCCTTGCCCGGTTCCGACAGGTAGGTCTGGCGGAAGGCTTCGCCGACCACCGACATCTTCATGATCGCGCTGTCGAAGAAGTTGCCGCTAAGCACGATGAAGCCGGCGCCATGCTTGAGTGGCGCGTCGTAGGGCAGGATCACGTCGGTGTTGCTGGTGACGCTGTCGCTGACGATCTGGCCGATGCTCTTGCCGCTGACCGTGGCGCAGTCTTGATGCAGGCGGCCTGCCTTGTGCAGCTCGTGCATTACGGCCGGTACGCCACCTGCACGGTGGAAACCTTCGCCCAGGTACTTACCTGCCGGCATGCAGTTGACCAGCAGCGGCACGCTTTCACCGACCCGCTGCCAGTCGTCCAGCGACAATTCGATGCCCATGTGCCGGGCGATGGCAATCAGGTGCGGCGGACAGTTGCTCGAGGCGCCCAAGGCTGAAGCGACTGCGATGGCGTTTTCGAATGCCTGGTGGGTCATGATCGCGGAAGGGCGTATATCCTCCATGACCAGCTCGCAGATGCGCTTACCGGTGGCGTAGGCCATCTGCCCACGCTCGCGGTAGGGCGCCGGGATGCTGGCGCAACCTGGCAGGGACATGCCCAGCGCTTCGGCCAGTGCGTTCATCGACAGCGCCGTGCCCATGGTGTTGCAGTGGCCCACCGACGGCGAGGCGGCGGTGGTCATTTCCATGAAGCCTTCGTAGTCGATTTCACCGGCGGCCATCAAGTTACGCGCATGCCAGAGCACCGTGCCGGAGCCGATCAACTGCCCTTTGTGGTGACCATCGAGCATCGGCCCGCCCGACAGTACGATCGCCGGCAGGTCGGTGGTGGCTGCGGCCATCAGGCAGGCCGGGGTGGTCTTGTCGCAGCCGGTGGTCAATACCACGCCGTCCAGCGGGTAGCCATGCAGGATCTCCACCAGGCCGAGGTAGGCCAGGTTGCGATCCAGCGCGGCCGTGGGGCGGCGGCTTTGCTCGGCGATCGGATGCACCGGGAACTCCATCGGGATGCCACCGGCATCGCGGATACCAGCCTTGACCCGTTGCGCCAGTTCGATGTGGTGACGGTTGCACGGAGTCAGGTCGCTGCCGGTCTGGGCGATGCCGATGATTGGCCGCCCCGATTGCAGTTCGTCGCGGGTCAGGCCGTAGTTCATGTAGCGCTCGACATACAGCGCAGTCATGTCGGCGTGGCTTGGGTCGTCGAACCATTGCTGGCTGCGCAGGGGGCGTTTCGGGGTCTGGCTCATGTCAGGGGCTCTCTTGTCTTTATGGGGCGCAGGTCAGCGTTGCAAGACGCTGGCGTGAACAGGTGCGATAGGGGCAGCCGCACCGCGGCCGACGGCGTCATCCAGCGCGGTCAGGTCACGGCCACGGGTTTCGGTCGACAGCAGGGTGCCGAGCAGGGTAAGGCCGGTGAGCGCCAAGGTATACAGGGCCAGCACCCAATAGCCGCCACCGGCAAGGCCAACCAGGAAGATACCGAGGATCGGCGCCAGGCCGCCGGAGAGCATCGCGCCGATCTCCCGCGACAGCGCCACCCCGCTGTAGCGATAGCGGTTGCCGAACAACTCGGTGAAATGCGCGCATTGGGCACCGAGCATGCTGTTGGCGGCCAGGGCGAAGCCACCGACCACGGCGATACACACCAGGGTCGGGTCGCCGCTGTCAATCATCCACCACGAAGGGAAGGCCCACAACGCGCCAAACAGAGCGCCGCCACGGTACACCGCCAGGCGCCCATAACGGTCCGATAGCGCACCGAACAGCGGCGTGGTGAAAATGCTCAGGATACTTGCCGCCAGCACCGCATTGGTGCCGATGCCCGCCAGGTTGGCGCCGCTCTCGCCCAGGTGACGGCTGGCAAAACCCGTGAGAAAGGCAATCGAGACCGTGGCGTACAGGGTCGAGCAGCCGGTTTCGGCCATGCGCATCAAGGTGGTGGCGGCCAGTGGCCGACGGGCGTTGCGCAGCACTGCACGCATCGGCGACTCGATCACCTGTTGGTTCTGGCTGAGCTGCTGGAAGACCGGGCTTTCCTTGAGTTTCAGACGAATCCATACCGCCATGAAGATCAGCACCACGCTGGCCAGGAACGGCAAGCGCCAGCCCCAGTCGAGCAGTTGCTCCTGGGTGAGCGTGGCCTGTAGCACACGGAAGGTGATGGTCGCCAGGGCCAGCCCGCTGAACACGCCAATGAACGGCAGGGCCGCGTAGAAGCCGCGACGCTCACGCGGCGCGAGCTCGGCCATCAGGGTGGCCGCGCCGGTCTGCTCGGCACCGGCGCCAAAGCCTTGCAGCAGGCGCAGCAGCACCAGCAGCACGGCCCCGGTGGGCCCGGTTGGCAGCAGGCCGATCAGGGTGGTCGCCGCGCCCATCAGCGCGATGGTCAGCAGCAACACCAACTTGCGCCCTTTGCGATCACCCAGCGAGCCGAAGAACAGCCCCCCGAACGGCCGCGCCAGAAACCCCGCGCCGTAGGTGGCGAAACTGGCCAGCAAGGCGCCGGTGGTGCCCAGCGAGGGGAAGAAGATATGCCCGAAGACCAGCGCCGAGGCCAGCCCGTAGAGGGCGAAATCGTAGTACTCCAGGGCACTGCCGACGGCGCCGGTATAAATCGCCCGGCGCAGTTGGCGGGGATCGGGCGTGGGGGGGACGTTGCTCTCGGTTTGCATGTTCTGCCTCGCTTGTTGTTGTTATGGGCGCAGCGGGTAAGTCGGCTTAGCCTTGCAGCAACCCTCGTTGCGCCAGGTTGCGCATCAGTGCAGCCAGGCCGAAGGTCCAGGGCGCAGCCTGGTCACTGCGGCTGACTTGGTTGTGCAGGGCCCCGAGCAACGGGCTTGAGATGGTCACCAGGTCACCGGCCTTGTGGGTGAAACCCGCGCCTGGGTGATCGCGGTCTTCGGTCGGCGCGAACAGGGTGCCGAGGAACAGCAAGAAACCATCGGGGTATTGGTGGTTGCGGTTGAGGGTCTGGCGCACCAAGTCCTCGGGGTCGCGGCTGATCTGGTCCATCGAGCTGCTTCCGGCGAGCACGAAGCCATCGCTGCCGCGCACCTCAAGGTCGACCACGCAGTTGCGCACCGCATCGAGGTCGAAGGTTTCGTCGAACAGGCGAATGAACGGGCCTATCGCGCAGGAGGCATTGTTGTCCTTGGCCTTGCTCAGCAGCAATGCGCTGCGCCCTTCGAAATCACGCAGGTTGACGTCGTTGCCCAGGGTCGCGCCGTGGATGCGCCCACGGCTGTCGACAGCCAGCACCACTTCCGGCTCGGGGTTGTTCCATTGCGAGCCTGGATGCACGCCGATCACGCTGCCGCTGCCCACCGCCGCCAGCACCGGGGCCTTGGTGAATACTTCGGCGTCCGGGCCGATGCCCACTTCCAGGTACTGCGACCACATGCCTTGCTCGATCAACAGGGCCTTGAGGGCCATGGCCTGTTCCGAGCCAGGCTTGACCGCGCGCAGGTTGTCGCCGATCACCGCACATACCGTCGCCCGCACTGCCTCGGCGCGGGCTGCGTCGCCGCCAGCCTGCTCCTCGATGACCCGTTCGATCATGCTCGCGGCGAAGGTCACTCCGGCGGCCTTGATCACTTGCAGGTCCAGCGGCGGCAGCAGGTAGGGGCGGCTGCTGTCAGGTTGGCTGGTGCTGTTGGCCAGCAGCTCTTGCACGCTGCCGATGAAGCGCCCAGCCGTCGCACGCAGGGCGTGCAGGGGCGATTCGCTTTCAAGCAGTTCGCTCAAGGTGGCGAAGCGCTCGGACAGGTCGAACACGCCATCGGCGCGCAGCACGATCGGCGAGGGGCCGGCGATCTGGCCAGGGATCCAGGCCCGACCGACCAGGGTGCCGGTGAGGCCGTCGTGGGGCAGGGTGTTGGCGGGAGTTAGGGTCAGCGGCATGGCAGTGGGTCTCTTGAGTCCTGAAAGCTGCACGCTAGGTAAGCGACGCGATAAACTCCAATGGCATCTTTTCACTAATCGATAACATCAGGTTATTGCACCAAAGGTGGATACCATGTCGGACCTGTCGTTCTCCCACGTTTGCAACTGGCTCAAGTTCCGCCATCTGCTGCTCATCGACACCCTTGGCCGCACCCGCAACATGCACCTGGCTGCCCAGCAGATGAACCTCAGCCAGCCGGCGATCAGCAAGATGCTCAAAGAAATCGAAAGCCTGCTGGGCTTTGCCCTGTTCGAACGTCAACCGCGCAGCATGCCGCCCACGGCCTTGGGCGAGCAGGTGCTGCGCTATGCCCAGGTCGCCCTCAACGATGCGCGCAACTTCGTCGACCAGATCGGCAGCCTGCGCCAGGGCGGGCATGGCCATCTCAAAGTAGGTGGGATCTTCGCCGCCACCGCCGTCGCCCTGCCGGACGCCATCGTGCAGATCAAGCAACGCTGGCCGTTGCTGTCGATAGAAGTGGTCGAGCAGACCAGCGACCATCTGATGGAAATGCTCGATGACAAGATCCTGCACCTGGCGGTAGCGCGCTTCACAGACGAGGCCCAGCGCCAGCGTTTCGACTTCCAGGCACTGGCGCCGGAGCCGTTCTGTTTCGTGGTCAATCACCAGCACCCGCTGTGCGACCACGGCCCGGTGACCCTGCAGCAGTTGCTCGAATGGCCATGGATTCTCTACCCCAAGGGCACGCCGATCAGGGGGCGTATGGAACGCGCCTTCGCTGAAGCCGGAGTCGGGGTGCCACGCAACACCATCGATACCATTTCCATGCAGACCTTTCTCAAGGTGCTGCAGGGCGGACCGATGATCGGCATGCTGCCCCAGGCCATGGTCGAGCCGCACCTGGCCAGCGGCGTGCTGCGCATCCTCGATACGCCCTTGCATCTGGCGCCGCAGGACTACGGCATTCTCACCCGCAAAGGTGAAGTGCTCAGTGGCGCGGCGCTGGAGTTTGCCCAGATCCTGTTGGCAGATGCCCAGAAAGCGCGAGAAATCCGATAACGATCTGTTATCGGATGATCCACAAATGCCATTGGGAAAGAATCGCAGGCCCGCCTAGATTAGCGACCAGTGTTTTCCAGCATGCCAAGGAACATCCATGACTCCGAACGCAGGTCAGCAATTTATCGGCGGCGCCCGTAGCGGCGCAGGCCAACCGCTGTTGCACAGCATCGACGCCCACACGGGCCAGGCCTTGCCGGGGGCCTTTTACCAGGCCAGCGACGCCGAGGTCGACGCTGCCGCACGTGCCGCCGCCCAGGCCTATCCCGTCTATCGGGCACTGGCGCCGCAGCGTCGGGCGCAGTTTCTCGACAGCATTGCCGAACAGCTTGATGCCCTGGGAGAAGACTTCATCGCCCTGGTCAGCCGCGAGACGGCGTTGCCGGCGGCGCGTATCCAGGGTGAGCGCGCTCGCACCAGCGGTCAGTTGCGCTTGTTTGCCCAGCTACTGCGTCGCGGTGATTTCCTCGCAGCCCGCATCGATCGCGCTCAACCGCAGCGCACGCCGCTGCCGCGTAGCGATATCCGCCAGTGCCGCATGGGCCTTGGCCCGGTAGCGGTGTTTGGTGCCAGCAACTTCCCCTTGGCCTTTTCCACTGCCGGTGGCGACACCGCTGCGGCGCTGGCCGCCGGCTGCCCGGTGGTGTTCAAGGCGCACAGCGGGCATATGGCCACTGCCGAGGCGGTCGCCCAGGCCATCATTCGTGCGGCCGAGCGCTGCGCCATGCCGGCTGGCGTATTCAACATGATCTTCGGTGCCGGGGTCGGTGAAGCGCTGGTCAAGCATCCGGCGATCCAGGCAGTGGGCTTTACCGGTTCGCTCAAGGGCGGGCGAGCGCTGTGCGACATGGCGGCGGCACGTGCGCAACCGATCCCGGTGTTTGCCGAGATGAGCAGCATCAACCCGGTGATCGTCTTGCCAGAGGCGCTGGCGAGCCGAGGTGAGGCCATCGCGGGCGAGCTGGCCGCCTCGGTGGTGCTGGGCTGCGGACAGTTCTGTACCAACCCTGGGCTGGTGCTGGGCGTGCGTTCTGCGCCGCTCAGCGCTTTCGTCGAGCAATTGCAGGCACGCATCGCCGATCAGCCGCCGCAGACCATGCTCAACGCTGGCACCCTGCGCAGCTATGCCCAGGGTGTGGCTCAGCTCAAGGCGCACCCGGGTATCCGCCACCTGGCCGGCGCCGAGCAGCCAGCAGGGCAGGCCTGCGCGCAGTTGTTCCAGGCCGATGCCGAGCTGCTGTTGAACGGTGAGCCGTTGCTTCAGGAAGAAGTGTTCGGCCCTGCCACGGTGCTGGTCGAGGTCGCCGATCGCAGCGAGTTACTGGCGGCGCTGGCGGCGCTCGGCGGGCAACTGACGGCCACCCTGATTGGCGAGCCGGCTGAGTTGGCCGAGGCCTGCGACCTGGTGGCGCTGCTCGAACACAAGGCCGGGCGCCTGCTGATCAACGGCTACCCGACCGGCGTCGAGGTTTGCGAGGCGATGGTCCACGGCGGGCCGTATCCAGCCACTTCCGACAGCCGCGGCACCTCGGTCGGCACCCTGGCGATCGATCGCTTCCTGCGCCCGGTGTGCTACCAGAACTTCCCCCAGGCACTGCTGCCCGAGGCGCTACGTGACAGCAACCCGCTCGCGCTGCTGCGCCTGGTCGATGGCCAGCCCAGCCGCGACCCTTTGTCCTGACCCGCTGCACCACCGGGCGTACTGCGCCCGGTGCCCTGTCGATAACAACAATCAGGCATGCCCGACATGCCGAGGGGCTTCAACGATGCACAGCCAACCCGCCGCACCGGCCCGCGATCCGGGCTTCGAAGACCGTACCTATCGCAAGGTGATCCTGCGTATCCTGCCAATTTTGCTGTTGTGCTACATGGCCGCCTACCTGGACCGGGTCAACATCGGTTTTGCCAAGCTGGACATGCTCAACGACCTGCAATTTAGCAACACCGTGTATGCCCTGGGCGCCAGCGTGTTCTTCTGGGGCTACTTCCTGTTCGAGGTGCCCAGCAACCTGTTGCTGCACCGCTACGGCGCGCGCTTCTGGATCGCCCGGATCATGGCGAGCTGGGCGATCATTTCCATGGCCGTGGCCTTCACCGTGCCGCTGGCGAAACTGTTCCACGTCGAGGCCAGCACCATGTTCTACGTGCTGCGCTTCTTGCTGGGTATCTGCGAGGCGGGGTTCTTCCCTGGCGTGATCCTCTACCTCAACTACTGGTTCCCGACCCAGCGCCAGAGCCGGGTGATGTCCGGTTTCCTGATGGCCATGCCGGTCAGCCTGACCTTGGGCGGGGTGCTCTCAGGGTGGTTGATGACCAGCCTCGATGGCTGGCACGGCATGGCCGGCTGGCAGTGGATGCTGCTGATCGAAGGCCTGCCTTCGGTGATCATGGCGGTGGTGGTGTTCACCTGCCTGTGTGACAACATCGACAAGGCCCATTGGCTGTCGGCTGACGAGAAGCAGTTGCTCAAGGCCAATCTGCAGCAAGACAACCAGGGCAAGGTCTCACGCCTGAGCGAGGTGTTCTTCAATCCGCGGGTATGGCTGCTGGTGTTCATTCTGCTGACGTTCAACACTGGTTTCTATGGCCTGGCCTTCTGGATGCCGTCGATCATCAAGAGCGCCGGCATCACCAGCAGCTTTGATATCGGCTTGCTGACGGCCATCCCCTATGGCGTTGCGGTGATCGCCATGTTGCTCAATGCGCGGCACTCCAACCGCACTGGCGAGCGCCGCCTGCACGCGGCGATACCCGCATTCATCGGCGGCTGCGGCTTGATCCTCAGCGCGTTTTTCTCCGATAACCTGGTGCTCTCGGTGGTGTTCCTCACTGTCGCGGCCTCCGGCGTGCTCAGTCTGATGCCGATTTTCTGGACCCTGCCGGGTACCCTGTTGTCGGGGGTTGCCGCTGCGGCGGGGATTGGCATGATCAACGCCATCGGCAACCTGTCCGGTTTCACCGGTTCGATGATCACGGCCGTGGCCGAGAACCTGACCGGCAACATCAACAACGGCACCTATGTGTTGGGCTTGTGCCTGTTCGTCAGTGCCGTGCTGATCCTGGCCATCCCGGCAAGCATGCTGGGGCGGCGTGAAGCCCCGAGCAATGCATCGCTGAAACTGGAGGCGGCATGAACCTTCAGGGCAAACGGGTGCTGATCACGGCCGCTGGCCAAGGCATTGGCCTGGCCAGCGCGCAGGCGTTCGCGGCCGCCGGGGCAGAGGTGTTCGGCAGCGATATTCGCATCGACAGCCTGCTCGATGAGCCAGGTATCCAGGCGCGGGTTCTGGATGTGACCTCGGCCTCGGCGATCGAGGCGCTGCGCGCCGAACTGGGCGATATCGACGTGCTGTTCAACTGCGCAGGTTTCGTGCACAGCGGTGGCATTCTGGACTGCAACGAAGCGGCCTGGGAGCGTTCGCTGGCGCTCAACGTCACCGCCATGTACCGGATGATCCGTGCGTTCCTGCCAGGTATGCAGCGCCGCGGTGGTGGTTCGATCATCAACATGGCGTCGGTGGTTTCCAGCGTCAAGGCGGTGCCCAATCGCGTCGCCTATGGCGCGAGCAAGGCAGCCGTGATCGGCCTGACCAAAGCCGTCGCTGCCGACCATATCGCCGAGGGCATCCGCTGCAACGCGATCTGCCCGGGTACCGTCGACTCACCGTCGTTGCACCAGCGCATCGCCGCCCAGGCCCTGGCCCAAGGCCGCGATGCGCAGGAGGTCTACCGGCAATTCGTCAACCGCCAGCCTATGGGCCGGCTGGGCAGCGCCGAAGAGATCGCGCAATTGGCCGTGTACCTGGCCAGCGACGCCTCAGCCTACACCACTGGCGGTGTGCACCTGATCGACGGTGGCATGAGCTTGTGAATCCTTTGTATCGAGACAGGAGATACCCATGAAGTTGTTGCGTTATGGCGACAAAGGGGCCGAGCGTCCGGGCCTGCTGGACAGCGCAGGGCAGATTCGCGACCTCAGCCTGCATGTGGCGGATATCGCCGGTGCAGCACTGTCCAGCGACAGCCTGGCCCGCCTGGCCAGCCTGGATCCTGCCAGCCTGCCGTTGGTCCCTGGCACGCCGCGTATCGGCCCCTGCGTCGGGCAGATTGGCAAGTTCATCTGCATCGGCCTCAATTACGCCGACCATGCCGCTGAAGCCGGCATGGCCGTGCCCAGCGAGCCGATCATTTTCAACAAGTGGACCAGCGCGGTCTGTGGTCCCAACGACGATGTGCAGATCCCACGAGGCTCGACCAAGACCGACTGGGAAGTGGAGCTGGGCGTAGTGATCGGCAAGGGCGGGCGCTATATCGACCCAGCCAATGCCCTGGAGCACGTCGCCGGTTACTGCGTGATCAACGACGTATCGGAGCGCGAATGGCAGCTTGAACGCGGCGGTACCTGGGACAAGGGCAAAGGCTTCGACACGTTCGGGCCGATTGGACCGTGGCTGGTGACCCGTGACGAGGTGCCCGATCCGCATGCGCTGGATCTCTGGCTGGAGGTCGACGGCAAGCGTTATCAGCGCGGCAACACCCGTACCTTGATCTTCGGTATTGCCCAGTTGATCGCCTACCTGAGCCGCTGCATGAGCCTGCAACCGGGTGATGTGATCTCCACCGGCACCCCGCCCGGAGTCGGCATGGGGATCAAGCCAACGCCGGTGTTCCTGCGTCCCGGGCAGGTCATGCACTTGGGCATTGAAGGCCTTGGCGAACAGCGCCAGCTCACCGTACAGGCAGATTGAGAGTGAGCCGATGAAAGCTGAACTGTTGATGCTGGCGCCGTTGCTGGCCGATTACCAGGCGCGCCTGGATGAGCGTTTCCAGCGGGTCTGCGCCTTTGATGAAGCCAGCCGGCGGGCATTGCTGAGCGAGGGCCCGGAGCGCTTCACCACGCTGGTGACCAATGGCGGCGAGGGCGTCCCGCCCTGGCTCATGCAGGCGCTGGTCAACCTGCGGCTGATTGCGGTCAATGGGGTAGGGGTGGACCGCATCGACCTTGAGCAGGCGCACGCGCGGGGCATCGCGATCGTCACCACCGACGATCTTCTCACCGATGCCGTGGCCGACCAGGCCGTGGCGCTGCTGCTGGCTCAACTGCGCCAGGTGTGCCTGGCCGATCGCTTCGTCAGGCAAGGGCAGTGGCCCCTGGGTGGTTTCCCGCTGTTGGGGACCAGTCTGCGCGGGCAGCGAGTTGGCATCATCGGTCTGGGGCGGATCGGCATGGCCATCGCCGAACGGCTGCAGCCCTTTGGCGTCGTGCTTGCCTACCACAACCGTCGGCCGCGAGCCGCTTGTACGTTTGCCTATCACGCCGATCCACTCAGCCTGGCTGCGGCCTGCGATATCTTGGTGGTGGCGGCGGCCGGCGGTAGCGGCTCGCGTCACCTGGTCAATGCCCAGGTGCTGGAGGCGTTGGGGCCGAACGGGGTCATCGTCAATGTGGCCAGGGGCAGCGTGGTCGATGAAACTGAACTGGTCGCTCGCTTGGCCGACGGCCGTCTGGCCGGCGCTGCGCTGGATGTGTTTGCCGATGAGCCGCAAGTGCCCGAGGCGTTGCTGGGCATGGACAACGTGGTGCTCCAGCCGCACTTGGGCAGCGCCACCTTGCAGACCCGCCAGGCCATGGCCGACTGCGTGGTGCGCGCGGTGATCTCGGCGCACTGACGCCACATCCGGCCTGTGCGCGGCGCCCAACCAGCGCAAAGGGGTTGGGCCAGCCGCGCTTACTGCTGCTGGAGAATCGACCCCAGCAAGCCCGGAAAACGCCCATCGAGCTCAGCGCTTCTGAGCGAATTCATATGCGTGGTGCCGACATTGCGCGTATGCACCAGCCCGGCATCGCGCAGCACACGAAAGTGATGGGACATGCTCGATTTGGGCCGCCCGCCGTCCAACTCGCCACAGCTGGCCTCGGCCACAGCCGCCAGATGGCGGACGATTTCCAGGCGCACAGGGTCGCTCAGGGCGTAGAGCACGCGCTCCAGAATCAGGTCTTCAGGGTTGGGATGTTTATAGGCTCGCATGGCACACATGATAACGGGGGTTTCACAAATTGCCATAGTTCGAATATGATCGAACAATCGAATGCCCATTCAGCTTCTGGAGATTGTTCATGACCGCGCTGTTCCAACCCTACACCCTCAAGGACGTTACCCTACGCAATCGCATCGCCATTCCGCCGATGTGCCAGTACACCGCCGAGGACGGCATGATCAATGACTGGCACCACGTCCACCTGGCCAGCCTGGCCCGTGGTGGTGCCGGCCTGGTGGTGGTCGAGGCCACGGCAGTCGCACCGGAGGGGCGCATCACCCCCGGCTGCGCCGGTATCTGGAGCGACGCCCATGCGCAAGCCTTCGTGCCGGTGGTCAAGGCGATCAAGGCGGCAGGTTCGGTGCCAGGCATCCAGATCGCCCACGCCGGGCGCAAGGCCAGCGCCAATCGGCCGTGGGAAGGCGACGACCACATTGCTGCCGACGATGCGCGCGGCTGGCAGACCATCGCGCCCTCCGCCATCGCCTTCGGTGCCCACTTGCCGAAAGTGCCGCGTGAGATGACCCTGGCTGACATCGCCCGTGTCCAGCAAGACTTCGTCGATGCCGCCCGGCGCGCGCGAGACGCAGGCTTTGAGTGGATCGAGCTGCATTTTGCCCACGGTTATCTGGGCCAAAGCTTCTTCTCCGAGCATTCCAACCAGCGCACCGACGCCTACGGCGGCAGCTTCGACAACCGCAGCCGCTTCCTTCTGGAAACCCTGGCTGCGGTGCGCGAAGTGTGGCCAGAGAACCTGCCACTGACGGCGCGTTTCGGTGTGCTGGAATATGACGGTCGCGACGAGCAGACCCTTGAGGAATCGATCGAGCTGGCCCGCCGCTTCAAGGCCGGTGGCCTGGATCTGCTCAGCGTCAGCGTCGGCTTCACCATTGCCGAGACCAACATCCCGTGGGGCCCGGCGTTCATGGGGCCGATTGCCGAGCGCGTGCGTCGTGAGGCAAATTTGCCGGTGACTTCAGCCTGGGGCTTCGGTACGCCGCAGCTGGCCGAGGGGGCGCTGCAGGCCGGTCAGCTGGACCTGGTGTCGGTAGGCCGGGCGCACCTGGCCGATCCGCACTGGGCGTACTTTGCGGCCAAGGAACTGGGGGTCGACAAGGCCTCGTGGACCTTGCCAGCACCCTATGCGCATTGGCTTGAGCGCTATCGTTGAGCCCTAGCTGATTTGTAGTCAGTTACGGCGCTGTCGCGGGGCAAGCCCGCTCCCACGAGATGTATTCGAACACCTCGTAGGAGCGGGCGGGTCCCGCGATGCTTTCAACGGGGCGTCGACGCAAACAACGCTCGCGCCTCGTCGAAGCATTGCTCGGCAATTGCCGAGCGAGGCTCGCTGCGGCGCAATAGCAGGCCAACCGGGCTGAGCACGCTGGCGTCGGTGATGGGGATGATGCGCATGTGTTCGCTCAAGTCTTCCAGGCCGCAATCGAGCGGCATCACCGCACAGCACACGCCGCTGGTGATGGCCTGGATCAGCTGGAAGGTGGAGTCGCTTTCCAGCACGGCCATCGGCTCCAGGCCGCGGCTGCGAAAACTCAGGTCGAGCGATTGGCGGTAATGCATGCCCTTGCTCAACAGGCCCAACGGGATATCGTCGAGCTCCTCCCAACGCAGGGCGCTGTGCGCTAGCTGGAAATGCCGGGTGTCGTGCAACAAGCCCATGGTGGTAGTGCCCAGTTCGATCACGTCGAAGAAGCTCGCGTTGACCTGGTCCAGATAGCAGATACCCAGGTCCAGCTGGTTGCGGCTCAGGCCGTCGACGATCTGCTCGGAGGTGTGCGAGCTGAGCTGAAAGTGCAGTTCGGGGTATTTTTCCCGCAGGGGCAGCAGCAGGTGCATGGGGTTGAAGCTGGCCAGCGGCACGCTGCCCAGGCGCAGGCTGCCGACCACTTGGCCGCGACAGCTGGCCGCTTCGGCTTGCAGGCCGTCATGCGCCGCCAGCAGGGTGCGGGCCCAGGCCAGGATGCGCTCGCCGGCCTCGGTGAAACCTTCGAAGCGCTGGCCACGCTTGACCAGTACCAGGTCCAGTTCGTCTTCCAGGTTGCGCAGGCGCATGGACAGGGTCGGCTGGGTGATGTGGCACAGCGCCGCGGCCTGGCCGAAGTGGCGGGTCTGGTCGAGGGCGAGGAGAAACTTGAGCTGCTTGATATCCATGGGGCGGCCTGGCGGGCGGGAAACGGAGTTGCTTGACCTTAACCAAGTCTGCCGAGGCTGGCCAATCTTTAATGGTGACCGAATGATAGAGGCGGTTGATCGGCTGGTTCGCCATATCGATTGGACGCTGCCAAGGCTTGCCACTAGCGTGACGGCACTGCCAATTTCCAGAGGATGCCCAGGTGAGTGTAAAACCCGATGCGCAGTTCGTGCCGCTGAATATCGCCGTGCTGACCGTCAGCGATACCCGCAGCTTTGCCAACGACACCTCGGGCGAGCTGTTGGCCACCCGCTCGGTGCAGATCGGCCATCGGCTGGTCGAGCGGGTGCTGCTCAAGGACGACCTGTACAAGATCCGCGCCCAGGTCGCGACCTGGATCGCCGATGATCAGGTACAGGTCGTGTTGATCACCGGCGGCACTGGATTTACTGGGCGCGACAGTACGCCGGAGGCGGTGGAGTGTTTGCTGGACAAGCGTATCGATGGTTTCGGTGAGCTGTTCCGGGCGTTGTCGATCCTCGATATCGGCACCTCGACCGTGCAAAGCCGGGCGCTGGCCGGGTTGAGCAATGGCACCCTGGTGTGCTGCCTGCCGGGGTCGACGGGGGCGTGCCGTACGGCATGGGAGGGGATCTTGGCCGAGCAGCTGGATGCGCGCCATCGGCCGTGCAACTTCGTGCCGCATTTGAAGGCCGTGGGCTTGTGTGAAACGCGTGGTTGAGTGAATGGAATAGGGCGTCGTCTGTGCCGGCCCTATCTCGGGGCAAGCCCGCTCCCACGCAGTCGACATTTATCTTGGACATCTCGTGGGAGCGGGCTTGCCCCGCGATAGGGCCGCTCCTGCTAGTCAGCTCAGCACATGGTCCACTGGCACCAACGCCGGTGGCAGCGGCTCATGCCCCAGCGCCGACAGCACATCGCGCTCGATCGTGCGCACCATGGCATCGGTCGGCAGGTCGTTCTCATCGCGGCCAAACGGATCTTCCAGCTCGTTGCCAATCGCATCCAGGCCAAAGAACGTGTAGCTGACGATGGTGGTGAACAATGGCGCCAGCCATCCCAGCGGTTCGGCCAGAGCAAACGGCAGCAACAAACAGAAGATGTAGATGGTTCGGTGCAGCAGCAAGGTGTAGGGGAAGGGCAGCGGCGTACCTTTGATCCGCTCGCAGGTCGCCTGGACCTCCGACAACCCAACCAGCCGCTGCTCAAGCAGGGTGTAGCGCCACTCACTGATCTGCTGGCGCTGCGCCAAGTCCGAACAGTGCTGGCCCAGCTCGCGCAGGATCCCATCACAGACATTGTGCGAACTGATCGCACTCGACTCGGCCAGCCATGGCCGCGCAGCACTGAGCGGATCTTCATTGCGCAGCCCGGCATTGAGCGCATGGGCAAAGCCACACAAGCTGCGCAGCAGCTCTGCACGCAGCCGCTGATCGGCAATTGCCGTGCTTTCGCGCACGAACGAGCGCATCTCGATGATCATCCTGCCCCAGGCCTTGCGCCCCTCCCACCAGCGGTCATAGCAGGCGTTGTTGCGAAAGCTCATGAAGATCGACAGCGACAGGCCAAGCAAGGTGAACGGCGTGGCGCTGACCGGCGAGAAGCGTTCCGGATAATGCCGCTCGACCAGCACGATCAGCGCCGCCAGCAAGGTCACCAGCAGGCAGCGCAAGGCGATGCGTTTGACGATCGAGCCTTTGAGGGTGAACAGCACACGCAGCACATCGGGGCGGGAGTGGACGATCATGGCAATCCAGAGGCGGCCGATCAGCCGCCGGTCATGTTCATGAAACGCAGGATCTGTACCTCGCCGCCGACCTCGAAGTGGTGACGGTAAGGCTTGAGGTGCACGGCCTCACGGATGGCGTTCTCCAGCCGTTGGCTATCGCCCGGATGGGCGCGCAGGACTTGCTTGAGGTCCATCGAATGCTCGTTGCCCAGGCACAGCAGCAAGCGCCCTTCGACGGTCAGGCGCACCCGATTGCAGGTGGCGCAGAAGTTGTGGCTGTGCGGCGAGATGAATCCGACCCGGGTCTGCGGCGCCTCGGCCAGGCGCCAGTAACGGGCCGGCCCTTGGGAGGACTCGGCCGATTCGATCAGGGTGAAGTGCTCGGCCAAAAGCTCGCGCACTTCGTCGCTGGAGCAGTAGGATTCGCCGCGTTGATGCTCGCTGATCACCCCGAGCGGCATTTCTTCGATAAAGGAGATATCCAGCTCGCGGTCGATGGCAAAGCGCACCAGGTCGACGATTTCATCGTCGTTGCGGCCCTTGAGCACCACGCAGTTGAGCTTGGTGCGGCGAAAGCCTGCCTGGCGTGCAGCGTCGATGCCGGCGATCACCTGGGCCAGGTCGCCGGTGCGGGTGAGTTGGCGGAAACGCGCGCTGTCGAGGCTGTCGAGGCTGATGTTCAGGCGGCTGACGCCGGCGTCGAACAAAGGCTGCGCGAGTCGGCCCAGTTGCGAGCCGTTGCTGGTCAGGCACAGCTCACGCAGGCCGGGCAGGGCAGCGATACGCGCGCACAGTTCGACGATGCCCTGGCGCACCAGCGGCTCGCCACCGGTCAGGCGGATCTTGCGGGTACCGAGGGCGACGAAGCGCTCGGCCACTTGGTACAGCTCTTCGAGGCTGAGGATCTGCTGGCGCGGCAAGAACTGCATGTCTTCGGCCATGCAGTACACGCAACGGAAGTCGCAACGGTCGGTGACCGACATCCGCAGGTAGTCGATTCTTCGGTTGAAGCCGTCGATCAGGGCCTGGCCGTTGGGTTCCACATTCGCGCTCTGAGTAAGAGGGGGTTAGGTCCAAGCTATAACCTGCGCCGGGCTGCGTCAAATTGCTTTGCCCTCTCACATGATCAATCTCCTCTATCACTGCCACAGGCCTCGATTGGCAAGGGCTGTAGGCCATGATCGACAGGGCTTATCGTGCTGTAAGACATTTCGATTGGACGCACCAGGGGCGGCCTTCTTAGGCTGGAAAAAACATCGGGCGACTCGATCCGGTGAACCATTCGATGCCCCGCGTGAGGATCTACCGCATGAGCCAAGACCAACACATCAGGGACTACAAGGGCCCGGCCGCCGGCTGGGGCGCGCTCAAGAGCGTGACCAAGAGCTGGCTGGGCAGTGAAAACGCCTTCAAGAATCTGCGGGCCATGCTCAAGACCAACCAGAACGGGGGCTTCGACTGCCCAGGCTGCGCCTGGGGCGAGTCGCCGGAAAGCGACATGGTCAAGTTCTGCGAAAACGGCGCCAAGGCGGTCAACTGGGAGGCCACCGGCCGCTCGGTGGACCCGGCGTTCTTCGCCAAGTACAGCGTCAGCGCCCTGGCCGAGCAGAGCGACTATTGGCTCGAATACCAAGGCCGCCTGACCCACCCGATGCGCTACGACGCCGCCACCGATCATTACGTAGAGACCAGCTGGGACGAGGCCTTCGCCCTGATTGCCGAGCACCTTAAGGCGCTTGCTTCGCCCGATGAAGCCGAGTTCTACACCTCAGGTCGGGCCAGCAACGAAGCGGCGTTTCTCTATCAGCTGTTCGTCCGCGCCTATGGCACCAACAACTTCCCCGACTGCTCGAACATGTGCCATGAAGCCAGTGGCGTGGGCATGGGCAGCACACTCGGGGTGGGCAAGGGCACGGTGGTGTTCCATGACCTGGAACTGGCCGATGCGATCTTCGTGATTGGCCAGAACCCTGGCACCAATCACCCGCGCATGCTCGAACCGTTGCGCGAGGCGGTTCGCCGCGGCGCGCAGGTGGTGTGTTTCAACCCGCTCAAGGAGCGCGGCCTGGAGCGTTTCCAGCACCCGCAGCACCCATTCGAGATGCTCAGCAATGGCTCTGAACCCACCAATACCGCCTACTTCCGCCCAGCGCTGGGCGGTGACATGGCGGCCATGCGCGGTATCGCCAAGTTCCTCTTGCAGTGGGAGCGCGAGGCCCAGGCCAATGGCCAGCCAGCGGTGTTCGACCATGCCTTCATCGCCGAGCACACCGACGGTATCGACGACTACCTGGCGGCGGTCGATGCTACCTCGTGGGCGCATATCGTCGAACAGTCTGGCCTGACCCTGGCCGAGATCGAGCTGGCTGCGCGCATGTACCGCAAGGCTGAGCGGGTGATCATGTGCTGGGCCATGGGCGTTACCCAGCATCGCCACTCGGTGCCGACCGTGCAGGAGCTGGTCAACCTGCAACTGCTGCGCGGCAACGTCGGCAAGCCGGGGGCCGGCCTGTCGCCAGTGCGCGGCCACAGCAACGTGCAGGGCGACCGCACCATGGGCATCGACGAGAAGCCCAAGGCAGCGTTGCTCGACGCCCTGGAAAAACGCTTCCAGTTCAAGGTGCCGCGTGAGCAGGGGCATAACGCCGTGCTGGCGATCCAGGCGATGGAGCAGGGCCGGGCCAAGGTGTTCATCGGCCTGGGCGGCAACTTCGCCCAAGCCACCCCCGATACCCCACGCACTCACGAGGCGCTGCGCAAGTGTGCGCTGACCGTGCAGATATCCACCAAGCTCAACCGCTCGCACCTGGTGACCGGGCGGGATGCGCTGATCCTGCCGTGCCTGGGTCGGACCGAGATCGACCTGCAAGCCAACGGTCCGCAAGGGGTGACGGTGGAAGACACCTTCAGCATGGTGCACATCTCCCACGGCCAGCTCAAAGCGCGCTCGCCGCACATGCGTTCGGAGCCGGCGATCATTGCCGGGATGGCCCAGGCGACCTTGGGCAAGCACCCCATCGACTGGGAGTACGCCATCGCCGATTACAGCCGTATCCGCAGCATGATCGCCGATGTGATCCCGGGTTTTGCCCAGTTCAATCAGCGCCTTGAGCAACCCGGCGGCTTCCATCTGGGCAACAGTGCGGCCGAGCGCACCTGGCGCACCTCTACGGGCACCGCGCGCTTCACCGCCAGCGCCCTGCCTGAGCACCTGGTCAACGCCCAGGTGCTGGCACGCGGGGATAAACCCGATCTGATCTTGCAGACCTTGCGCTCGCACGATCAGTACAACACCACGCTGTATGGCCTGGATGATCGCTATCGCGGGGTGTTTGGCCTGCGCGAAGTGGTGTTCGTCAACGAAGCCGACATCCGCCGCCTGGGCTTCGAGCCTGGCGAGCAGGTGGACATGGTTTCGCTCTGGGAGGACGGCCGTGAACGGCGGGTTAGTGGCTTTCGCCTGGTGGCGTTCGATGTGCCCGAGGGGCAGGCGGCGGCGTATTACCCGGAGACCAATCCGCTGGTGCCGTTGGAGAGCTATGGCGAAGGGACGTACACGCCGACCTCCAAGTTCGTGGCGATTCGTTTGGAGAAAGCCAAGCAGGGCAATCGGATCGGGCTGGTCGCTGCTGATTGATGGCGCCAATACCGGCCACTTCGCGGGCAAGTTGCAGCGGCGGTGCGCCGCTGCAACTTGCCCAGATTTCAGCGATGAACCGGATAAGCCGTGGTGTACTTCATCTGCTCCATGGCAAAACTCGAGGTGATGTTCGACAGCCCATCGGTGCTGGTAATCAGCTTCTTGTAGAAGCGGTCATAGGCTGCGATATCGCCCACCACCACACGCAGCATGTAGTCCCAATCCCCCGACATGCGATAAAACTCCATCACCTCCTCGAAGCTGCTCACCGTCGCGGCAAACTGCTCGAGCCAGGCGCTGTCGTGGCGTTGGGTCTTGAGCTGGACGAACACGGTCAGGCCCAGCCCCAGGCGCTCAGGGTCGAGCAGGGCGACGCGGCCACGGATGTAGCCTTCGTCTTCCAGGCGCTTGACCCGCTTCCAGCAGGGGGTGGTAGTGAGGTTGACCGCTTCGGCCAAGTCCTTGAGGGAAATCGATGCGTCGCGCTGGAGCAGGGTGAGGATGTGCTGGTCGAAACTGTCCATATCGGCGGGCGGCTATCAGCAGAAAAATATCCTCCACATTAGCTCAGCCAGAGCATGCAGAAAACACCAAGGGCTTGTCCGCGCAAAGGAAATTCCCCTCTCGGCCAGGGCGCGTTGGATATGCGATAGTGGCGCACTTCTCTTCTTTCCCAGTCAATGGACCCGACCATGTCCGACAAGCCGCGTAATTTCGCCACTCGCACCATTCATGCTGGCGAGCAATCCAGCGTTGCCGACAACGCCATCTTCCCGCCGATCTACACCGCCAGCTCGTACATCAAGCGCGGCCTGGACGATAACCCCGAGTACGCCTACAGCCGCGTCGCCAACCCGACCCGGCATGCCTATGAAACCTGCGTCGCCGCTCTGGAAGAAGGGGTTGGCGCGGTGGCGTGCGCCTCGGGTGTGAGCGCCACCGCCACAGTGCTGGAGCTGCTCTCCAAGGACGCTCACGTGGTGGTGATGAACGGCGTCTACGGCGGCACCTTCCGCCTGCTTGAAGACTACCGTGGGCGCACCTCGGGGCTGACCACCAGCTATGTCGACCTCAATGACCTGGAGGCCGTCGCTGCCGCAATTCGCCCAGAAACCCAGCTGATCTGGATCGAGTCGCCGACCAACCCGCTGCTGCACCTGGTCGATATCCAGGCGGTGTGCACGTTGGCCCGCGAGCGCGGCATTCTGACCTGCATCGACAACACCTTCTGCTCGCCCTGGAACCAGCAGCCAATCACCCTGGGCGTGGACTTGGTGATGCATTCGGCGAGCAAGTACATTGGCGGCCACTCCGACCTGACCGGTGGCGTGGTGGTCGCGGCCAACCAGGAGCTGCTCGGGCGCCTGCGCAAGATCAGCATGGCGGTGGGCGCGATCCAGGGCCCGTTCGATTGCTACCTGGCCCTGCGCGGGCTGAAGACCCTCGATGTGCGTATGGAGCGCCAGAGCGCCAACGCCCTGCGTGTAGCGCAGTTCCTTGAGGCGCATCCACAGGTCGAACAGGTGTATTACCCAGGCCTTGAGAGCCATCCGCAACACGCGCTGAGCAAGCGCCAGATGCGCACCGGTGGTGCGGTGGTGGCCATGCGCATCAAGGGTGATCGGGCGGCGGTCAATCGCCTGGTCGAAGCGCTGTCGATCTTTGTCCTGGCCGACTCCCTGGGTGGGGTGGAAAGCATGATCAACCACTCCTGGAGCATGTCGCACAACTCCCTGAGCCCTGAGCAGAAAGGGCTGATGGGGATCGGCGAAAACCTGCTGCGGCTGTCGGTGGGGATCGAGGATTACCGGGATCTGATCGAGGATCTGGATGTGGCCCTGAAGGCGTCTGCGTAAGCGCCTGACAGAGCCATCGCGGGGCAAGCCCGCTGCCACGTCGAACTCGTCGCGAGTAGCAGGTGGCAGCAGGTGTGCCCGGCGATGTTTGGTTGTGCCCGGGTCAGGATTTGGGCGGATGGATAATTCGTTCGATCTTGTCCTTGATCAGCAACCTTTCCTTGCGTAGCCGGTTGACGGCCTCGTCTGCGGTGCCGTTGCCCTCGGCGGCCACCACCTCTTTGTCCTTGCCGTTGTATTCCTTGTGCAGCTTGTGCAGCGCCGGGTCCTTGTCGATCAGGGCCTGGAAGGCATCAGCAGTAATGTGCAAGTCAGCGAGCAGATCATGCGGTACGGGCATTTCTTCACCTCTGTTCAGGGTTAGCGAAAGGTGTTGAACCCTGAGGATAGTCGCCTTTGCCGCGCTGGGGGAGTGGGGTAGGCTGTCGCTTCTGCCCGCGAACCGGAAACCCCTGCCATGCCGCACTTGAACCTGGAATACAGCGATAACCTGCCTGAGCTGAAGGTCGATGTACTGCTGTTGCGCCTAAACAACGCCTTGTTGGCCAGCGGCCAATTTGCCGATGAGCTGGATATCAAGAGCCGTGCCCAGGCCTTCGCCAACTACCAGGTAGGCACCTCGCTGGCCGCGCGAGCGTTTGCCCATGTGCGCCTGGCGATCCTCAGCGGGCGCACCGAAGCGGTCAAGAAACAACTGAGCGCGCATCTGCTGGAGGTGCTGCGCGAGGCCATCCCGGCGCAGCCCGGCCTGGATATCCAGTTGTGCGTGGAAGTGCTGGATATCGAGCGTGAGCCGTATGCCAAACTTCACCTGCCTGGCTAAACCTGGCGCAGGCACGGCAATGGTCGCCAGGTTTCGCGTGCAGGGCCCACGGCGTATATACTGCGCGCCAATGATTGTGGGAGAGCCTCGTGGCCATCGAAATACACTGGATCTGTGACGACCAAAGCCTGGCCGAGCACTGCCGGACCTGGCGCGAACTGCCCTTCGTAGCGCTCGATACCGAATTCATGCGGGTCGACACCTTTTATCCGAAAGCCGGCCTGCTGCAGATCGGCGATGGCAACAAGGCCTTTCTGATCGATCCGTTGCTGATCGGCAACTGGCAGCCGCTGGCCGAGCTGCTCGAAGACAGCGCTGTGGTCAAGGTCGTGCACGCCTGTAGCGAAGACCTCGAAGTGCTGCTGCGCCTGACCGGCAAGCTGCCCCAGCCGCTGTTCGACACGCAACTGGCCGCGGCCTATCTGAACATTGGCTTCTCGATGGGCTATTCGCGCCTGGTGCAGGAAGTGCTCGGGCTCGACCTGCCCAAGGGCGAGACTCGCTCCGACTGGTTGCAGCGCCCACTGTCGGAGACTCAGGTCAGCTACGCCGCCGAAGATGCCGTGCACCTGGCCGAGCTGTTCAGCGAGCTGCGCCCGAAACTGTCGGACGACAAATACGCCTGGGTGCTGGAAGACGGCGCCGAGCTGGTCGCGCAGATGCGCCGCGAGGTCGAACCCCAGACCCTCTACCGCGACGTCAAGCTGGCCTGGAAACTGTCGCGCCAGCAACTGGCGGTGCTGCGTGAGCTGTGCGCCTGGCGCGAGCGCGAGGCGCGCAGCCGCGACCTGCCGCGCAACCGCGTGCTGCGTGAGCATTCGCTGTGGCCGATGGCCAAGACCCAGCCCGACAACCTCTCGGCGCTGGCCAAGATCGATGACATGCACCCGCGTACCATCCGCCAGGACGGCGAGTTCCTGCTCAAGCTGATCAAGCAGGCCGGCAGCGTGCCCGCCGAGCAGTATCCACAAGCCTTGCCCGAACCCCTGCCAATCGAAGCCTCTGGCATCCTCAAGCGCCTGCGTGCGGTTGGCCAGGCCGAAGGCGAGCGGTTGGGCATCGCCCCCGAGCTGATGCTGCGCAAAAAGACCCTCGAAGCCCTGCTCAAGAGCGGCTACCCCAACGGTCCCTATCAATTGCCTGATTCGCTGCGCGGCTGGCGTCGCGAGCGGATGGGCCAGGCCCTGCTGGATGATCTGGCAGGTGCCGGAGAAGCCTGATGAAACGTATCTGTTCGATCTACAAAAGCCCGCGCAAGAACGAAATGTACCTCTACGTGCTCAAGGCCGATGGCCTGGAGCGTGTTCCCGACGGCCTGCTACCGTTTTTCGGCACCCCGATCCACGCCTTCGACCTGGTGCTCAGCCCAGAGCGCAAGCTGGCCCGCGAGGATATCGCCAAGGTGCTCGAGAACCTTGAGAACCAGGGTTATCACTTGCAGATGCCGCCCGCTGAAGACGAGTACATCGAGCACCTGCCCGAAGAGCTGCTGCGCCGCAACGACCCGGTCTGATTCCGGCCTGCGGCTAACCCTCTGCCAAGCGGCCCGCCAGTCGGGCCGCGTTTAGTTGTCTGCCAAGGTTGTTTTTCAAGATGCGCGTTCTGATCGCTGAACAGGATCATGCCAACTACGCTCGCCTGTTGGCCGAAGCGGCCCCGGACCTGCAGGTGGTGACCAGCGGTGACTCCGCCGAACTGGCCCGCCTGGCGCCCGACAGCCCCGTGTGGCTGGGGCAGCCTGACCTGCTCGCCAGCCTGCTGCGCCAGGGCCATAAGCCGCAATGGGTGCAATCGACCTGGGCCGGCATCACCCCGTTGTTGGCTGACGGCCTGCCACGTGATTACCGCCTGACCCGCGCCGTGGGGATTTTTGGCCAGGTCATGGCCGAATACATGCTGACCTACATGCTCGGCCATGAGCGCGATGTGCTGTCGCGGCTGGTCAGCCAGGTCGAGCGGCGTTGGGACGACCGCCCGGGGCGCACCTTGGAGGGGCGTCAGGTGCTGATCGTCGGTACCGGTGATATCGGTCAACGTGTTGCCGAGTTCTTGCTGCCATTTGGCGTGGTCCTGCGCGGCGTTGCCAGCAGTGCCCGGGAGCAGGCGCCGTTCATTGAAGTGGCGGGGTTGGATCAGTTACCGCGCATGGTCGAACAAGCGGACTATGTGCTCAACCTGCTGCCCGATACACCCGCGACCCATGATCTGTACGACGCTGCGCTGTTCAAGCGCTTCAAGCCCAGCGCGCTGTTCATCAACGCCGGGCGCGGGGTGGCGGTGGTCGATGGCGACCTGGTCGAGGCGCTCAAGGAAGGGCATCTGGCAGGCGCGGTGATCGATGTCTGCCGTCAGGAGCCATTGCCCCAGCGCCACCCGTTCTGGACCGCCTGGGGCTTGCTGTTGACCGGGCACAGCTCGGCGCCCACCTCGCCAGCGGCGATGGTGCGTTTGTTCGTCGAGAATGCGCAGGCGTATGCGGCGGGGCAGGGCTTGCGTGGGGAAGTGGATTTTCTGCGCGGGTACTGAACTTGATTGCTGTGCCGGCCTCATCGCGGGGCAAGCCCGCTCCCACGCTCGTATGAGCTACGCCCCAGATGTTGGACACCCATCCATCATCTGGGGCGTAGCTGAGTATCTCGTGGGAGCGGGCTTGCCCCGCGATGAGGCCGGCACAGGCGATAAACCTATTACAAGCTGAAATCACCCTCAGCCGCCAACTCGCTCAACGGCCGGCGCGGGCTCGGCACTTCGCGCGCCTGTAGCGCCTCGGCCAGAGTGGCCTTGTCGCCCAGCTTGCCGATCGCAACCATGGCATGCAGGTCATAGCCCTCGGGGATCTTCAGCTCCTTGCGCGCCAGCTCCTGGTCGAACCCGGCCATGCCGTGGGTGTGCCAGCCACTGATGCTCGCTTGCAGGGCCAGGTGGCCCCAGGCGGAACCGGTGTCGAAGGTGTGCCACAGCGCCGGTTTGTCATCGAAGCTGGTCTTGGAGATGATCAGCACCAATGCCGAAGCCTGCTGGGCCCAGCTACGGTTGAACGGCACCAGCAGTTCCAGGTAGCGCTCCCAGTTGGGGGTGTCGCGCCGCGCATAAAGGAAGCGCCATGGCTGCGAGTTGTACGCCGACGGCGCCCAGCGCGCCGCTTCCAGGAAGCTCAGCAGAATGTCTTCGCTGATCGGCTCGGCGGTAAACGCGCGCGGCGACCAGCGGTTGATGAACTGCTCGTTGATGGCGTAATCGGCAATGCGGGGATTGGCGCTCATGGTGGCTCCTGCAAGGTAGGGAAAGACCAGAAGCGCACGCTACTGCGTCCAGCAGGTACTGACAAGCGGTCTGGCTTTGCCCAAGGCCAGGCTCTAGACTGGCGCCGCCGCGCGCCGTGAATGAAGAATCAATGCAGGAAACCGTGTGATGATGCCGCAAACCGCGCCCTTCTGGCGGCGCAAGACCCTCGAACAGCTCGATGCGCAGGAGTGGGAATCGCTCTGTGACGGCTGCGGCATGTGCTGCCTGCAAAAGCTCGAGGATGAGGACGACAACAGCGTCTACTACACGCGTATCGCCTGCAAGCTGCTCGATCTCGACAGCTGCCAGTGCAGCGACTATCCCAACCGCTTTGCCCAGGTGCCTGACTGCATCCAGCTCACCCCTGGCAAGGCCGATCAGTTCAAATGGTTGCCGCCCACTTGCGGCTATCGCCTGGTCAGTGAAGGCAAGGATCTGCCTGCCTGGCACCACCTGGTCTGCGGTGACCGCAAGCAGGTGCATGAGCAGCGTATCTCCCAGTCCGGACGTATGCTCAGTGAGAACGATGTGGATGAAGACGACTGGGAAGACCACCTGATTTTCCGCGCCGGCTGAGCCCCGGTCTTTCGCCTCTGCTGAACAAGGAGTTTCTGTATGCGTCGCCCTCTGCTGTTGGTCCTGGGTCTTGCGGCCTGCACGCCGGCCTGGGCCAAGAAGGTCGATCTGGATTACCAGGTGCGATTGCTGCCATCGACCAGCCAGGCCGAGGTGCGCCTGACCCTGGCTGACGGCAGCGCGGTGCGCAGCCTGGACTTCGACCTGGGCAAGGCGGGCGCCTACAGCGAGTTTCACGCCGACGGCCAATGGCAGCAGCAGGGCGAGCGCGGGGTATGGCGCCCGGCGCCAGGCAAGACCAGCCTCAGCTACCGTGTGCAACTCGACCAGAAACCCCACGGCGGCGCCTATGAAAGCCGCATCACCCCGCACTGGGCAGTGTTTCGTGGCGATCAGCTGGTGCCCCCGGCGCGCCTCGACCAGCAGGACGGCACCGAGCTGGTCGCACGCCTGGCTTTTGAATTGCCGGCGGGCTGGAAGAGTGTAGAAACCGCCTGGCCGCGCATCGGCAAGCAGAAGTTCCGTATCGATAACGTCTCGCGGCTGTTCGACCGTCCCACCGGTTGGATGCTGGCTGGCAACCTCGGCAGCCGTCGGGCGCGCCTGGGCGAAACCGACGTGACCGTGGCGGCGCCGCAAGGGCAGGGCATGCGCCGCATGGATACCCTGACGTTACTGACGTTCGTCTGGCCGCAGGTGCAGGCGGTATTCCCACGTAATCCGCCCAAGCTGTTACTGGTCGGCGCGCGCGATGAGATGTGGCGCGGCGTGCTGACCGGACGTAATTCGCTGTTCCTGCACAGTAACCGGCCGTTGATCGGTGACAGCGGCAATAGTCCGCTGCTACGCGAACTGGTGCAGGTGTTCGCGCAGATCAATGACCGCGATGGCAGCGACTGGATCGGTGAGAGCCTGACCGATTACTACGCCAACGAATTGCTGCGTCGGGCTGGAGGCGTCAGTGATGACCGCTATCAGGCCTGGCAGGCGCGCCTGCAAAAGCTAGGCAGCAAAGTCACCCGCCTGCGGGGCAACCAGGCCGACCCTGGTCAGGTCGCGCGGGGCGTGCAGCTGTTGCAGGCGCTGGACCGCGAGATCCGCCTGCACACCCAGAACAAGCGCTCGCTGGATGATGTCGCGCGGGCGCTGATGCGCGTGCCCAGCGTCAACACCGAAGAGTTCATCCAGCTCAGCGAAAGCGTGCTGGGGCGCCAATCCGAAGTGCTGCAAAGCAAGCTCCTGCGCTGACGCCTTTCTCTCAAAACCTGCGCTAAACCTGTGCGAGCGGGCTTGCCCCGCGATGGCGATCACCGGCCCGACGCTGCAGTTAAATTTTCGCCGCAGGATCCGTCCCAGTCACCGTCACCCCGCGCGTCGCCGCCTCGGCACTGGCCCTGAGCACCTCAAGCTCTGCCGCGCTGCGCTGAATGTCGCCACGCAGGCGCTGATACTCCTGGCGATGGCTCAACCACCAGGCCTTGGTCGAGCAGTGCCCGCTGATCCCGCGTGCCAGTGCCAACCCTCCAACCGCCACCTGCAACAGGCCGATCAGGCCGCCATGGCGCAGGCCTTTGCCGATCATCAATGCACCACCCGCCAGCGAACTGGCGCGTTCCAGGCCGTGGACGTTGTGCTCTTTGCTTACTGTGGGGGAATGGATATCGAGCATGACGAACTCTCCGTTGCAAGTGTAAGCAGCTGACCCTGCGGGTTACAGGCGCGTTCATTTCGATTGCTGGACGGCGGTTGCGCTGCGCTGGTTGATCCCTGCTTCGACAGGTAACGCCAGCCGGCGATTGTGCTTCACAATGTCCGGTCTGAATACTTTTCTGTCGGGTTTGGCAATGCATCATTGAGCGCGCCAACTCGGTCGCTCAAAATCCTTGCAGGCCACCAAATACGTGCCCTGCGCAGATCGAGCCATTCATCCAAAAGGCTGTAGACAAATTGTCTAACAGCGCCCTATAGTCGTTATACAAATAGTAGACACAGCGCTATGACAACAAAGAAGGCCGCCATGAAAGCCACCAGCATCGTCCAGCCGATCAGCAACGAGGTGCCCCAGGACCGCAAGGCCGTCCTGGCCCAAGCGCTGCGTCGGCGCATCCTCAGCATGGAGCTGGCGCCTGGTGCGGTGGTGGATGAACTGGCCCTGTGCGACGAATTCGGCCTGTCGCGTCCACCGGTTCGCGAGCTGCTGCGCCAGATTGCCGCCGAAGGCTACATCGAGCTGGAAGCCAACCGTGCGCCACGGGTAGCGGCGATGAACCACGAGTCGCTGCACAGCTTCTACCTGGCCGCGCCGCTGATCTACGTCGCCACCACCCAGCTGGCCGCCAGCTACGCCAGCGCCGCCGAAATCGAAGTGCTCAAGGGCATCCAGGCCCAGTTCCGCCAGGCGATCGAACAGCGAGACGTGGAAAACCGGGTGCTCTACAACGATGCCTTCCACCTGGAAATCGGCAAGATGGCGCACAACGATTACCTGATGCCCAGCCTGCGGCGGATCCTTATCGACCACACTCGCCTGGGCAAGATTTTCTACCGTCACCCGACCACCGATGACATGCAGCGCGATCTGGAACTTGCCTGCGCGCAGCACGAGCAGATCATCGAGGCGATCGAGCGGCGCGATCCTGAAACCGCAGGCCGCGTGGTGCGTGCGCACATGGAATTGTCGCGCCGACGCATGGCTGAGTACGCCGCACCCCAGGGACTGGATGTGCCGATCGAAATGTAGAGATTGAAGTCACCGCCCGTAGCGGTGAATGCACGACCACAACACACCAGGTCCATGAAATGACAAGAATAACTTCGCTGCCTGCCGATGACGCCTCCTGTGGCTGGTTCCACCTGAGCAAGCCCCGTCAGCCCCGGCCCGCCCACAGTGGCCAGAGCAAAGCCCGCTGGGTGGTGGTCGGCGCCGGTTTCACCGGCCTTGCTGCCGCGCGGCAACTGGCAGCGAACTTTCCCGATGACCAGATCGTGCTGATCGAGGCCCAGCAGGTCGGCTTTGGCACCTCCGGGCGCAATGCCGGCTTTGCCATCGACCTGCCGCATGACATCGGCGCCGAGGACTACATTGGCGACATCGGCATCGCCAAGACCGTTCTCAAGCTCAATCTGGGCGGCCAGTCTTACCTCAAGGCGCTGGTCGAGCGCTATGCCATCGACTGCCAGTTCAAACACTGCGGCAAATACCAGGCGGCAGTCGAAGATCGCGGCATCGCCGTGTTGGAAGCCTATCGCCGGGGGCTGGACAAGCTCGATCAACCTTACCAGATGATCGATGGACGCGATTTGCCCGAGCACATTGGCACCGATTTCTACCGCAAGGGCCTGTTTACCCCAGGCACCGCGCTGATCCAGCCGGCGGCGTTGGTCAAAGGTCTGGCCGACAACTTGCCGAGCAACGTTGCGCTGTACGAGAACACCCCAATCCTTGATGTCGAATATGGCGACAAGGTGCTCTTGCGCCATGCCAATGGCTCGATCATCGCCGACAACCTGGTGCTGACCACCAACGCCTTTGGCATGAGCTTTGGCTTTCTCAAAGGGCGCATGCTGCCGGTGTTCACCTATGCCAGCATCACCCGCCCGCTGAGCGAGGACGAACAGGCGCGCCTGGGCGGCAAGCCCTACTGGGGCGTGATTCCGGCGGACCCATTCGGCACCACCTTGCGCCGCACGGTCGACAACCGCCTGCTGATTCGCAACAGCTTCAGCTACAACCCCGATGGGCGCAGCAATGGCAAATACCTGCAACGGTTCGTCGAGCGTCACCGCGCGTCGTTCGCCCGGCGTTTCCCGATGTTGCCCGAGGTCGACTTTGACTATACCTGGGGCGGTGCATTGGCCCTGTCGCGTAATCACATGGGCTTCTTCGGCAAGTTGGCGCCGAATGTATTTGCTGCGCTGTGCTGCAATGGTCTTGGTGTTACCCGCGGTACGGTGACCGGCAAACTCTTGGCCGATTGGCTGGCGGGCCAAAGCAATGAGTTGATCGACTTCTTGCTGAATGCTCCAGGGCCCTCTGCCAATCCACCGCAGCCCTTGGTATCGCTGGGCTTGAACCTGAATCTGATGTGGGGGCAATACCGCGCCGGAAAAGAAAGCTGAGCCATCGATAAGTTAACGATTCACGTGCAATTGGCTGGGGCTTAGTTACCCGGCACGGGCGCCCTTTGCCCAGACAAAGATGATCGAGGCGGGTAGTCGATCGAACGAGGCTGAAGGCAGTTTTCAGTGTCGCGCACGCGCTCGCCTTGAATAAGTGCACTACAGAAGTGGTAGGAACAATAATGACAAGTCCGAATATTTCCGTTGAAGATGTACCGCTCAATCGCTTTCACCAGTTGCTGACCGTGCGCTCCGGCGGTGGCTCGTTCGTCGATGGCTATGTACTGAGCATTATTGGCGTGGCCCTGGTGCAGATGTCCGCCGGCTTGAACCTGAGCAGTTTCTGGCAAGGCATGATCGCTGCGTCGGCGCTGATCGGGATCTTCTTTGGTGGCTTTTTCGGCGGTTGGCTGACCGACCGCTTTGGCCGCAAACGGGTGTTCTTCGTGGGCCCGGTGCTGTTCATGCTGGCCTCGCTCAGCCAGTTCTGGGTCGAGTCGGCGCTGGTGCTGTTCTTGCTGCGCTTTGCCATCGGCATCGCGGTGGGCATCGAGTACCCGGTGGCGACCTCGCTGCTGGTGGAGTTCTTGCCCAAGAAGAACCGCGGCCCGCGCCTGGCTACCCTGACCATTCTCTGGTTTGCCGGGGCGGCGTTCGCCTATGTCATCGGCGATCTGCTTTTGCGCCACGGCGGCGAGGAGTCCTGGCGCCTGGTGCTGGCCAGCCCGGTGGTGATCGGCGCGCTGCTGTTCGTGCTACGCATGGGCACCCCGGAATCGCCACGCTGGCTGCTGAGCAAAGGCCGTGCGGCCGAGGCTGAGGCGGTGATCAAGCAGGTCTACGGCAGTGATTTCTCCCTGCGCAACCTGCCTGAAGAGCCCAAGCAGACGAAACTCTCGTTGCTCAGCCTGCTGCACTCAGGCTACGGCAAACGCATGCTGTTCGTAGCGATGTTCTGGACCTGTTCGGTCATCCCGGTGTTCGCCGTGTATGCCTTCGCGCCCAAGGTGCTGGCCGCGCTCAACCTCAAGGGCGACTGGGCTTCGTTCGGTTCGGTGGCGATCACGTTCCTGTTCGTGGTCGGCTGCATCATCGCCACCCGCCTGATCAACGGCATGGGCCGGCGGCGCATGCTGATCAACAGCTTTGCCTGCTCGGGCATGGCGCTGCTGGGCCTGGCGGCATTCCACGCCGGCTCCGAGCTGCTGATCCTCGGCTTGTTTGGCGCCTACGCGCTGTTCATCGGCGGCGCGCAGGTGCTGCAGCTGGTGTATCCGAACGAGCTGTTCCCCACTGAAATTCGTGCAGGCGCGGTCGGCGTGGGCACCTCGCTGTCGCGGGTCGGCGCTGCCATCGGCACCTGGCTGGTGCCGATGGCGCTGGATAGCTACGGCATCGCTTTCACCATGTACGCCGCGGCCATCGTCACCTTCATTGGCCTGGCGTTCTCTGTCGCGCTGGCGCCGGAAACCCGTTCGCTGAACCTGCAGCAAGCTGCATCGCTGGGCTGAATCACCACCACGGCGTGGCGCTGATCGAGCGCTGCGGCCTGAACAAAACTGATCGTTGCATTGGAGAACTCACCGTGAAATTCGAAGGCATCTATACCCCGGCAATCACTCCGCTGGCCGCGGACGGCTCGATCGACAAGGCGGCGTTCGCCGACGTTCTTGAGTACCTGGTCGACTCAAAGATTCATGGCGTCATCATCGGCGGTTCCACCGGCGAGTACTACGCGCATACCTCCCAGGAGCGCATCGAGCTGGCCGCCCAGGCCAAGGACGTGCTCAACGGCCGCCTGCCGCTGATCGTCGGCACCGGTGGCATCCGCACCGAAGACGCGGTGGCCTTTGCCAAGCACGCCAAAGAGATCAAGGCTGATGCGTTGTTGGTCGGCACGCCGCCGTACGCCCTGCCGACTCAGCAGGAGATCGCTCAACACGTCAAAGCCGTTGACGCAGCTGCCGGCCTGCCGATCATGCTCTACAACTACCCAGGCCGCATGAGCGTGAGCATGGGCGAGGAATTCTTCGATGCCGTGGCGGATGTGAAGAACATCGTCGCCATCAAGGAAAGCTCCGGTGACATGGGCCAGCTGCACCGCCTGGCCATCCAGCGCCCGAACATCCAGCTGTCGTGCGGCTGGGACGACCAGGCCCTGGAGTTCTTCGCTTGGGGCGCCCAGAGCTGGGTGTGCGCCGGCTCCAACTTCATCCCGCGCGAGCACGTGGCCCTGTATGAGGCGTGCGTGATCGACAAGGACTTCGACAAAGGCCGGCGCATCATGGGCGCGATGATGCCGCTGATGGACTTCCTCGAAGGTGGCAAGTTCGTCCAGTCGATCAAGTACGGCGTGGCCCTGAACGGCCTGAGCACCGGTGGCGTGCGCAAGCCGCTGTCCGAGCTGGACGCTGCCGAGAAGCAAGCGCTTGAGCGCGTCGTGAACGAACTCAAGCGCAACATCGCACAGATCACCGGGGGAGCCTGACCATGGCCCAATTGCTGAGCAAGGACCAATACGCGGCCATCGCCGCCGACCTGCAACTGCGTACCCAGGCGTTCATCGACGGTGAGTTCCGTGATGCCATCTCGGGCCGCACCTTCGTCACCACCAACCCGGCCACCGGCAAGCAGCTGGCCGAAGTCGCCGCCTGCGACGTGCAGGACGTGGTTGTCGCCGTGGCGGCCGCCAAGCGCGTGTTCGAAGACGGTTCTTGGTCCAAGCTGCAACCGGGTGAGCGCAAGCACATCCTGCTCAAGTTCGCCCAGCTGCTAGAAGACCACAGTCACGAGCTGGCGGTACTGGAAGCGCTGGACAGCGGCAAGCCGGTCAGCGAGTGCCAGAACGTCGATGTTCCAGAAACCATCCACACCATCCGTTGGCACGCCGAGCTGATCGACAAGATCTACGACAACACCGCGCCGACCGGCAACGCCGCCGTGACCATGGTGGTGCGCGAGGCGATTGGCGTGGTCGGCCTGGTGCTGCCGTGGAACTTCCCGCTGCTGATGCTGGCCTGGAAGATCGCCCCGTCACTGGCCGCCGGTTGTTCGATCGTGGTCAAGCCGGCCAAGGAAACCACCCTCAGCGCCCTGCGGGTGGCCGAGCTCGCCCATCAGGCGGGTGTCCCGGCCGGGGTGTTCAACCTGGTGCCTGGGGGTGGCCGTGAAGTAGGCGAGGCCATTGGCCGGCACATGGACATCCCCATGGTCAGCTTCACCGGCTCCACCGACACCGGCCGCTTGTTCCTCAAGTACGCGGCCGAGTCCAACCTCAAGCGCATCGTCCTCGAGCTGGGTGGCAAGAACCCGGCTGTGGTGATGAACGACTGCGAAGACTTGGATGAAGTGGCCCAGTTCGTCACCGCCGGTGCGTTCTGGAACATGGGCGAGAACTGCTCGGCGTCGTCGCGGCTGATCGTGCACAAGGACGTCAAGGATCAACTGCTGAGCTTGATTGCCAAGCACCTGAAGGAATGGAAACTCGGCGATCCCCTCGACCCGGACAACCGCCTCGGGGCGATGGTCAGCAAGTCGCACTTCGACAAGGTCAAGTCCTACCTGGAGTACGCCGCCGAGCACAAGCTCAACGTGGTGCAGGGTGGCCAGACCGAGCAGGGTGTGTTCGTGCAGCCGACCATCGTCGATGGCGTGGCGCGCGATAGCCGCCTGTTCGTCGAGGAGATCTTCGGGCCCGTGCTGAGCGTTACCTCGTTCGAGACCATCGAGCAGGCCATCGAGCTGGCTAACGACACCATCTACGGCCTGGCGGCTTCGGCCTACACCGGCAGCCTGCGCAATGCCCTGCGCCTGTCGCGGGAGATTCGCGCGGGCGTGGTCACGGTCAACTGCTTCGGCGAAGGCGATGCGTCGACGCCGTTCGGTGGTTACAAGGAGTCCGGCTTTGGTGGGCGCGACAAGTCGATCTGGGCGCATGACCAGTACACCGAGCTCAAGACCATCTGGATCAACGCGGCGTAAACCGAGCATTTTGGGGCCGCTTTGCGGCGGTTCGGCGCCCCGACAAGCCCGCTCCCACAGGTACAGCGCCGTTCTGAAGATGAGCGCTATCCCTGTGGGAGCGGGCTTGCCCGCGAAGAGGCCGGATCAGACACAACCTAGACACACAACCTACAGACACATCCCGCTTCACAGCGAATAAGCAGCACGGCTCGGCAATGAGCTAGACAAGGCTGCGGCGCTGACGGCCACCGGGACACCGGTGGCCACACATTCCCTGAAACCAAGAAAAACCCGTGCACAGGTCCACTGGGGAGTGGCTGCGTGCGCACCTAAAATCTTTTGTGAGTCGACTGCCATGATCGTTTCCCAAGCCAGCGCGCTTGCGCCTGCGCTATCCCATCGCAACGCCCTGATCGTTGCCCATATCGCCGCCGTGCTGTTCGGTCTGACCGGCATTCTCGGCGCCCTGATCCATGCTGACGCCACGGTTATTACCGCCGGCCGCGCGGTGTTCGCCGTGCTGGCCCTGGGGTTGGTGGCGCTGGTGCAGCGCAAGGCCCTGTTCCATGGCCTAAGTGGGCGCAAGTTCGCCGTGATGCTGTTCACCGGAGCCATGTTGGCAGCGCACTGGGTGACATTCTTCATTGCCATCAAGGTCGGCGGGGTAGCGGTGGCGACCCTGGGCTTTGCCAGCTTCCCGGCGTTTATCGCGCTGCTCGACCTGCTGGTGTTTCGCGAGCGTCTGCACCTGCGTGAAGCGCTGTTGCTGGGCTTGGTGACGCTGGGGTTGGTGCTGGTGGTGCCGTCGTTCGACCTGCTGGACCAGGGCACGCTGGGGCTGCTCTGGGGCTTGGCCTCGGGTCTGTCGTTCGCCTTGCTGGCAATCGCCAATCGGCGTGCCGCGCGGGGCATGGATGCGCTGCAGGTGGCGTTCTGGCAGAACCTGACGGTGGCCGTGCTGGTAGCGCCGTTTGCGCTGAACCAGTTGATGGTGCAGGGCTTGCAGGTCGCGGATTGGGTCTACCTGGCGCTGCTCGGGGTGTTTTGCACGGGATTGTCGCAGTTCTTGTTCGTCAAGAGCCTGGAAGGGCTGCAGGCGCGTAGCGCGGGGATGATCATTGCCCTGGAGCCGGTGTATGCAATTGCCTGTGCCTGGGTGCTGTTCGCCGAGCAGCCGTCGCTGCGGATGCTGGCGGGGGCGGCGCTGGTGATCGTGGCGACGGTGCTGTCGGCCTGGAGCAAACCTGCCAGTGAGCGTCTGGCTTGAGATTTTGCGGCCGCTTCGCGGCCCATCGCAGGCTGTCGCCAGCTCCCACGAGGGGCACAATTGCCCATGGGTGGACTGCCCCCAACCCATCCAGCTTTCAGGCGGCAGTCCACTGCGTGGGAGCGGGCTTGCCCCGCGATGAGGCCAGCCCTGCCTACTTGAATTTGGGCCCGGAGCGCGTATTGAGCCCCTTGGCCAAGCGGTCATACAGCACCACATTGACCGTCGCCGCCAAGTTCATGCAGCCCTCGGTTGGGATATAGATGGTCTCTTCACACCACGCCCGCACGCTCTCGTCGAGCGTGCCGTCTTCAGGCCCGAAGATGTAGATGGCGCGATCCGGGTGGGTGTACTCAGGCAGCGGCCGAGCACCTTCGACCAGCTCCACCGCCACCGGCGTGCAGCCCAGGGGAATGATGCGCTGCAGGTCATCGATTCCGATCAGCGGAATGTCGTAGTGCACCCGCTTGGTATCGGTGACGAAATCGCGCGCGCGCTCATAGCGCTTGCCGGTGTAGAACACTGAGTTGACGCCGTAGCAACCCGCTGCGCGCATCACCGAGCCGACGTTCTCCGGGGACTTGGGATTGAACAGGCCGATGCAGCTGTACCGTTTGTTTGCCACGTGCCGGGGCCCTTCGCAAAAAAAACGCGATTATACGGGCTTGCCGGCAGTGATGGGGATCAGTCTTTCTTCAGCAAACCGGCCAACCCGGCGAACGGATTGTGAGTGGCCTTGGCGATGCTCGGCGTGCTGGTCGAGCCTTCGCTGAAGTACTGCTGGTCGGTATAGCGCGAGTGCTCGTTGTCGTGGCAATACAGGCACAACAGCTCCCAGTTCGAGCCATCCTGGGGGTTGTTGTCGTGGTTATGGTCACGATGGTGCACGGTCAGCTCCGACAGGCGTTTGCCGGAGAACTCACGGGCGCAGCGGCCGCAGACATGGGGATACATCTTCAGGGCCTTGTCGCGGTAGCCCATTTCCTTGTCGCGCTTGGCGTCGGCAAGGATGCGGTCGAGGCGGGCGGTGGCCGATAGGGTGGAACTCATGGTGTTACCTTTATTGTATTCAGGCGAATGACGGTTATAGCCTTGAGTCTAGCGCGCCTGCAGGCCACGCGGACAGGCAAAAACCTGCAGATGGGCGTAGCCTGTAGAAAGATTCCCGACAGGAGGTTGCAGATGTTGCATGCGATCCTCGCCGCATTGATCGTGGTTGCCGCGCCCTTGGCGCACGCCGCTGGCCAGCAGCCCCGGATCACCACGCCGGTGCCTGGCGCACCGGGCACCGCCACGCCCACGCCCTATCCACAGATCACCCCGAGCGCACCGCCCAAGGCCTACGACCGCCAGCCCGGTGCACCGCTGTTGCCGCCGATGCCCGTGCCTGGGCCGCCCCGCGATCAGCCGCTGCCGGGCCTTTCGCAAGAGCCGCCGCGACCACCGGCCAAGGACGATTAGACCTGGGCCAGGCGCTGACCGTCTTGCATGCGCAAGCGCTTCGATAGCGCCACAGCCAGTGCGCGGATGATCCGCGCAGCGATGCGTGGCGCTTCGTTGAGCATCTTTTCCAGCGAGTCCTTGCCCAGGGTCAGCAGTTGGCAGTCGCTGGCCGCCACGCAACTGGCCGAGCGGCGCTCACCGTCGAGCACGGCCATTTCGCCAAACGCGCCGCGGCGCAGCACGGCGATTTCCACCGCCTGGCCGCTGCCATCGGTCTTGCGCACCGAGACTTGGCCGCGGTGCAGGATACACATGAAGGTACCGGCGTCGCCTTCCTGGAAAATCGTCTCGCCGGCAGTCATATGGGCCAGGCTGAAGTAGCCGGCCACGGCGTGGAAGTCGGTCGGTTGCAGGGCGTCGAACAGGCCGCAGTCCATGAGCATGTCGCGGATTTCGGCGTTGAGCTGGGAGGCGTCTGGCATGTGTTGTTCTTCTGTCTTGGACGGTGGATCGTTGGCTGGCGTCTTTCAAGCGCAGTTTTTGTCGCCAGTGCTGGCCTCTTCGCGGGCAAGCCCGCTCCCACAGGGATCGTGCAGACCCCTATCAATTGTGTGATCGACTCGGCCCATGTGGGAGCGGGCTTGCCCGCGAAGAGGCCAGCACTGGCGAGGCAAAGCCCGCGGACAAATCCACCCTAAGACAACAAAAAAACCGATTTACACCACGCCCAGTTCATTGAAGACGAACGCATACTCCAACGCCACGTCCTTGAGGCCTTGGTACCGGCCGCTCATGCCGCCGTGACCCGCGCCCATCTCGGTCTTGAGTAGCAGCAGGTTGTCGTCGGTCTTGCGCGTGCGCAGGCGCGCGACCCACTTGGCTGCTTCCCAGTACTGCACGCGGCTGTCGTTGTAACCGGCCACTACCAGCATGGCAGGGTAGGCCTGGGCCTTGACGTTCTCGTATGGCGCATAAGCCTTGATCCGTGCGTAAACCTCCGGCTCCTCGGGGTTGCCCCACTCGTCGTACTCGGTCACGGTCAGCGGCAGCTCGGGGTCGAGCATGGTGTTGAGCACGTCGACGAACGGCACTTCGGCAATCGCGCAACGGAAGAGATCCGGACGCTGGTTGAGTACCGCGCCAATCAGTAGGCCGCCGGCGCTGCCGCCGCTGATCGCCAGGCGTTCGCGGCCGGTGACGCCCTCGGCGATCAGGTGTTCGGCGCAGGCGATGAAGTCATCGAAGCTGTTCTGCTTGTGTTGCTGCTTGCCAGCCCGGTACCAGGCCTCGCCCAGCTCGCCGCCGCCACGCACATGGGCGATGGCGAAAGCCACGCCGCGTTCGAGCAAGCTCAGCCGGGCGTGGGAGAACCATGGATCGAGGCTTTCGCCATAGGCGCCATAGCCGTACAGATAGAGCGGCACTGTCTTGTCCAGATCCTCGCGGCGGCGGACCAGGCTGATCGGCACCTGCGTGCCATCCTTGGCGGTCGCCCACAGGCGCTGGCTGACATAGGCGTCGGCATCGAACGCGCCAAGCACTGGCGTCTCTTTGAGCACCTGCTGAGCACCGCTGGCCAGCTCCAGTTGGCGCACCTGGGCCGGGCGGTTGAGCGCTTCGTAACGCAGGCGAATGCGGCTGCTGGAAAACTCCAGGCTGTCTTGCACATACAGGCTGTAGGCCGCATCCGGCAGCTCCACGCGGTATGTCGGCAAACCTTGCGGGCGCACTTCGATGACCGGCAGGCCACCTTCGCGCAGGCTCAGTGCCAGCGCGCTGGCATTGAGGCTCAGGCCTTCGAGCATGATCGTCTCGCGGTGCGCCACCAGCACCTGCCACTGCGCGCGGCCCGGCACCTGCTCGGCAGGGGCGTGGAACAGGGCGAAGTTGATCCCGTCCTGGTTGCTGCGGATGAACCAGCGCCACTGGCCATCGAGCTGGCCGTGATCGGGGTAGTACTCGTGATTTTCCTCACGTGGCGCCAGGCAGGTGAAGTCGGCCTGTGGGGTGCTGGCGTCGAGCACCCAGGCCTCGCTGGTGGTCTTGCTGTTGAGCAGCAGGATCAGCTGGCGCTCGGAGCTGGCGCGGTAGCAGTGCAGGAAGAACCGTCCATCGGCTTCCTCGAACACGGTCTGCGCGTCAGCCTCGCCCAAGGTAAAGCGGCGCAGGCGCCAAGGGCGATGGGTGTCGTCCAGTTCGGCGAAGAACAGCGTCTGGCTGTCGTTGGCCCAGGTCATGCTGCCGTCGCAGTCTTCGAAGGGCAGGGTGGTGATGCTGCCGCTGGCCAGGTCCTTGACGTACAGGGTGTAGGTTTCTTCGCCGTTGGTGTCGAGGCTGTAGGCCAGCAGGCGGTGGTCGGGGCTGACATTGAACGCGCCCAGCGCCAGGAAGCCGCCAGCGGCCAGGGCGTTGGGGTCGAGCAGCAATTGTTCGCGGCTTTCATCGACCGTGTTGGAGTCGTCGGCCGGACGCGGGCAGCGGTAGTGGCGCGGGTATTCGTCGCCGGCGGTGGTGCGTGTGTAGTACAGCCAAGGGCCCCAGGGCGAGGGCAACGACAGGTCGGTTTCCTTGATGCGGCCCTTGATCTCTTCGAACAGTTGCTCGCGCAACGGCGCCTGGTCGGCCAGGCAGGTTTCCTGGTAGGCGTTTTCGGCGTGCAGGTAGGCCAGCACCTCGGGGGTGTCGCGCTCTTGCAGCCAGGCGTAGGGGTCGGCGCCTGGGGCCTGATGGGCTATTGGAGCTTTAGCGGCGGTAGCGGTGGCTGGCATGAATGATCTCTTGGTGTGCTGTTACGGGCTTTGCCGGCCCTATCGCCGGGCAAGCCCGCTTGTATGGTTAGACTTGAAGGGGTGGTGGGACTAAATGCCCGATTCTGACTGTTCGCAGCAGTACAGACCGTGGGAGACATCGCCCCACCCCTTCCACCAAAGCGCCGATAAAGAATGCATCGTTTGCAAGCGACGATAGAAGCAAGCCAGCGCCTCTTGGTGAAACCCCTTCAAGCCGAAAAACCTTAACGTGGAGAACCGCCCATCGCAATGCAGGCAGGCAAACTGATCGTGGGTACGGACGTCGCAAAGGCTGAGTTGGTTATCCATCACGACGCTAGTGATGAGGTAATCAAACTGAAAAATTCAAAACCCGACATCAAGCGATGGTTGAAACAACAGCCGCTCAACACGGCTATCGCAGTTGAAGCGACCAACGTCTATCACTTGGACCTGGTCGAGTTAGCCCATGGTGCGGGTCTTGAGGTTTATGTCATTGATGGCTTTCAACTGAGCAACTATCGGAAAAGTGTTGGAGGACGAGTCAAAACTGACCCTTCTGATGCGAGATTGTTGTCCCGGTTCTTGAGAAACGAAGGGGAAGATCTTCGCCCCTGGAGCCCCCCTCCCGCCGTCTACGGCAAGGTCCAGAGCCTTCTGCGACGCAGAGCTGCCTTGGTGACAGCGCGCACTGCAATGACTCAGAGCTGGGCCAATGAAAGCCTTTTGAAGAGCGCCTTCGAAGTGTTCGTCAAATCGATAGACCGCCTCGATTTACTGATTCAGAAAAAACTTAAGGACGTGCTCCGAGAAGCCGGACTACAAGAACAAGTGGCTCGCTGCCAAGCCGTAGAAGGAATTGGTTTTCTGACCGCTGCGGCATTAGTCATGGCCTTTGTCAGAGGCGAATTTAAAAACAGTGACTCCTTCATCGCATTCCTTGGAATGGACCTGCGAGTTAATGACTCTGGGCAGACGAATGGACGTCGTCGCCTGACAAAGCGGGGATGTTCAGAGATCCGTCGTTTGCTGCACAACGCGGCAATGTCCGCCAGCAGGTCGGCCGCTTGGAGAGACCTTTATGAGCAGCATCGAAACAGCGGTAAAGCAACAACCCAAGCCTTGGTCATCTTGGCTCGAAAGCTTGCCCGCGTGGCTTTCGCCCTGATGAAAAATCAGGGCGAATACATCACCAGAGCTATGAAATTGGCTTGCCCATAACCATAGAATCTCCCACGCTGGCAGTGTTCTATCAAACAGCACGTGGGAGCGGGCTTGCCGCGCGATAGGGGCGCCTAGGCCCAAATGTGTTTATCATAGGCGTCTCTTTGCCTGGCTTGCACGAACACCATGACCGAGAACGACTATACCCTCGCCTGGGGCCTCTATGCCGTGGCCGCCCTGGGCTGCCTGCTGGTGGGCTTCAAACTCACCGGCTGGATGTGGCGTTGGCTGCGCGAACCGCTGCGGGTGATCATCGCGGTGCTGCTGCTGACCCCAACCATCGTCGATCCGGTCAAGGAAAGCTTCGCCCCGGCCATCGCCATCAGTGCCTTGGATATCGCCTTCAAGGTCGGTAACAACGCTTGGCGCGCCGCCTCGGACCTGGCCATGTACGGCATGATCGCCTTTGCCCTGTATCTGCTCTTCGTGCTGATCCGCTGGCCGCTGGAAAAACGCGCCCGCGAGCGCCGCGAGCAGGCCGAAGCCGCCGCCCAGCGCCAGGTCAACGAAGATGACCAGGTGCTGGTCGAGGCGTCGGTTGCCGCCGATCGCAATGACCGTTATCGCAACGACCCGCCGCCAGCGGCCCCTGGCCGCGGCCGGGTCGAGCCCCGTCTGTAAAGGAAGCCGCGCATATGTGCGAACTGCTGGGCATGAGTGCCAACGTCCCCACTGACATTGTCTTCAGCTTCTCCGGGCTGATGCAGCGCGGCGGCCGCACCGGTCCGCACCGCGATGGCTGGGGCATCGGTTTCTATGAAGGGCGCGGCCTGCGTCTGTTCCAGGACCCGGCAGCGAGCAGCGAATCGGAAGTGGCCAAGCTGGTCCAGCGCTATCCGATCAAGAGCGAGGTGGTCATCGGTCATATTCGCCAGGCCAACGTCGGCAAGGTCTGCCTGTCCAATACCCACCCGTTCGTGCGCGAACTGTGGGGGCACAACTGGTGTTTCGCGCACAACGGCCAACTGGCTGATTTCAGCGGACAGAAAACCTTCTATCGGCCCGTTGGCGACACCGACAGCGAAGCGGCCTTCTGCGACCTGCTCAACCGCGTGCGTAGCGCCTTCCCGGAGCCGGTCAAGGTCGAGCAACTGTTGCCCGTGTTGGTCGAGGCCTGCGCCGAGTACCGTGGCAAGGGCGTGTTCAATGGCTTGCTGAGCAACGGCGACTGGCTGTTCTGCTTCTGTTCGACCAAGCTGGCGCACATTACCCGTCGCGCACCGTTTGGCCCGGCCAGGCTCAAGGATGTCGACATGATCGTCGACTTCCAGGCAGAAACCACTCCCAATGACGTGGTCACGGTGATTACCACCGAGGCCCTGACCGAAAACGAAACCTGGCACCGTTATGAGCCCGGCCAATGGGCGCTGTGGCGCCATGGCGAGTGCATCGCCCACGGGCAAAGCTAAGGACGCTGCATGTTCAGAAGTTACCTGCGGTTGCTGCTGTTCACCTTCGGCCTGTTGGCCGGTATTCAGGTCCCGGGCGTGGTCAAGGACTACAGCCAGCGGGTCGAGGCGCATGTACTGGAGTCGCGCGAGGCGCTGTCGGGCTTCCAGGAGACCGCCGAGCGCTTCTTCAAAGGCGATTTGCAGGCGCTGGTGCGCCACTATCGCAGCAGTGACGATCCAGTGTTTCTCAGCGACGCCAACAGCATCGAGAGCCTGCTGATCCGCAATCAGTTGCTCGAACGCGAGTGGCAGGCGTTGCAAGGGTCGTGGTTGAGCCGTAGTTGGCATGTGCTGGTGCAGGCCGATCCACAGCTGCGCGATGAAACCCTCAAAGGCTACAGCTACCAGATTCTGCTGGTGCCAGAGGCGATTGGCTGGGGCCTGGGGGCGGGGTTCTTGCTGGCCTTGGTGGTCGAGAGTGTGTTGCTGCTGGTCGGCTGGGTGATTCTTGGCGGGCGGCGCAAGGCGGTCAAGGAGAGCTGGCGCTAAGTTTGGCGGCGCCTTTGCCAGCTTTATCGCGGGGCAAGCCCGCTCCCACGCAGTGCAAGAAGACGCGTGGGAGCGGGCTTGCCCCGCGATGAGGCCGGCAAATCTACTTGGACAGATATTTCATCGCATCCTCCAACCCCTGCAAGGTCAGCGGATACATCTTGTCTTCGACCAGGTCGCGGATCAGGTGGGTCGAAGCGGTGTAGTCCCAGGTCTGCTTGGGGTACGGGTTGATCCAGACGATCTTCTTGAATTTCTCCTTGAAGCGCTGCATCCACACATAGCCGGCTTCCTCGTTCCAGTGTTCGACACTGCCGCCAGGCTGGGTGATCTCGTAAGGCGCCATGGCCGCATCGCCAACGAACACCACCTTGTAGTCATCGCCGTACTTGTGCAGCAGGTCGAAGGTGGCAAAACGCTCTGACGTGCGGCGCAGGTTGTTTTTCCACACCGACTCGTACACGCAGTTGTGGAAGTAGTAGTACTCCAGGTGCTTGAACTCGGTCTTGCAGGCCGAGAACAGCTCTTCGCAAACCCGCACATGGGCGTCCATCGAGCCGCCGATGTCGAACAGCAGCAGCAACTTCACCGTGTTGCGCCGCTCTGGGCGCATCTGGATGTTCAGCAGCCCGGCATCGCGGGCGGTGTGGTCGATGGTGCCATCGATGTCCAGCTCTTCAGCCGCACCTTGGCGGGCGAACTTGCGCAGCCGGCGCAGGGCCAGCTTGATGTTGCGCGTGCCCAGTTCGACCTGATCGTCGAGGTTCTTGTACTCGCGCTGGTCCCAGACCTTGACCGCCTTGCCCTGGCGTTTGCCGGCCTCGCCGACCCGGATGCCTTCAGGGTTGAAGCCACCTGAGCCAAACGGGCTGGTGCCGCCGGTGCCGATCCACTTGTTGCCGCCGGCGTGGCGTTCTTTCTGCTCTTCGAGGCGTTTCTTGAACTCCTCTATCAGCTTGTCCAGGCCACCGAGCGTTTGGATCTGCGCGCGCTCCTCATCGCTGAGCGAACGCTCGAACTCCTTGCGCAGCCAGTCTTCGGGGATCAGCGCTTCCAGGTGTCGGTCGAGGTTCTCCAGGCCCTTGAAGTAGGCGCCGAAGGCCCGGTCGAACTTGTCGAAGTGCCGCTCGTCCTTGACCAGAATCGCTCGGGCGAGGTAGTAGAACTCGTCCATGTCGGCGAACACCACTCGCTGCTGCAGGGCCGCGAGCAGGTCGAGCAGTTCGCGCACCGAGACCGGCACCTTGGCCGCGCGCATTTCGTTGAACAGGTTGAGCAGCATGACCGGCTCCTGTCAGCGATTGCCGCGTCGGCTCATGAACGCCAGGCGCTCGAGCAGTTGCACGTCCTGCTCGTTCTTGACCAGGGCGCCGGCCAGCGGCGGGATGGCCTTGGTCGGATCGCGCTCGCGCAACACCGCTTCGCCGATATTGTCGGCCATCAGCAGCTTGAGCCAGTCGACCAGCTCGGAGGTGGAGGGCTTCTTCTTCAGGCCCGGCACCTTGCGCACATCGAAGAACACATCCAGCGCCTCGCTGACCAGCGACTGCTTGATGTTCGGGTAGTGCACATCGACGATCTTCTGCAGGGTATCGCGGTCGGGGAAGGCGATGTAGTGGAAGAAGCAGCGGCGCAGGAACGCGTCGGGCAGCTCTTTTTCGTTGTTCGAGGTAATGATGATGATCGGCCGCTGCTTGGCCTTGATGGTCTCGTCGATTTCGTAGACGTAGAACTCCATCTTGTCGAGCTCTTGCAGCAGGTCGTTGGGGAACTCGATGTCGGCCTTGTCGATCTCGTCGATCAGCAGGATCACCCGCTCTTCAGACTCGAACGCCTCCCACAGCTTGCCCTTCTTCAGGTAGTTGCGCACATCGTGGACCTTGTCCACGCCCAGCTGCGAGTCGCGCAGACGGCTCACTGCGTCGTACTCGTAGAGGCCCTGGTGGGCCTTGGTGGTCGACTTGATGTGCCAGGTGATCAGCTTGGCGCCGAAGGATGCCGCCAGTTGCTCGGCGAGCATGGTCTTGCCGGTGCCCGGCTCGCCTTTGACCAGCAGTGGGCGTTCCAGGGTAACCGCCGCGTTGACCGCCAGTTTCAGGTCGTCTGTGGCGACGTAGTCGCGGGTGCCTTCGAACTTCATCAACCTATCCTCTGTGCGGGGTGTCAGTGGCGGCCTCATCGCGGGGCAAGCCCGCTCCCACGCATTCTGTGTGTAGCGCGGCGTGGGAGCGGGCGTGCCCTGCGATAGGGGCGGCCCAGACAACATTGTCTATGTGTGTCAGCGACTATACCCCGGCCCTAGGCACGTGCAAACGCAGACCGGGTATTCAGTCCCTGAATGGCCCGTCACGCAGGCTCAGTCGGAATCAGGCGCAGGTTGCTCATATCGTGCATTGGACGCCTGCACGAAACCGTTACGCAGAATCTGCAAAAAGGCCTCAAACCCGCTGATGTCCTGCTGATGGACACTGCCGCTGAGTTCCACGCGGGTGGCGAACTGGTTTTTCGGCTGGTTTTTCAGCACGGTTTCCGAGGCGCCGACCAGCGCCTCCCAGATCGAACGGAAGAAACCCTTGTCCTTGTTCTCGACATCCTGCTGCCAATTGAACACATCCACATCGCGCAGCAGCGGCTTGATATAGCCATTGAGCCGACCCTTCTCGGCCTGGGCCTCGATCACCACATCGCCGTGGCCGGCGTTGAAGTCGAACTTGCCGTAGGCGCTGGCGAAATCGTTGAGTCGACGCAGCTGGATGCCCGTAGCACGCAGGCGGAACTCAAAGTCGTCGAAGTCGCTGAACGGATCGAAGGTCGCCCGGCTTTCCACCTTGGCGTCACCAAGCAATAGCGCAGAACCTTCGAAGCTGGCATCACGCCGACCTTTGTCGTCGCGCACATTGGTCAGGTTGCGGATACTCGCTTGCAATCGAGTGGCCTTGAGCTCGACGGGCGGCTTGGAGTTGTAATTGCGAAAGGTCAGCGTGCCATTGTCGATGCGCACTTCATTGAGGGTGATCGGCAGCAGCTTTTCCAGCTGCTGACGCCAGTCGGTGCCACGACCGGTCTGCGAATTCTGCTTGTTGCCGCCGTCGACGAAGTTCAGCTCTGGGCGGACGAACACCACTTCGGCCACCACGGCCCGGTCGTACCACAACGCGTGCCAACTCACCGACAGGTCGATCAACGGCGCATCGACAAACGGCACTGGCACTTTGCCGGTGGTCTTGACGATCTTCAGCCCATTGATCTGGTAGGCCCCTCGCCACCAGGCCAAGTCGACATCGGTGATCTGGCCACGGTACTCGCCCATGTCGGCGAGCTTGTCGTTGAGGTAGTCGCGCACCAGGTAGGGCAGCGCCAGATGCAGCGCCACCAGCAGCACGACCAGGCTGGCCAGGCCGACCAGCGGCCAGCGATAACGCGCTTTCATCGAAGGCTCTCCAATCGAGGATGTCCGGTTGACCGCAGGCCCGTCGAGGGAGTTCGAACGGGCTTTACGCTCCCGCCGGGCAGGCTTACCCTTGAAGCTTTCCCCGCTCGGTTAAGGACCCTGCCATGAGCCGTATCTACGCAGACAACGCCCATTCCATCGGCAACACGCCGCTGGTGCAGATCAACCGTATCGCCCCGCGCGGGGTGACCATCCTGGCCAAGATCGAAGGGCGCAACCCTGGCTACTCGGTCAAGTGCCGGATCGGCGCCAACATGGTCTGGGACGCCGAAACCAGCGGCAAGCTCAAGCCGGGCATGACCATTGTCGAGCCGACCTCGGGCAACACTGGTATCGGCCTGGCCTTCGTCGCCGCCGCCCGCGGCTACAAGCTGCTGCTGACCATGCCCGCCTCGATGAGCCTGGAACGGCGCAAGGTGCTCAAGGCTTTGGGCGCCGAGCTGGTGCTGACCGAGCCTGCCAAAGGCATGAAGGGCGCGATCGAGAAGGCCAACGAAATCGTCGCCTCCGACCCTGCCAAGTACTACCAGCCGGGCCAGTTCGACAACCCGGCCAACCCGGCGATCCACGAAAAGACCACCGGCCCGGAGATCTGGAACGACACCGATGGCGCGGTCGACGTGTTGGTCGCAGGCGTCGGCACCGGCGGCACCATCACCGGCGTGTCGCGCTATATCAAGAACACCCAAGGCAAGCCGATCCTGTCGGTTGCCGTCGAGCCTATCGCCTCGCCGCTGATCAGCCAGACCCTGGCCGGCGAAGAGCTCAAGCCCAGCCCGCACAAGATCCAGGGCATCGGCGCAGGCTTCGTGCCGAAGAACCTTGACCTGTCGCTGGTCGACCAGGTCGAGACGGTCAGCGACGAAGAGTCCAAGGCCATGGCGCTGCGCCTGATGCAGGAAGAGGGCATCCTCTGCGGGATTTCCTGCGGCGCGGCGATGGCCGCGGCGGTGCGCCTGGCCGAGAAGCCGGAGATGCAGGGCAAGACCATCGTGGTGATCCTGCCTGATTCGGGTGAGCGCTACTTGTCGAGCATGCTCTTCGCCGATCTGTTCACCGAGCAGGAAAACCAGCAGTAAGCCTTCAGTCAGTGCCAGCCTCTTCGCGGGCAAGCCCGCTCCTACACGTACCGCGCAGTTCGGTAGGAGCTGGCTTGCCTGCGATGGGCTGCATAGCAGTCGCCAATGAGCGATTGCCTGACCCGGCGCAATAGCCAGCCACGGCCTTTATTACAAAATCTTCAACATTGCTATCCGACCCAAGTTGTTTTTACCCGCGTCGGATGGGTTTATGATGTCCGGCTATCTGGAAGCGATGGCCTGATTTCCTATTCCAAGGAGTGTTGCATGACCTTTTCCTTTGTCGCCAAGGCGGGTGTTCTGCTGGTGTTCTTCGGCAGCGTGCTGTTCGTGCACCTGCGCGGCAAGGCCCGGCTGCCGGTGCTACGCCAATTCGTCAACCATTCGGCGTTGTTCGCTCCCTACAACAGCCTGATGTACCTGTTCTCCGGCGTGCCGTCCAAACCCTACCTGGACCGTCAGCGCTTCCCTGAGCTCGATGTGCTCAAGGACAACTGGCAAGTGATCCGCGAAGAGGCCATGCGCCTGTTCGACGAGGGTTACATTCGCGCCGCCGAAAAAGACAACGACGCAGGCTTTGGCTCGTTCTTCAAGAAAGGCTGGAAGCGGTTTTACCTGAAGTGGTACGACAAACCGCTGCCTTCGGCGCAAGCCCTGTGCCCCAAGACCGTCGAGTTGGTCAGCAGCATTCCCAACGTCAAGGGCGCGATGTTCGCCCTGCTGCCCGGCGGCAGCCACCTCAATCCACACCGCGACCCGTTCGCCGGTTCGCTGCGTTACCACCTGGGCTTGTCCACGCCTAACTCGGACAACTGCCGCATCTACGTCGACGGCCAGCCGTATGCCTGGCGCGACGGTGAAGACGTGATGTTCGACGAGACCTTCGTGCACTGGGTGAAGAACGAAACCGAGGTGACTCGGGTGATCCTGTTCTGCGACGTCGAGCGCCCGCTCAACAGCCCGCTGATGACCCGCATCAACCGTAAGGTCAGCGCCTTCCTCGGCCGCGCCACCGCGCCGCAGAACACCGATGACGAGCGGGTTGGCGGCATCAACCAGGCGTACGCCTGGAGCAAGCGCTTCAGCAACAAGATCAGCACCCGGGTCAAGCAGTTCAAACGCGCCAATCCCAAGGCTTATCGAGTACTGCGGCCGGTGTTGGCAGTGGTGGTCGCTTACCTGCTGTATCGCTGGTTGTTCTGAGCCCAGCATCGCCGGGCCAAGCCCTGTGGGAGCGGGCTTGCCCCGCGATGAGCGCAACGCTATAGTCAAACCCATTCACCTCACCCAAGAGCCTGTGCATGTCCGCCATCCCTGTCAGCAACGCCTTTGCCATCGCGCCTGTCGCGGGCATGGTCGTGCGTGGTAGCCAGCAGCCGGTCATGCTCAGTCACTACCCACCACCACCTGTCAGTGGCGTTGCCGGGGGCGTAGTAACCGCGCCTCCTTGTGTGGTCGTGCTGGGCTGATCGGCGTCTTGCCGAACCCTCCCGCACCCGCACGCTACTGAACACGGTCGGCACCTTCGCTCGCTGAAGCACACGCCCGCCGTTTGGCTTATTTGCCTGCATACAGGTGGCATATGTTCGTCTTCAATAAAGCATCCGTGGCCTCGGCGGCCACTACCAGCCTGTTCGTCCTGCTGTGGAGCAGCGGGGCGATCGTCTCCAAACTCGGCCTGGCGCATGCCAGCCCGTTCGCGTTTCTCTTGTTGCGCTCAGCCTTGGCGCTGTGTGGCTTGTTGCTGATCGGGCCGCTGCTGGGCCTGCGCTGGCCGCGTTCACTGCGGGCCATCCTGCAGGCCCTGGGCACCGGTTGCGTGTTGCTCGGCGCCTACCAGATCTTCTACCTGCTGGCGTTGAGTACCCATGTCACCCCAGGGGTGATGGCCACGGTGATGGGCGTGCAACCGATCCTCACCGTGGTGCTGATGGAGCGTCAGCGCTCCTGGAGCCGCTTGTTCGGCCTGGGCTTGGGCTTGGCCGGGTTGATCATGGTGGTCTACCAGGGCATCAACCTGGGCGGGGTGTCCCTGGTCGGGATGCTGTTCGCCTTGCTGGCGCTGGCGAGCATGACCATTGGCTCGATCCTGCAAAAGCGCATCACTGACAACCCCATGGGCACCTTGCCGTTGCAGTACCTGGCCGGGGTTGTTTTGTGCGCGTTGTTCGCGCCGTTGCAAACCCTGGAGGTGGATTTCAACACAGGCTTCATCGGTGCGTTGTTGTGGATGAGCCTGGTGGTCTCGCTGCTGGCGACGCTGTTGCTCTACCGGCTGATCGCCCGGGGCAACCTGGTCAATGTCACAAGCCTGTTCTACCTGGTGCCGGCTGTGACTGCGGTGATGGACTTGCTGATCTTCGGTAACCGCCTGGCGCCGCTGAGCTTGCTGGGGATGGGGCTGATCGTGATCGGCTTGCTGTTCGTGTTCAGGAAGCCTGCGACGCGCCTGGCACAGGCCAGTCGAGAAGCGTAAGGGTTGGCCAGGCCATCGGCAGACGATGGCCTGGTATCACAGAAACTCTGCGGGGATGGTGTGGCGCAACACGCCTTCCTCGAACTCCAGGGTACCGGCTTCGCGCTGGGTCAACAGGTAGTAGAGCAGGGTATCGAGCGACAGGCTTGGGGGCACGTGCACGGCGAGCATCTTCACGGCTTGCTCGACTTCGCTGGGGCAGCCGAAATCGCTTAAGGCCGCGCGGACCTGTTCAAACGCGCCTGGCGCCTTGACCACTATCCGAAAGACCGATGCACCGCCATTGCCGTGCAGGGCGGCAAACCAGGTTTGCTCACCCTCGTCGGTGACGCTGATGGTGTCGCCGGGTGCAATGCCGTAGGTATAAAACGGGATGCTGTCGATCAGGTAGCCGGCGTCGACCTGTTTGGCCCACAGGCCCTCGACCGAGGCGGGTGGGTAGCCTTGGGCGTCCTGCTCCAGGCGAAACAGGATTTTCTTGAAATGGGGCTGGGGTTGGACGGTCATGGTTGGGGCTGCAGGGGTGGACTGCTGGACATCGTACGGCGGATTGGCCAGGGTGTCTGTAGCGACGTCATCGCGGGGCAAGCCCGCTCCCATGCAGAACCACCAGGTAGAGTTCTGCATGGGAGCGGGCTTGCCCCGCGATAGCGACTTAGAAGTAGTAGCCGATGTTGATGTTGGTCCGGTAGTACCAGTCATTGCTGCCGACGGAACTGGTACTGGTCCAGCCGGTGCCATTTTCCGCCCCGCCAAATGGGTTGGCGTTGCGCGCCCAGGTCAGGTCGATCCAGGCCATGATCGGCATCGCCAGGAACTGCGCCCCGACCGTGAACATCTGCGAATCATCCCAGCCGCTTTTGTCTTTCATCATCCGGCTGTAGTCGGTGTACAGCTTGATCTTCTTCAGCTGGCCAAGCCTTGGCGTGTACACGTCATAACCCAGGTTGACCGCGGCAATGGTTGCTTTCGAGGCGATCAGGTAGGCCGGCGTCAGGCCGTTGCCGCCCATCAGCACCGCATCGTCGCTGACCCCTGCGGGGTTGCTCGGGTCATACTCATAGCGAATCGCCTGGCCGGTCACGGTCCAGGGGCCATGATTGAACAGGGCGTGCACACCGCCTGCCCAATAGTCGCCATCATCGTCAGTGGTGGCGTTGTACAGCTGGGCGGCGGCCAGCGAGGCGCCGATCTCGGTCTTCCAGCCCTCGCCGGTGAAGGTTCGGGCAACGCGGGCGTTGAGCTGGTTGCGCTTTTCGTTGTCCTGGCGCGACTGGGTGAAGGGCACGGCGTTGTCGTTGAGGTCGGCATAGCGGCCGACCTCCGGCGAGTAGCGCAGGCTGGAGGGCAGCATGCGGGGGAAATAGCCCAGTTGCAGGTCCCAGTCCTGATCCTTGTAGCTGTACTTCAGGCCCGTACCAGCGCTGACCCCGTAACCCATGAAGAACGGGATGTGGTAGCTCCAGCCAAACTGTGGGTAGGGCTCAAGGCCGAACGGCTTGAACGGTGCACCGAGTTGCAGGTTGGACTGGGGGTTGAAGCGATAGCCAATGTAGCCACGGTCGATGGAACGCTTGCCGTCGTCCTGGAACCAGTAGCCGACATCGCTGAACAGCTGCCGGTGGCTGGCCTGGACATCCAGGCGGAAAGTGTCGAACAGGAACCGACCGTTGTTCTCGGTGGTGTCCCAGTGCTCGTCGCGGTAGTTGATACGCAGGGCGCCGCCGATATCCAGGCTGCTTTGGCCGTCATCGCTGCGCCAGGCGATATGCGGGAATGGCTTTTTTACCGCTGGCGGTTGGTCGGGGGCAGCTGGGCCGGGTTCGGAGGCGAAGCTGGCACAACTGCTGACGATCAGACCGAGGCTTATCACATATCTGTTCATACCATGCCCTGCAAGGTTGGGGCGTTTCTGCGGGCAAAACGGGGGCGTCATCCACAGTGGGATGTGTGCGAGGCAACCTGTTTTTACCGGCGGATAACGGGTGGAGTTGGTTTTATTGTTTTAGGGGCGATACGGTGTTTCAAGTGTGAATGCCTAAGGGCTAGAGCAGGTTTTGTGCCAGTGTTGTTAATTAATTAAATTATCAGTTAAAACAATTATTTATATTTGAAACGCGGCAATTTGTATCGCCCTCGAAACAGCACCTGAAAGCAGTTACGTAAATGCCCAGAGATTGCGCATAAGTGCACGATGCGTGGCCTCATCGCGGGGCAAGCCCGCTCCCACGAAGCCCGGTGCTGGCTTGCCCCGCGATGAGGCCCGTTCATCGGGCCAAAAAAAACCGGCCACCAAGGGCCGGTCAACTGCGCGTGCGAGCAATGGGGTCAGTTCACAGATCAAGCACCAGGCGGCGACTCTTGCACCCGGAAACACACACCATCATCGAGCCATTGGCCGCTCGCTCGGCCTTGGTCAGCACGCCATCGCGATGATCGATATCACCTTCCAGCACGCGTGTCTCGCAAGACCCGCACACCCCTTCACGGCAGCTGTACTCGATATCGCAACCGGCCTCGAGCAACACATCGAGCAGGTTCAACCCTGGCTCGATATGCAGCGTCTTGCCCGACTTGCTCAGCTCGACGCTGTAGCTGTCCTGGGCATCCTCCGCTGGCGGTAACTCGGCGGCAGTGAACCGCTCGATGTGCGCATGCGCATAGCCCAAGTTCTCACAGGCGCTCTCGAACGCATCGAGCATCGGCGTCGGCCCGCAGCAATAGAAGTGGGTGTCTGCCGGGCGCCCGGCCAGATACCCGGGCAGATCCGGCAAGGCATCTTTTTCATCGTTGAAGTGATAGATCACCTTGGCCCCGAGCTCGGCGATCTGTTCCAGCAACGCTGCCTCGCGACGCGAGCGGGCGCAGTAGATCAGCTCGGCCGAGCGACCCAGCGCCAGCAACTGGCGGAACATGCAGTAGATCGGCGTGATGCCGATGCCGCCAGCCACCAGCACGCTGTGGCTGGCGCGGCTGTCGAGGGCGAAGTTGTTGCGCGGCTGGGAGATCTTCAGCTCTGTGCCCACGCGCAGGTGTTCGTGGACAAAGCGCGAGCCGCCGCGGCTGTTGCGATCACGCAGGATGCCGACCACATAACGGCCTTGGTCGCTCGGCGAGTTGAGCAGCGAGTAGCTGCGCACCAAGCCGTTGGGCAAATGCAGGTCGATGTGCGAGCCGGCCTCGAACGGCGCGAACACGGTATCGCCCCAGGGACGCAGCTCGACGCTGATGATCCCTTCGGCTTCATGGCGCAGGGTGTGCACCAGCGCGCTGATGGTGGAGGAGTTGGACATCGGTCACCTCAGGTTCAATAGCTCAAGGCAGTTGCTTTGCGTCGATCAGGGCCAGTTGTTCTTTGGCCTTGCCTTTGAGGTAGCGGCGCAGGCGCACTACGCCCAAGTCATGCTGGTAGAGGTTCTCGCGCTGGTTGGCGTCGAACTCCATGAACTCCAGCAGCACCCGGTCCTGCTCCAGCACCGCCCAGTGGCGCGCTTCCAGGCGGTTCTTGTAGAGGAAGCGCCAGGTGTCACGCTGCCAGCCGGTCAGCGGCCGCGCGCGCCAGTGGAATACCGCCGACAGGGCGCGGCTGCTTGGGGTGTAGCTGCCGATGATGGTGAAGTTGCCGCCTGGGCCGCCGGTCTTCGGGTAGGGGATTTCCAGGCGCAGCCAATGGCAGCCGTTATCGAGGAACTCAGTCCAGTCGAAGTTGACGCCGCGCTGGCCTTCTTTTTCGAAGAAGAAACCCTGCTCGGTGTCGCGGGTGACGAACTTGGCGGTGGCCTCGCCCTCGCTCATCGAGTGCGACATCTTGTGCAGGTAGGTGCCGTGCATCGGGTCCATGACGTTGTCGAGCACGTAGCGGTAGTCGCCTTTCCACTCGGTGTAGCAAAGGAAGCTGCTCCACTCGGGCGAAGTCAGCTGCTCGGGCAGCACCAGCTCGGGTGGCATCTCCAGGTGCGGGTCGGTGGCGTTGAACAAAAAGATTGCGCCTGCCGCTTCACGGGTATGGAACATCCGCGTCGGTCGGCTGCCTTCGAGCTTGCAGCCAGGGCTGCCGGGCACCTTGGTCACGGTGCCGTCGTAGCGCACTTCGACGCCGTGGTACGGGCACTGCAGGCGATCGCCCAGCACCGGCCCTTGCGACAGCGGCGCGCCGCGGTGCGGGCAGTGGTCTTCCAGGGCATGGACGCTGCCGTCGTTATCGCGCCACAGGGCGATCTTGTAGCCCAGGCGGCGAATCGACACCGGTTTATCGCTCAGCAGATCCGACGGCAGGACCGGGAACCAAAGGTCTTTCAGGCCATTGGCCAGGTGTTGTTCAACAGGGTCGACGGTTACGTGCATATTCATTTTGTTTTACCTCCGGTGGGTCATGCGCCCAGCCGCGCCATCAGGGTTTGGTAGGCCTCTGCAGTCCACTCGCCGCTGGTCAGCGGGCAGGGCGGGCCGGCCAGGTTGAGGTGGGCGAGCAAGTCGCCCAGCTCGCTCACGCCATTGCCGAAGGCGCGTTCGATGGAGTCGCCGAGCAGGTCTTCGAACGGCGTGTTGGGGCGTTTGCGCGCCTGGTGCGGTTGCAGGTAAACCTCGGGTGTGCTCATGGGATCGACCTCAGTTGTTCTTGGGCTTGTCGGTGAGGAATTTGCCTTGTGGCGCCTCGACGTGTTGCTGGCGCCGGGTGTTGCCATCGATGCCGCCGGCAATCGCCCACTCGGCGAACACGGTCGGGCCGGGTTCGAATTCGCGTGGTTGCCATTCGCCGGTCAGTTGGTCTTCATCGGCGTAGTACTCGACCAGGGCGCCGGCTGGGTTCTTGAAGTACCAGAAGAACGCCGACGACACCGGGTGGCGGCCCGGGCCGATTTCAGTGGCCCAGCCGCAGCGCGAGATGTGCATGCCGCCGCCGAACACTTCATGCAGGTCGCGCACGGTGAAGGCGACGTGATTGAGCCCGGCGCGGGGCGCTGGCAACTGCAGCATGAACAGGTCGTGGTGACCGCCTTCCTCGGCGGTGCGCAGGAAGGCGCCGCGGTTGGGGTAGCGGTCCGAGGCCTGGAAGCCGAAGCGCTCGTGGTAGAAGGCCTCGCAGGCGTTGACGTCCTTGACGAAGAACACCACATGGCCCACTTCGATGGGAGTGGCACGTTCGTAGACTGGCGCCGGCTTGTTGATCCGGCCTTTGCTCTGCCAGGTGTTGTGGCCGCTGCATTCGATGTCCAGCGCGCGCTTGCGGGTGACCTGCAGGCGGATCGCCAGGCCGTTGGGGTCGGTGCAGCCAATGCGCCCGTCACCTTCGACAAAGCCTGGGTCGTTGGCAATACGCTGGCTGTACAGCTGCAGATCGGCCTGGCTGGCCACGCCCCAGACCACTTCGCGCACGGTCGAACCGGGCTCGATGGCCGGCGGCAGGCCGGGTTTGTCGATGGCCGCCAGCACCACCCGGCAGCCATTGAGGGTTTCGAAGATCACCTGGTCGGGTTGCTCGCTGACCTTGCTCAGGCCCCAGTCGGCGAAGAACCGCACGCAGCTGTCGAGGTCTTCCACACCATAGGTGACTTCGTCGATGCCCAGTACGCTCATTGCCCTGCCTCCACGCCGGCCCAGGCCAGCGGCTGTTGGTTCATGCCCCAGTAGAGGCTTTTCTGTTCCATGTATTGCAGGATGCCCAGACGGCCTTTTTCACGGCCCAGGCCGCTGTCGCGCCAGCCGCCGAACGGGGTCGAGATGGAGAACTGCTTGTAGGTGTTGATCCACACCGTGCCGGCCTGCAACTTGCGCCCCAGGGCCCAGGCGCGCTTGTAGTCGCGGCTCCAGATGCCAGCGGCGAGGGCATACAGGCTGTCGTTGGCCTGCTCGATCAATTGCTCTTCGCTGTCGAAGGGCAGGGCCACCAGCACCGGGCCGAAGATTTCTTCCTGGCACACCTGCTGGTGATTGCCCAGGCCTTCGAGAATGGTCGGCGGGTAGAAGTAGCCCTGGTCGAACACGCCGCCGCTGGGGCGCTCGCCGCCCAGGCGCAGGCGGCCACCTTCGGCCAGGCCCAGGGCCACGTAGCGCTCGACCGACTCGCGGTGAGCGGCGCTGATCAGCGGGCCCATCTGCGTGCGCTCATCGGCCGGATCACCCAGGCGCAGTTGTGCGGCGGCAGCGCTCAGGCGAGTCATGAAAGGCTCGTACAGGGCGCGGGCGACGAACAGCCGGGAGCCGGCGATGCACGCCTCGCCCGAGGAGCTGAAAATGCCATACAGCACCCCGGCCACGGCGTGGTCGAGGTCGGCGTCGTCGAGGACGATGGTCGGCGACTTGCCGCCCAGCTCCAGCGATACCGGCATCATCTTGTCGGCGGCGATATGGGCGATGTGCTTGCCGGTGCGGGTGCCGCCGGTGAACGACACACGCTTGACCAGCGGGTGGCGGGTGAGGGCATCGCCGAGCAGCGAACCTTTGCCCGGCAGCACGCTGATCAGCCCCTTGGGCAGGCCGGCGTCCTCGCAGATCTGGGCCAGTTGCAGGGCCAGCAGCGGGGTGATCTCCGCCGGTTTGATCACCACCGCATTGCCCCCGGCCAGGGCCGGGGCGACCTTCTGCGCTTCGCTGGCAATGGGCGAGTTCCACGGCGTGATCGCCGCGACCACGCCCATCGGCTCATAGACGCTCATGCTGAGGAAGTCGCCACGCGAGGGGGTGATGGTTTCTTCCAGGGTTTCGCACGCTGCGGCGAAGAACTGGAAGGTGCCGGCGGCACTGGCGACCAGGGCGCGGGTTTCGTTGATCGGCTTGCCGTTGTCCTGGCGTTGCAGCTGGGCCAGTTCTTCGGCGCGTTGGCGAATCAGCTCGGCGATGCGGTACAGCACGGCGGCGCGTTCGTGCGGTTTGCGCTGGGCCCAGCCGCTGTGCACGTAGGCCTGGTGCGCACCCTGCACAGCGGCCTCGACATCGTCCAGGCTGGCGGCATTGAGCCAGGCCACAGGCTCGCCGGTGGCCGGATAGCAGCTGGCGTAGCGCTCACCAGCGCCCAGGCGCCAGGTGCCGGCGATGCAGATGGGTAAGGTCTGTTCCAGTGTCATTGACAGTCCCCTAGATGGAAATGGCATGGGCGTGGTTGCCAAGGGCGCGAACCACGCTGTAGACGGTCAGCGCCGAAGTCTTCGGGTTGGCCGGCAGCGGCTTGCCGCGCAGGCTCATCTCGAAGCCGCCGAAGGCGCCACGGGCTTGAAACTGATGGACGTTGTCCTCGCTCAGCGGGTCGGCGATCAGCGTCACCCGGGTGCGGTCCAGGCCCAGGCCGGCCAGCGACAGGGTCGCGGCGACGTTGGCGTTCTTCGGATACAGCCGCGCCGCTTCACGGGCGCTGCCTTCGAAGATCACGGTCGGCTCGCTGAGGCTGTCCAGCTCGCACAGCTGCTCGGCCGGGGTGTTCTTCCAGGCCCGTGCTGGCTTGCGCCCGATATAGTCGACCGAGTCCAGGCCACCGACCTTGGCGGCCGACAGCGCATCGATGCCGCCGATTGCTCCCGGGAGCAGCTCGATGCGGGTGTTGCCGCGCGCCGCTGCCGCTTCCAGGCGTTCGACCAGGCCGATCTCGGACAGCGCACCGACCGAGACGATCAGGCAGGCGATGCCGCGCTCCAGGGCCGGCAGCACGTGTTCTTCGATGGCCTTGTGGCCGGCGCACTCGACCAGCAGGTCGGGGCGCGCATCGGCCGGCAGCGCGGTGAGCACCTGGGGTGGCTGGCGGAAACTGGCCAGGCGCTGGCGCACCAGCTCTGCCGAACCTGCCGAGGCGATCACCGCGTCGACGCACAGCTGCGGGTCTTGCTCCAGCAGTTCGAGTACGCCGACGCCAATCGCGCCACAGCCGATCATGGTGATATGCAACATGACAGACTCCTCAGGCGGTGGCCTTCTGCGCCTTGGTTTCGCTGTTGGGCGGGCCTGCGAACTGGGTGGCGAAGCCGCCGACGCTGAGCATGTCGACTTCCAGCAGGAACGGGCCTTGTTCGCCAAGGGCGCCATCGAGCACGCTGCCGAAATCCTTCAGGTCGCTGACCAGGCCATGGCGCAGGCCGAGCGATTCGGCCAGCTTGCTGTAGTCCGGGGTGTGCAGTTCGACGTAGGCGTGGCGGGCGCCATAGATGGCGTCCTGGATGTTGCGGATGACGCCGTAGCGCTGGTCGTTCATCAGCAGGATGACCACGTTGGCCTTTTCCTGGACCAGGGTCGCCAGCTCGCCGAGGTTGAGGATGAAGCCGCCATCGCCAGCCAGGACGAATACCTTGCGCCCCGGCGCGGTTTCCGCTGCCGCTACCGCCGCGCCAATGCCCATCGCCAGGCCTTGGCCGATACCGCCGCCCAGGGCGTGTACGCCAGACAGCGGGTGATACAGGTTGAGCAGGCGGTTGCCCCAGATGCTGTTGGACAGGGTCACATCGCGCACCCAGGTGAAGTTGCGCCCGGTCTGCGCCTGCAACTGCTCGACCATCGCCGAGTACGGGCCAAGGTCGGCGACCAGCTGCTTGCGCGCTTGCTCGCGCACCACCTTGAGTTCAGCGAGGAAGTTGGGGTCGATGTTCAGCCGCCCTTGCAGGCGGTCGGCCAGGCCATCCAGGGCCAGCGCCGCATCGCCGCAGATGAACAGGTCGCTGGGGTAGCTGCGGCCTTCGATGGCCGGGTTGACGTCGATGCGCAGGGTGGTGCGCGGCAGTTTCAGGGCGTACTTGAAGGTTTCGTTGCTGCGCAGGCGCGAACCGGCCACCACCAGCGCATCGCAGGTCTGCATGAAGCCTTCGACCAGCTTGTTCTGGGAGAACGCGCCCAGGCAGCGCTCATCGTCTTCGTTGACCACGCCACGGCCCTGGGTCGAGGTGATCACGCCGACGCCCATGTCCAGCAGGCGCTTGACCTGCGCGCCGGCATGGCGCGCGCCGCCGCCCAGCCAAAGCAGCGGGCGGGTGGCGCTGGCTAGGCGTTCGGCGACCAGGTCGAGCGCTTCTGCGGCAGGTGCGGCGACCGGGATCGGCAGCGGCGAGAGGTCGCTGGGCATGGGGATGTAGGTCGACTGGATGTCGATCGGGATCTCCACGCTGACCGGGCCGGTCGGCGCGGTCAGGGCCGTCTGCACGGCCAGCTTCAGGGTACTCAGGGCGGTCTCGACACTGCGTACGCGGAATGCCGCCTTGGACACCGCCTTGAGCATGGTCAGTTGATCACGCGCTTCGTGGATGTAGGCCAGCTCCTGGTCCAGGTACGGCGTTTCGATCTGCCCGGTGATGTGCAGCAGCGGGGTGCCGGCGGTCAGCGCTTCGACCATCGCCCCGGCGGCGTTGCCGGCGGCGGTGCCGGTGGAGGTCAGGCACACGCCCAGGCCGCCGCTGCTGCGCGCATAGGCATCGGCCATGTTGGTCGCCCCGGCTTCGCCGCGGGCCATGACGAAGCGGATGTTGCCGCGTACGGCGAAGGCATCGAGGATCGGCATGTTGTGGATCGAGATCACGCCGAAGGCCGCCTTGACCTCGCATTGCTCAAGGAACGCAGTGATCACGGCACCGACGGTGACAGTGTTTTCGTTACGCATGGCGGGACAGGCCTCCGGATACATCGATATGACTGCCAGTGGTGTAGGCCGACAGCGGTGAGGCGAGGAACAGGATCGCCTGCGCCGCTTCTCTCGGCAGGCCCAGGCGGCCCAGGGGAATGTGTTTGCGTTGGGCGAGCTGCTGGGTCCATTGCGACCAGTCCAGTTCGCGCTCCTCGCGGGCTTCGAAGCGGCGGCGCCATTGGCCGGATTCGACCAGGCCGATAAGAATGCCGTTGACCCGGATGTCGTGTTCGGCGAACTCGTACGCCATCGAGCGCACCAGGTTCTTCAGCCCGGCACGCGCCGCGGAAGTGGCGACCATGTGCGGCTCGGGCTGGCTGGCCAGCAGCGAGTTGACGCAGACGACCGAGGCATTCGGCTGGCCCTGCAACTGAGCCATGAAAGCGCGCACCGGGTTGATCACCGAGAAGAATTTAAGCTGCAGTTCCTCGTTCCAGGCCTCGTCGCTGGTGTCGGCAAAGGTCGACACGCGGCCTTGCCCGGCGTTGTTGACCAGCACCTGGGCCGGGCCGAGCGCGGCCAGGCTGGCGGCGGCAAAAGCCCGCACGGATTGGGCGTCGAGTACGTCGCACACCTGGGCCAGCAGTTGCGCCTGGGGGAAGCGCTGGCGCAGGCGCGCTTCGGCGCTGTGCAGGCGGTCTTGATTGCGGCCGCAGAAGGCCACCCGCGCGCCGGCTTCGAGCAGCAGTTCGACGCAGGCGTAGCCGATGCCGGACGAGCCGCCGGTGACGATCGCCGTGCGCTCATGAAGTTGGTAGGGATTCATCTCAGTCCCTCATCAGCGCGGTGACGCGGCCGTGGCCTGCGTTGGGGGTGTAGTTGAGCAGCCGCGACAACTCATCGGCGCTGCCGCGTACCTGGCCGAGCAGGTTGGCGAAATTGACGTGACCGATCTGCACGGTGGGGATGGTCAGGCCGAGCGCGGCGACCACCTGGCCGCTGGCGTCGCGCACCGGCGCGGCGACCGTGGAGATGGTCGATTCGAAGAAGCCTTCGCCGTTGACGTAACCGCGCACGCGGTCGGCCTGAACCAGGTCGAACAGCTCCAGCACGGTCTTTGGTGTGCACGGCGAGAACTGTTCCAGATGTTCTTCCGGGTACAGCTCGCGCAGCTCGTTCAGGCTCAGGTCGGCCAGCAGGATGCGCCCCAGTACCGTGGCATGGGCCGGCAGGCGAGTACCGACGGTGACCGCGCTGGAGAACACCGACGGCGGCGAGACCTTGGCCACGTAGACGATCGAGCGGCCATCGCGCACCACCAGGTTGCTTGGGTAGTTGAGGTGATCGCACAGCCGCGCCAGCAGCGGCTGGCCCAATTCGGTCAGCTCCAGCGAGGCCAGGTATTCGAAGCCCAGGCGCAGCACCGACATGCCCAGGCGGTACTCGTTGCCGCTGCGGGTGACGAAGCCCATGGTTTCCAGGGTGGTCAGCAGACGGAAGATGGTCGAGCGCGGTAGCGACAGCCGCCGGGCCAGTTCGGGGGCGGTCAGGGTGCGGTTCTGCCGGCTGAATTCGCACAGCAGGAGCAGGCCGCGTTCCAGGCCAGGGACGATGTACTTGTCCTGGTTTTCCTTTAACGAATCCGTATCGTTCATAGCACGCTACCTGTGAGAGAGGCGTCCAGTGCCCGGGCCAGTAGCCCGATCACGGTGTGTGGTTGTTCGATGGCGCAGGCGTGGCCGGCACCGACAATCAGGCTGAAAGGGGCGCCCAGGCTTTGCGCCAGGGCCTGGCAGTCGTCAGGGCGGGTGATGCCGTCGACGCTGCCGCAGTGCACTTCGCAGGGTGGCGTATCTGCTGTCCGTTCCGGCGCTGTCGCGGGGCAAGCCCGCTCCCACGCAACGCTACGGCGGGCTGCGTGGGAGCGGGTTTGTCCCGCGATAGCGTCAGCACTGCCAGGCGCATAGCGCAGCAGGTGATCGCCACACAGCAGCTCGATGGCCTGGCGATAGCCGTGGGGCAACAGCCGCGCCATGTTCCACTGCACCCAAGCCAGGGCCATTGCGCTGGCGCTGGGCGACAGCAAGTGCGCGCTGCGTTCGCGGGCCAGCTGCGCAATGCCCAGCAGCTCCAGGCTATGCAAGCGCTTGTCGCGCACCACTCGGCCCTGTTCGGCCAGCTCCGGCGCGCCGTAACCGCGTGCGGGGCTGAGCAATACCAGGCGGCTGACCCGTTGCGGATGAGCCTGGGCAAATGCAGCGGCGGTCAGTGCGCCGAGCGAGTGGCCGACCAGCAGGCAGCGCTCGATACCCAGGGCATCCAGCATCTGCAACAGCCGCCCGGCGTAGTCCTGGGCACTGGGCTTGGCCATCGGCAACGGCGCCGACTGGCCGTAGCCGGGTGCATCCCAGGCAATCACCCGCGCCCGCTCGCTCAAACCCAGGGCCACCTGCAGCCAACTGGCGGCGCCCGAGCCGATGCCATGCAGCAGCACCACGGCCTCGCCACTGCCGGCTTCGCGCAGCGCTTGCTGACCGTCGTGCAGACGCAGCAGGCGTTCGCAAAAGCGCTGCTCGAGTTGGCCGAGCAGCGGCGCCAGGAGGTTGTCGGTGACCGTTGTCATCGGCTTACCCGCGCTTGATCGAGGCCAGCGGGTGGGCTGGCGGATAGGTGGGGGTGACCGGCTTCTTGGCGCCGAGCATCACGCACATCAGCGCGTCTTCGTCACCGATGTTGATCTCTTCGCGGTACACCCCTGGCGGCACCGAAATCAGGTCGCGGTCGGTGAGGATGGTCTCGAAGCGCTCGCCGTCTTTCTCGATGATCACCTTGAGCTTGCCGCGCAGGACGAAGAACACCTCTTCCACGTCGGTATGCAGGTGCGGTGGGCCTTCGTGGCCCGCCGGGATGACCATGGTGGAGAAGGTGAAGTGCTCGGACGGGATGGTGTTCATGTCGCTGTTCACACCGGTGCCGCCAGTGCCCACATAGCGCATCTGTGCGCGGCGGAACTTGGGGTCGTAGTCGGCCTGGAACTTCAGCGCGTCCCAGTCGTAGCGGCGGGTCTGGTAGCGGGCGATGCGGGTCTGCATCCAGCTGGCCAGGTCGGCTCCGGCGGGGCGCTCCCAGGTTTTCGGGGTGGCGTGTTGCAGATTAAGGTCGGTCATGAACAGTCTCCTTGCTCAGGGCATGACGAACCCGCCGTTGACCGGCAGGGTTTGTCCAGTGATGAAACGCGACAGGTCGGACAGGGCGAACAGCACCGCGCCACTGACGTCATCGGGCAGTTGCGGGCGCTGGATCGCGCGTTGTTCGGTGTACAGGCGGTGACGGGCCTCGGGCACGTAGGCGGTGGCCTCGACCAGCACCAGGCCGGGGGCGATGGCGTTGACGGTGATGTTGGCGTTGCCCAGCTCGCGAGCCAGGCTGCGGGTCATGGCGATCACCGCGCCCTTGCTGGCGACATAGGCGAGCAGGTTCGGCGCGCCCCACAACGGCGTGTCGGAGGCCAGGTTGATCACCGCGCCCCGGCCACTTTCGCGCAGTGCCGGCAGGGCCGCGCGGGTCATCAGCCAGGTGCCACGCACATTGACCTGCATGACCTGGTCCCAGGTTTCGATGTCCAGCTGTTCACAGCTCTTGCCGCCGGAGTTGGTGATCGAGGCGTTGTTGACCAGGCCATCGAGGCCGCCCAGGCGCTTGACGGTGCGTTCCATGCAGGCGTCGATGGAGTCTGGGCTGGCCAGGTCCAGGGTGACCCCGCTGACATCCAGGCCCCGTTCGCTCAGTTCGCAGGCCGCTTGTTGCACACGCCCGGCGAGCACGTCGGCGATTACCACTCGGGCGCCGGCCTGGGCGATCGCTTGGGCGAAGGCATAGCCCAGGCCACGGGCGCCACCGGTGACCAATACGCGGCGGCCTTCGAGCAAGTTGTTGAAGGAGCTCATCATTGGGTACTCAACATGGCTTTGGGGAGGTAGTGCAGAACGCGTTTCTCGGCCCAGACCACCGCGCCGTAGGCCAGCACGCCGATCAGGGTGAGCATGACGATGGCGACGAACACCCCAGCGGTGTTGCCCTGGCCTTCGGCATCGACCAGCAAGAAGCCCAGGCCCTGGTTGCCGCCGACCAGCTCGCCGACGGTGACGCCGATCACCGCCAGGGTCGAGGCGATGCGCAAGCCGGAGAACAGCGCGGCCATCGCCGAAGGGAACTCGACCAGGCGGAAGATCTGCCAGCGGCTGGCGTTCATGGTGCGCACCAGGTTGATCATGTCCGGGTCGACCGTGCGAATCGCCGAGAGCACGTTGATCATCACCGGGAAGAACACGATCAGGATGGCGATGAGGATCTTCGGGTAGATGGTGTAGCCCAGCCACATCACGAACAGCGGGGCGAAGGCCACCTTGGGCGCGATCTGCAGCGCCAGGATGTATGGCGAGAGCATCGCTTCTGCCGATGGCGACAAGCCCAGCGAGACGCCGATGGCCACCCCCAGCAGGGCGCCCAGGGCGAAGCCGACGATGATCTCGAAGGCGGTGATCAGGGTGTGTTCGAGCAGGTTGCCGGACTGCCACATCAGCAGGCCTTCCTGGGCCACGCGGCTTAGTTGCGGCATGACGAACTCCGGCATGCCGAGCAGCCCCGGGCCCCATTGCCAGAGCACCAGGAACAGCACCAGCAGGGCCACGCTGCCGGCGACGGACGGGTTGAGGTTTCTCATCGGGCGATTACCTTGTCGTTATCCACGCGGTCACTTGGCCGCAGTGCTGGTTTCGATGAACTGGTTGCTGTACAGCTCGTCGAGCTTGGGCTCGCGCGGCACGATGCCTTCGCTGACATAGAACTTGCGCACTGCATCCAGCCGCGCCGGGTCGATGCGGCCTAGCACCGGCTGGCCGGCATAGACGTACTCGACGTACAGGCGCAGGGTTTTCTCCAGCGAGGCTTCTTTGCCGGCGTAGGCGGGCACCGCGCGGGCGAAGCTGGCGGCGGCGGCCTTGGGGTCGTCGATGATGTCCTGCAGGCCGCGCAGGGTGGCCTGGACCACGCCGCGGACGATCTGCGGGTGGTTTTCGATGGCGTCGTCGGACGCCAGGATCGCTTGGGCCATGCTCTCGAACACTTGCTCGCGCGGGATCAACTCATACTTCAGGCCGGCGTCCTCGGCGTTGATCACCCAGTCCGGCACGCCGGCCATGGCCTGGGCCTTGTTGGCCGAGAACAGCTGCCACACGCCCGAGGGGCCAGCGGCCTGGATATCGACATCGTCCTTGTTCAGCCCCGCCTTGCGCAGCGAGGCGAGCAGGGCGTAGTAGGTGGTGTCGGAGTACGACATCACGGTCAGGGTCTTGCCCTTGAGCTGGCGGATCGAGCGGATCCTCTCGTCGGCGTTGGTGGCGATCATGGTCACCCCGCCGCCGCCGAGCACAGCCACGGCGCGCACCGGGATGCCATTGGGGCGCACGATGATCGGCGTGTCACCGATGGCGCCGCCGACCAGCGAATTGCCAGCACCGATCTGCTTGGCGACATCAACACCGCCCTTGGCGGCGATGAAGGTCAGGTCCAGGTCCTGCGCCTGGTAGTAGCCCTTTTCCTTGGCGATGATCCACGGGGCGAAGGCCGGCAGGCTCGGCGGCGCGGGTAGCAGATAGGTGACCTTGGTCGGTGCGGCCTGGGCCTGGACGGTCAGGCTCAGGGCGAGGGCGGCCAGGGCGGTGTGGGCCACGCGCTTGATAGAGGTGGTGAACATGCTAACTCCCAAGTGATGAGTGGGGCGTCGATCAGTGCAGGTCGAGGTCTTCGCCGACCTTCAGCAGATCCATCAGGCGGCCAGCCAGCGGGCCGATTTCCGGCAGCTTGCGGCGCTCCAGCGGGTTGTCGCGAAACGGCAGGTCGATCTCGATTTCTTCGATGATGGTGCCGGGGCGGGCGCTCATCACCAGCAGGCGGTCGGACAGGGCGATGGCCTCGACCAGGTCGTGGGTGATGAACAGCGCGGTCTTTTTCTCCTCGAAGAGCATCCGCGCCAGGTCCTGCTGGAGGATCATCTTGGTCTGCGCGTCGAGCGCCGAGAACGGCTCGTCGAGAAACAGCACCTGTGGGTCGATGGCCAGGGTGCGCGCCAGGGCTGCGCGCTGGCGCATGCCACCGGACAGCTGGAACGGGTAATGGTCGGCAAAGCCTTGCAGGTGGCAGCGATTGAGCAGATCTTCGGCAATCGACTTGCGCTGGGCGGCGGCCATGCCCTGGATCTCCAGGCCCAGCTCGACATTGCGACGAATGCTGCGCCAGGGCATGAGCAGGTCTTTTTGCAGCATGAAGGCGACTTTCGGCACCGGACCGTTGACCGCTTCACCGCTGACCATAACCTCCCCTTCGGTGGGGCGGTACAGACCAGAGCCCATATTGAGAATGGTGCTCTTGCCACAGCCGGACGGGCCGATGATCGACACCACTTCACCACGGCGGATCTTGAAGTTGACGTCACGGATGGCAAACGGCGCCTCGGCCTGGCCCTTGGCCTTGAAAGCCTTGCCAACGTTGCGGAATTCGATTTCCGCCGGCGCCTGATCGTCCTTGGAGCGCGGGGTATTCCACTGCGGGGCGATTGCGTACATCTCTTTCACAGCCATGGGAGAGTTCTCTGGTCTGTTTTATAGGTGATACGCGGTTTAGTGCATGAACAATGCCAGTTATAGGAAAATTCTAATGTTAATTAAAAGTCTATATTTATTAATGGGTTAGTGTTTTTTGGCAAAGTTGCTATTGTTTTATATATGAAACATGGTTTTTTATGTGGCACAAATATGCACAGCAACTGCGCATCTGAATTGATCAATGCGAGGCAGTTGGGCATTTGCGGTAACGAGAGGAGAAAGGCTGGTTTCATGGGTGAAACGCAGGATGGGAAGGCGCGGGCAAAGCTCGCTCTTTAGCGTCAACCTTGAGAGCGGCGCTAGCCCTGTGGGAGCGGGTTTGCCCGAGAAGGGCTGCGAAGCAGCCCCAGGCACGATTACTGCGGCGTCTTTCGCGCCGGCTTGAGCACCAACCACAACGCCAAGCCAATCAACACCCCACCATACAGGTGGCCCATGGACAGCGATTCGTCCAACAGCCACGCCCCCCACAGCACGCCAAACACCGGAATCAGGAAGGTCACGGTACTGGCCTTGACCGGCCCAATCTCGGCCAGCAAGCGGAAATACAGAATGTAGGCAAACGCCGTGCACAGCAGGCCCAGGCCCAGCAGCGACAGCCACACCTGCCAGCCACCCCAGCTGGCCGGCGGTTGGCTCAGGGCGCTCCAGGCGAACAGTGGGGTCATCATCAAGGTGGCGCCGAGCATGCTGCCCAGCGCCGACAGGCGGCTGTCCAGCCCACTGATCCAGCGGCGGGCGAGGAACCCGGCAAAGCCGTAGCAAGTGGTCGCCGCCAAGCAGGCCAGCGCCCCTTGCAGCAGGGCCAGATCCAACGCCACTGGGCCAGCACCACTGAGAATGCCGACGCCGAACAGGCCGAGGAAGATCCCGCACAGCTTGAGCACGGTCATCGGTTCGCGGAAGAACAAGGCGCCAATCAGCACGCCCATCAGCGGCGTGGTGGCGTTGAAGATTGCCGAATAGCCCGCCGGTAGCACTTGTGCTGCTACTGAATAAAAGGTGGCTGGGATCCCCGAGTTGATCATCCCCAGCACCAGGCAGGCGCCGAGTTTGCCGTTGAAGTCCCAGCGCACCCGCGCCACGGCGAGGATGGCGATCAGCCCCAGGCAGGCGATCGACACCCGAAAGAACGCGGTCGGCACGGTGCCAAGCTCGGGGGCGATGATGCGCATGAACAGAAAGCTCGCGCCCCAGACGGCGGCAAGGGTCAACAGGCGGGCAAGGGCGATGGGGCTCACAACGGTCTCCGGCAACAGGGCAGGGCGGCAGTGTACGGCACGGGGCTGAGCGGTTCTTGTGCTTTCTTGCTATGTATATCTGTGATTTTGAGGGCGCTATCGCGGGGCAAGCCCGCTCCCACGCCATTCTGCGCGGCGAAGAGCGTGGTGCCAGTTTCCACGCCACATCCCAGCCTGCACAGCGCATACGTGGGAGCGGGCTTGCCCCGCGATAGTGGCCTGGAGTTCACCAAACAGGCGCAGAGTGGCTAAGCTCAGCGCTTGAACCCCGCGCGGAGGCTCTTGTATGACCCAGCACTGGCCGGCCAGCGAGATCGCCCGGATGATCCTCGATGGCTTCGACAACTACCGCGAGCACTTTCGCCGCATCACCCTGGGTGCCCGCGAGCGCTTCGAGCAGGCGCAGTGGCAGCAGATCCAGCGCGCTGCCGCTGCGCGTATCAATCTGTATGAGTCGAAGGTGGGCGAGGTCAATGGCTGGTTGCGCGATGCCTTCGATGAAGACGTGTTGCTGGACGTCGAGCAGTGGCCGTTGGTTAAGAGCGCCTACATCCGCCTGATCGATCCGCGTTTGGACGATGAGCTGTCCGAGACCTGGTACAACTCGCTGTTCTGCAGCCTGTTCAGTCACGACCAGATCAGCGATGGCTGCATGTTCATCCACACCACCCGGCCGGCGATGCGCAGCCACGAGCGTGCGGCGCAAACCCGAACCTATCGACTCGGTGAAGGCGGCCTCAAGGGGCTGCTGCGGGCGCTGTTCGCGGATTACCCGTTCAGCGTTGCCTATGGCGACCTGGAAGGTGATCTGGTACGGCTGGAGGAGCAGTTGCGCGACTGTCTGCCGGATTGGGTGTGCAAAGACCCGGCGCTGGCCATCGAGCTGTTCTCACCGGTGTTGTATCGCAACAAAGGTGCCTATCTGGTCGGACGCCTGTATACCCAGGATGAGCAGTGGCCGCTGGTCATCCCGCTGTTGCACCGCGAGGGGCATGGCATCGAGGCCGATGGCTTGATCACCGATGAAGCCGAGGTGTCGATCATCTTCTCGTTCACCCGCTCGTACTTCATGGTCGATGTGCTGGTGCCAGCGGAGTTCGTCACTTTCTTGAAGCGCATCTTGCCCGGTAAGCACATTGCCGAGCTGTATACCTCGATCGGGTTCTACAAGCATGGCAAGTCGGAATTCTACCGGGCATTGATCAACCACCTGGCCAGTACCGACGACCGCTTCATCATGGCGCCAGGGGTGCGTGGCATGGTGATGACGGTGTTTACCCTGCCGGGCTTCAATACGGTATTCAAGCTGATCAAGGACCGCTTCTCGCCGTCGAAAACTGTCGACCGCGCCACGGTGATCGACAAGTATCGCCTGGTGAAGAGCGTCGACCGGGTCGGACGCATGGCCGATACCCAGGAGTTCGCCGATTTTCGTTTTCCGCAGGGCAAGTTCGAGCCTGAGTGCCTCGCGGAATTGCTCGAGGTGGCGCCCTCCACCGTGGTGTTGGAAGGCGATACGGTGCTGATCCGCCACTGCTGGACCGAACGGCGCATGACCCCGCTCAACCTGTATCTGGAGCAGGCCAGCGAAGCCCAGGTGCTGGAGGCGCTGGAAGATTATGGGTTGGCGATCAAGCAGCTGGCTGCGGCCAATATCTTTCCCGGTGACATGCTTCTGAAGAACTTTGGCGTCACCCGCCATGGCCGTGTGGTGTTCTATGACTACGACGAGATCTGCTATCTGAGCGAAGTGAATTTTCGCCATATCCCGCCGCCGCGCTACCCGGAAGATGAGATGTCAGGTGAGCCGTGGTATTCGATTGGCCCCCACGATGTATTTCCTGAAGAGTTTCCGCCGTTTCTGTTTGCCGATATCGGCCAGCGCAGGTTGTTCAGCCGTTTGCATGGCGAGTTGTATGACGCCGATTACTGGAAGGGGCTGCAGGCGGCGATCGAGGGCGGCAAGGTGATCGATGTGTTTCCGTATCGGCGTAAGCAAAGGTAATTAGCTGACAGTCCATTAACCTTTCAAACACTTGAGCTCACTGAAGCTGGTGCGCACCTTGACCAACCGCTCCTGTAAGTACTGGCGCTGGGCAGGGCTGCTTTCGCGCATCAAGTCGACCAACAAGCTACGCGCTTGCAACTCGGAGTTCTGAAACGCGGCGCGATACTCCGGCGTCCACAGACTTTCCTTACGTTGCAGCAACTGCGCCAGGCGCGGTTCGAAGTTGGGCGTGGCACGCTGCTCCATGGCCAGCACCAACTGCTGCTGCCAGTGGGCGCGGTTGGCGATCCACTGGCGGTTCTGGTCGCCCAGGGCCTGCGCCCAACTCATGACGCGCTGGCGTTGGGCCGCGTTGAGCTCTCCCAGCCAGGGTGTCAGGCGTTTCTCCATGCGGTTGGCGCGGTTCTGGATTTGCTTGGGTAGTGGCGTTTCGACGTATTTGCTCTGACGTTCGCGGATATCCTCCCTGAACGCCTGACGCATCTCCTCGACTTGCGCATCGTTCATGCCGCGCAGCAGCTCGGTGGCCGATGGGGTGATCGCCTCGGTGACCCGAGCAATCGCCTGGCGCGCTTCGGCGGTGCGCTGCTGCAGGGCTTGATCGGTGACTTGGTCACGGGCGACCATCTCGCGCATCTTGTCCAACCAGTCCAGATAGCCTGGCAGTTGGGTCTTGCAGTGCCAGGCCAGGTGCTGCTGCAAGCGCTGGTCGAGCCAGGTTTTTTGCTCGCGGTTCATGTCCAGGTAGTCGCCCAGCGACCACGGCACCAAGGTGTCGAGGTTGCGATAGGCCAGGTCGATGCGGCTGCAGGCGACGACGGCCACGACAACACTGAGGCCGATCAAGATAGGGCGCAGGGCTTTGGTCAGGCGCTTGAGCATGAGCGAATCCTTGCTGAAGACTGGCCAGGGTGTAGACGCGCCGGTGCCCGTGGCGGTTCCTCTGGATCAATCCCCGGTGGTCGTTGCTGTCACTATAGATCCGGCCACCGTGATTGGCGCAGTGATTGATCAGTGCAGGGATTTCTGACCGGCGTAGGCCCCTATCCAAGCGCTCGTCTGGAGGCTCTGGGCCGGATATGGCATCATGCCGAGGTTTGGCGTGTAGCCAACGCAAAGCATTGGTACCTGGGTTTTATGCAACCGAATCACTTGTTGTACTTCTTGTACGGTAAAAAAAGTATTTACCGGCAAGAAGCGCAGTTCAGCATCCTGTCCGCCCTACGTCATCAGACCCATCGCGAGAGCTTCAGCATTACCGTGCTTACTGATCAGCCACAGGCATTGGCTGGCTGGCCGGTTCGCGTGGTGGCATTGGATGAGGCGACGCTCGCCGACTGGATGGGCACTGCAGGGTATGTTCATCGCCGCAAGGCCTGTGCCATTCGCCTGGGTCTGGAGCTTGCGCGCAAGTCTATTTTCGTTGATACCGACACCATTTTCCTCCGCGATCCGGCCGCGCTGTTCGAGCGTGTGAGCGATGATCAGTGTGTGATGGATCAGTTCGAGTTCCTCTGGCGCGAAGCATCCAAGCGCAAGGATTACACCGGGCTGGTCAGCCAACTAGCGGCCAGCGGCGGTACTCCGCCCGCCAGCCTGCGGTTGTATAACAGTGGCATTTGCGGGATGACCGCGCAGGGTGTGGCACAAATGGATCAAGCCATTGGCCTGATCGACCAGTGGGCGCACCTGCACACTCAGTTGCATACGCTGGAACAGATTGCCGTTTCATTCGTGCTGGCGGACAAGCAGGTAGCTGAGGCACGCGACTGCGTGCACCACTACTATTCGCAGAAGGACTACCACCACGCGATGCTGAAGCTGTTTTTCCAGACGCATGGGGAGCACTTCAGTCAGGCCTTGGTGGAAGCGTCAGGCGAGGTGCCAAGCCATATACCGCCCCTGGGCCTGGTCGACAGGGTAGCCAACAAGTGCAAGCTGTGGCGGTTGCACCCAGACCTGCGCAAGATCGGCAGGTATTACCTGCTGGGCCGCACGCCTCGCCCTGGCGCTTATCTGAAGGCTTGTCGAGAAGTGTGGTGGGGCAAGGCCCTGGCGGCACTCGACAAGCAGCAGCCGAGTCAAAAGAAGCGGGCTCAGTTGGAAAAATTATGGGGGCAGGACCGGGATTTTCGTGCATTTGCCGAGCGTCGGGCCAAACTGGCTGACTGACTGCGCTGGCGAACACGCGCTCAGCCTGCACCTTTCACCACGCATATCAGCCCTGGCCCCGTGGCCCGGGCATCAATCGACAAGGCGTCCACTGACTGGGTGCCTTGTGATGAGGGTTTTTCACACATGGCTCTACTTGGGCGCTACAACAGTCTGCAAATCGTCAAACATGTCGAATTCGGTCTTTACCTGGATGGCGGCGCGGATGGCGAGATCCTCCTGCCGCGGCGCTACATTCCCAAGGATACGCCGACCGAGCTCGACGACTGGCTCAACGTGTTCATCTACCTGGACAGCGAAGACCAGTTGATCGCCACCACCGAGAAGCCCAAGGTGCAGGTCGGCGAATTCGCCAGCCTCAAGGTCAAGGACATCAACGGCGCCGGTATCTTCCTCGATTGGGGGCTGAGCAAAGACCTGCTGATGCCTTATTCCGAAGAGCAGCAGCCGCTGAAAATTGGCGATTACTGCGTGATCCACGCCTACCTGGACAAACGCACCCGGCGCATCACCGCCACGGCGCGGCTGGACCGTTACCTGGACCGCACCCCGGCCGAGTATGCGGTGGGCCAGCCGGTCGAGCTGCTGGTGGCGGGCGAGACGCCGATGGGCTTCAAGGCGATCATCAACAACCGCCATTGGGGCCTGATCCACAAGAACGAGGTGTTCAAGTTCCTGCGCTCGGGCATGCACGAGAAGGGCTTCATCAAGGAAGTGCGTCACGACGGCAAGATCGCCCTGAGCCTGCAGCCGGTCGGCCAAGCCCTGGCCGATACCCTGCAAGAGCAGATCATGGCGCGCCTGGAAGCAGAAGGCGGCACCCTGGCGGTGTGTGACAAGAGCGATCCGCAGCTGATCAGCAAGCTGTTCAACGTCAGCAAGGGCAACTTCAAGAAGGCCATTGGCGCGTTGTTCAAGGCGGGCCGGATCGTCATCCATGACGATCGCATCGAACGGGTCTGATCAGACCTGCACGAACGGGCGGAAGTCCAGTTGCTCGCCGCCCGGGCGGGTGTCGCGCAACAGTGAGTCGCGGTCGGCGCTCAGCGCCAGGCTGATGGTCGAGCGACGCTTGCCGGGCTTGCGCACTTCCATTTGCTCTTGATGGGCACGCAGGAAGTTGATCGGCACCTTCAGGTGCTGCAGCTCATCGGATTCGGGGGTGTGCAGCAGCAGGTTGACCCAGTCGGGCTGGCCTTTGCGCAGCAGCGCCATCGGCACCTCGAACCACCACAGGTTGCGCTTGGTGTCGAGAATGGCGAACAGGGAGTTGTCGCTGTTGAGCACCGGCCGGGCCAACGCTTGGTTGCGCCGGGCGATGGCGGTGGGTTTGTCGAGTTTCATGCAGGTTCCTGCGGGTTGACGCTTGGATGACCTGACATTGTGCGGGGTGGCAGGAAACCGAGCAAGGCATACCGGCCGTTTCGCGGGCAAGCCCGCTCCTGCGCTACCTTTCAGCTCTGGGTGGCGTGGGAGCGGGCTTGCCCCGCGATAGCGTCAGCCGCCTTAGCGCTTTAACGGCTGACTCAACTCCGAAGTGGCCCCATCAGCAGTCGTCACAGTCGCGGTAAAACTGTGCAACCCCGCGGCATTCTCCAGCAACTGGGCAAACTGCGCCCGCCCATGTGCATCGCTGTTGACCAGCACTTCCCCCAGGAACTGCTCCGCTTCCGTGGCGTGGGCAGTGGCATTGCCGAACAGCTCGATGCGCAACAGGCTCGACGCAGGCCCCTGCACCTCGCCGCGTACCACCTCATTACGCAAGGCGGTCAGCCTCGGTGGCTGCTGGTTGTGATTAGGCAGCGGCTGGCAAGGCTTGGGCTCACCCTTGGCGTCACAGATGATCGCTTGCTCGGCCTTGGGCAAATCCGCCCCGACGCCGCGCGAACCGACATACAGTGCATGGGCCTGGGCCGGCACACCGAAGATGATCGCACCGGTGCGCTGATCGGCGACACACGAGCCGCCCGCCTCGCAGCGGCGAATGTCCTGGCTGTTGGCCCAGATGCGGTTGGCGGTCAGGCGCGTGCGGGTAGTGTCTGGTTCCGGGCGCAGGGCCACGCCGATGCGGTTACCGTGGATCAGGTTGCCATCGAGGATATTGCCCTCGCCGGTCACGCTGACGCCGATGGAGTTGCCGCTGAAGGTGTTGGCACCCAGGTAATTGCGCTTGCCCCAATTGATCTGCAGGCCGTCGGAGTAGTTCTCGAAGCGGTTGCGCACCACGCTGTTGTCGTTACCCAACAAGATTTCGATGCCTTGCGAGGGTTCAGGATTGGCCGCGGTCGAACGGAACAGGTTGTCGGCCACCAGGTTGAACGCGGCACCGCGGGTCAGCTCGAGGCCGTCGCCGTTGTCGATCAGCTGGTTGCGCAAGACCTTGTTGTTGTTCGTGGTTGTGGCGGTGGGGTTACCGGCGCCGTCATCGCCGGTGAGCATGATCCCGGCGCCGCCTTTGTTGGCAACGATGCGGTTGTCTTCGATGACGTTGCCGCTGGCGCGGTTGACCAGGATGCCAATGCAAAAGTTACGCACCTCCAGCCCGCTGATCTGCACCCCTTGCGTGTCGCGCAGGACCAGCCCTGGGTGGGTGGTGGTGCGCACGTTGGTGCCGAACTGGCCGGGCAGGGCGCCAGGGCAGGTGCGGACGCCTTGGTCCTTGATGTAGCCGGAGCCATCGATGGCAATGTACTGGCCGTCGCGTGCCCAGGAGAGGCCGGTGATGCGCACCGGGCCTTTGATTTCAGGCAGGGCGCGGTTGGGCTTGATGACATAGGGCGGCTGACCGACCGCCGCGATGTCGATCTGGTAGCGGCCAGGGTTTTCATTGTTGGTCTCGATCGCCCAGCGCAAGCTGCCGGGCTCACCGTCATCGGCGTAGCGGTCGACCTGCAAGGTTTGCGGGGTAATCTGGGGCGTGGCCAGGGCCGGTAGGGGAAGCAGCGGCAGCAAGGCTGCCAGCACAGGCATTAAGCGCATGGGTGCGGGATTCCAAAACTGTTGTTGTTATCAATGGGCCACCTGCGGTGGGCGGCCGTTTGCAGGGATTCTAGGGAAGCTGTACCCGCTTGCGCAGGCAGTGCGGCTGAATCGGTGCGGTATTCGCCCGCTGATTGCCGTTGGGTGGGCGATCAGCAAATCAATTGAAACTCTGGCCAAGGGGCATGAGTCGATCCTATGTCGACACGTTTTCTCGTGTCTTTGCCTCAAGGAGATTTCCCCATGAGTGGCACCAAAGACAAAGCTAAAGGTTTGGCCAACGAAGCGGTGGGTAACATCAAGCAGGGCGTTGGCAAGGTCACCGGTAACGAAAAGCTCAAGGGCGAAGGCAAGGCCCAAGAGGTCAAGGGAGAGATTCAGCAAAAGGTTGGCGAAGTAAAGGATGCCGTGAAGAAGCCTTGACCGACTGCCGTGTAGGAAAACGGCTGCCTATAGGTGGCCGTTTTCTTTTTGTGCGGCAATGAGCAGCAACGGCGCGCGCGTGGTCTATTAGACTTGCATGCAATCAACAAGGCCTGCCCGGGTAGTCGGCCTGCCCCAAGATGATCGAGCGGCGAAAGGAGACGCTATGATTTTCCCTGCCCTGCAAGGCCTGCCCTTGCACCGTGTGTTGGTGCGTACCGTCAGCGAGTTTCTCGATGACGAGATGTCCACCTATGCGTCCGCGCTGGCTTACCAGATGCTTTTTTCGCTGTTCCCGTTCCTGTTGTTCCTGATCGCCCTGATCGGTTTCCTGCACCTGCCAGACTTTTTCTCCTGGCTTCGCTTGCAGTCCGAGCTGGTGCTGCCGCCGCAGGCGCTGGAGCAAGTCAATCCGGTGATCGATCAGTTGCAGCAGTCCAAGGGCGGCCTGCTTTCAGTCGGTATCGTGATTGCCCTGTGGACCGCTTCGGCCGGTGTGCGGCTGATGATGAGCGCGATGAACGCCGCCTACGACGTGCCAGAAGGCCGGCCGGTCTGGAAGCGCATTCCGCTGTCGATTTTCTATACCGTCGGCATCGCCGGCATGCTCCTGGCCGCCGCCGCCTTGATGGTCTTGGGGCCGCAGGTAATGGAGTGGATCGCCGCGCAGATCGGCATGCAGGAGTTCATCGTCACCGTGTGGACCATCCTGCGCTGGCCGGCGATCATCGTTCTGATGATGGTGGCGGTGGCGCTGATCTACTACGTCATGCCGGATGTGAAACAAAAATTCCGCTTCATTACCCCAGGTTCGGTGCTGGCCGTGGTGGTGTGGATCATCGCCTCTCTGGGCTTTGGCTACTACGTCAAGACATTCGCTGACTACAACGCCATGTATGGCAGCATCGGGGCGATCATCGTGCTGCTGCTGTACTTCTATATTTCTGCCGCCGTACTCTTGCTCGGTGCCGAGATGAATGCGGTGATCGAGCACATGTCTGCCGAAGGCAAGGATCCTGGCGAGAAGGATTTCGACGGCAGCAAGCCGCAGGAAACCATCACCGTGCTCGGCCATGAGCATCCTGCCGCAGCCGAACCCCACCAGACCCGTGAGCCGAACCCCTGATGATCCGTGACATCCTCAAGATGGGCGATGAACGCCTGCTGCGCATTGCCCCACCGGTGCCTGAGCACATGCTTGGCAGTGCCGAGCTGAAGCTGCTGATCGACGACATGTTCGAAACCATGCGCCATGTTGGCGGTGTCGGCCTGGCGGCGCCGCAGATCGGCATTGATCTGCAACTGGTGATCTTTGGCTTTGAGCGCAGCGAGCGTTATCCGGATGCCGAACCGGTGCCCCAGACCATTTTGATCAACCCGCTGATCACCCCGTTGGGGACCGAGATTGAAGAGGGTTGGGAAGGTTGCCTGTCGGTGCCAGGCCTGCGCGGGGTGGTGCCGCGCTACAAGCACATCAGTTATTCAGGGGTCGATCCCCAGGGCAATCCGATCGACCGCTTTGCCGATGGCTTTCACGCCCGGGTGGTTCAGCATGAGTGCGACCACCTGATTGGCCGGCTGTATCCGTCGCGGATCCAGGATTTTTCCAAGTTCGGTTATACCGAGGTGCTGTTCCCCGGGCTTGACGTCGCCGACGACTGATTGCGCACCATCGCCAGCAGGTTCTTGCTGCGCTGGTAGCGCGCCAGGCGCATGGCCAGGGCCTCTGGCAGGTTCTGGCAAGGGCTGAAGCCCAGGCGCAAGTAGAACGGCAGCAGATCAGGGTGACAGAACAGCCAGGTAGGGCCGCCGGTCTGCGCCAGGGCGGCGTCGATCAGTTGGCCTGCAACCCCACGGCCGCGCCATTGCGGGGCGACCAACAGCCCGGTCAGCCAATGGCCTTGAGCAACCGGGGTCAGGCTCATGCCGGCAATGATTGCCTGCGCTCGCGCTACCCACAGCTGGCCCTCGGCGGCTGCGCGCATACGTGTGCCGTGTTGCTTGTAGAAGTGGTCGAGCAAGCGTCGCTGTAGGCCGGTCAAGGGGGTGAATTGGAGGGGGGGCATGGTTTTCCTGGGTGTCAGTGCTGGCCTGGTCGCGGGATGAGGCCGGCATTGAATACAATTGGAGCTGCTCTAAAACGCGGTTTTCAGCCTATCAGGTCGGAGTATTTTGTCGCAGATTGTTGCAAATCGCGCAAGGGTGATTGTCCGACTGCGGGGTTCAACTATTGCAGACCAGGCGTAAAATTCAATCATCCCCCCAGCAGTACGACATAGCGGGATCGGTACTTCGTGTCATCTTCGCAGTTGATGACAACTTCTCCGCGCCATTGACGGCATATTGAAGTCAATCGATCAGCTTGATTGCCTTGAAGGCCACACTCCATGAAAGCATTACTGATTCTTGCATTGGTCGGTATGTCCTCGTTCGCCCTCGCCGATGAGGTCCAGCCTGTTTCCAGCCAGTCTGTCGTCGAGCAGTACGATTACTCAACCAACCTCGACATCAAACGCGTGATCAGCCTGTCGACCATCCCCAATGTCTGCGAAGTGGTGCCTGCCACCATGACTTACGAAGACCATCAGGGCCACGTCCACACCATCCAGTACCGCGCCATGGGTGAAGGCTGCAGCCAGGGCTGATCAGCCCAGCCCCAAGGCCTGTCGCACGGCTTCCAGCCCTTGTTTGAGTTGTGCCCGGCTGGTAGCCGCCGACAGACTGATGCGCACGGCCTGCACTTGTTCGACGCCAATTGCGAAGACACTCGCTGGCACCACCTCTACGGCGCGTTCACGGCATTTGCGCACCACCGCTTCTGCGCTTTCGCCGGTGGCGACCCAAATATGCGGTGAAGGGATAAGGCCGTTGACCAGCGCCTCGCCCAGCAGACTACGCGCCAAGCGCCAACGCACTTGAATTTCTGTGCGATTGCAGGCCAGGCGGCGTGCTGCAGTGCCGTCTTCTAGCCACTGACCGGCGATGCGCAAATTCAAGGGTGAAACTGGCCAATGGGTGGCTTGGCTGTGCGGATCGATCTGCGCCAGCAGCGCTGGACGGGCAACGATCCAACCCAGGCGCAGACCGGCGGCGACGGTTTTCGACAGGCTGCTGATGAGGATGCCCTGGCCATCGAGCAAGGGGTACAAGGGCGGTTGATCGGTCAGCGCGCCATACACGTCATCCTCGACCACCAGCAACTTGTGGCGCTTGACCACCTCGGCGATGGCCTGGCGCCTGGCGGCGTCCATGCAACTGCCGGTGGGATTGTGCAGGGTCGGGGTGATCACCAATAGCCGCGACCCACTGGCGCGCGCCACGCGGTCCAGCTCATCCGGACGCAGGCCGTGCTCATCCAGGGCCACCCCGTGCACCGGCAGGCGCAACTGGCGACAGGCGGCCTTGATGCCGGGGGCGGTCAACGCCTCGACCATCACCGGCGCGCCATCGGCACACAGCGATTGCAGCACGCAGCCCAGCGCCTGCTGCGCGCCCCCACACAGCAGCAGTTCATCGATTGCCAGCGTCAGCCCGCGATTGGCCAGCCAGCGCGCGCCGTGCAGGCGGCCCAGGAGCAATTGCTCGGCGTCCAGGTAATGGTCGAGTAGTTCACTGGCACCCTGATCGAGCAGGGCGCGCAGACTGTGTTGCAGATCGTGGCTGTGCGGGTCGACCACCGGCACATTGGTCGACAGGTCGATCACCTGCTGCTGTGCGTCATGCCGCTTGAGGCGAAACAGCGTCGCCTCCTTGCTGCCCGCCAGGACATAGGTGCCTCGGCCCACTGCGCCTGCGACCAGATGGCGCGCGGCAGCTTCGCGATAGGCTTGCTGGGTGGTGCTGGGGTTGAGCCCCAGTTTCCAGGCCAGGCGCCGCTGCGGTGGCAGGCGCTCACCGACTTTCAATTCGCCGCGCTCGATCGCCTCGGCAATCGCCTCGACCAGCGCCAGATAGCGCGGCTGGCCATTCTCAGCAAGGTTGGGAATCCACACGAAATTGCTACCCATGCAATATATCGATTTACCCATACAATGCCCTGCGCCTAGGATCGGATCAACCTCAGCCCCGATGAAGGATGATCGCCATGTTCGACCTGCCTGCCCTGCGTGAAGCCGCCGCTTTCGTGCACCAGCATGTTCCCGCCACCGCTCAGCACGCTTGGCCTTTGCTGGCCGAGCGGGTGGGCTGCAAGGTGTGGGTCAAGCACGAGAACCATGCCCCTACCGGTGCATTCAAGGTGCGTGGCGGGTTGGTCTATGTGCGCTCGCTGCTGGCCAGCGGCAAGCCGCCACGCGGGCTGGTCACGGCTACCCGCGGCAACCATGGCCAGAGCATGGCGCTGGCCGCGCGCCAGGCGGGTATCCCATTGGTGATCGTGGTGCCTGAGGGCAACTCGCGGGAAAAAAACGCTGCCATGCGCGCGCTGGGCGCCGAGCTGATCGAGCATGGGGTGGACTTTGACGTGGCTCGCGAGGAGGCTGCCAGGCTGGCCGCTGAGCTTGGCTACGAGATGGTGCCGTCGTTCCACGCTGAACTGGTGCGCGGCGTGGCGACGTACGCGCTTGAGTTGTTCGAAGCAGTGACGGATCTCGATTGCGTCTACGTACCGATCGGCATGGGCTCAGGGATCTGTGGCCTGATCCAGGCGCGCAATCTGCTGGGGTTGAAGACGCAGATCGTTGGCGTGGTGTCCAGCGCTGCCGATGCCTATGCGCAGAGTTTCGAGCGGGGCCGGATCGTCACCACCGCGACGGCCGATACCTTTGCCGATGGCATGGCGTGCCGTGTACCTCACCCTGATGCCTTCGCTCTGATCCGCGAACATGCGGCGCGGATCGTGCGGGTCAGCGACGAGGAGATTGCCCAGGCCATGCGCATTTACCACGAGACCACCCATAACACCGCTGAAGGCGCAGGTGCCGCCGCTCTGGCAGCGTTGCTCCAGGAGCGCGACAGCCAGCAGGGCAAGCGGGTGGCGGTGGTGCTCAGTGGGGCGAATATCGATCGCCAGCGTTATGCACAAGTGCTGCTGGATTAAGCCGGCAGGGAGTGGCGCTGCGCGTTAGCGTGTAGAAGGTTTCGGCATCAGCAATTTGTTCCAATACAATTTGCCGTATCTTCCGTTAGATAGCTGCTTGCCCTTTCGTAGTCGAGCCCCCATGCCTTTTTCCAATGGTTTTCTCCTTAGCCTGTCCCTGTGCCTGGACATCGGCATTGCCAATATCGCCATGATCACCCTGGCCATGCAGCGCGGCTTTGTTCAGGGTTTCTGGCTGGGGCTGGGCACCTGCGTGGGTGATTTGGTCTATGCCGTTGCAGCGCTGGCGGGGATGACGGTGTTGCTGCAGTTCGAGACTGTGCGCTGGGTCTTGTGGCTGGGCGGCTCGGTGTTGCTGGTGTGGTTTGCCGTGAAGATGCTGCTGGCGGCCTGGCGCGGTGGGCACATGGATGGCCGGGCCGAGGTGGTGGTGGAGTCGGGCTGGCGCGAGTTTTTGCGCGGGATCTTCCTGGCCATGTCGTCGCCCAGCGCGATTCTCTGGTTCGCCGCAGTGGGTGGGGTGCTGATCTCCCGTTCAGGGGCCGGCAGCATGCTGGATGCGGGGTTGTTTCTCAGTGGCTTCTTTGCCGCTGGGTTGCTCTGGTGCGTAAGCCTGTGCGGCATTGCCAGCCATGGCGGGCGTTTGCTGGGGGATCGCTTGCTGACCTGGTCATACCTGCTGTCGGCGGCGATCTTCTGCTACTTCGCGGTGTATGTGATTGTCTCGGGTTATCGGGAATTCATCCTGGTCGCGGCATAGCACTGCGGGGTAACGCCGTGTACGCGGCGATAGGCGGTGATGAAGTGGCTTTGGTCATAAAAGCCCAGGTCCAGCGCGACGTCTCGCGGGTGTAGGCCGATGCGCAAACGGCGCCGGGCTTCGATCAGGCGCAGTTGCATGTGGTACTGCAAAGGCGCCAGGCCGGTGGCCTTCTTGAAGCAGCGTACGAAATGGTACTTGCTCAGGCCGGCCGCTTGCGCCAGTTGATCGAGTTCCAGGCGCAGGTCCAGGTGCGCGCGCATCAAGGCCAAGCTGTTGGCGATGGCAACAGAGTGTTCTGCTGGTGATTTCGATGGTTGCTCCAGCAGTTGGGCGAGTACCAGTAACAGTGCTTGTTCGCGCTGATCATCAGGCGCCTGGGCCAGTTCGAGCAAGGCGCTGAACAGGGCAGGGTGGTGCAGGATGCCCTGCTCGAAGCTGGGAGGCTGGGTGGTCGAGCGTAGGTTGTTGTCGCCGATGACCTGGCTCATGGCTTGGGTGCTGAGGTGCAGGCTGATGTACTCGACGCCTCCTTCAGCGAACTCCGAGGCCTGTATTGCCAGTGGGTTGTAGAGCGTGACCTGGCCTGGCGGGACTTCTAGTTCGCGGCCGTCGAGCCAGATCTGTTCGTGGCCGCTTAGGTTGGCGCCCAGTACGTATTCGTCATGGGTGTGCCTTGCGAAGTGTGCGCTGCCGTTGGCTCGTACCCATGAGAGATCGAGCTGCGGGGAGGCGTGCAGGGGTTCGCAGGTCAATGGCATGGGGACTTCCTTGGTGGGTGGTGTAACGCTAGCGGAGCTGGGGTTGGGGGGCAATGCTGGATTTGGTGTTCTGGTGTTCTGGTGTTCTGGTGTTCTGGTGTCGGGGGCTTATCCGTTTTTTGGGGTGCTGCTAATGGCCCCTTCCGCCCTTACGGCGGGTCACTTTTTGGCAAACGCCCCAAAAAGTAACCAAAAAGGTCTGCGCTCCACCATCCGGCCCTCCGCTGCGCTACGGGTCCCTTCGCGCCGGCGCCTTCCGGGCCCGCGCGGCCTACGATTTGCTGCGCAAATCTACATCTCGCGCCTTCGGCTGCGCCGAAGGGTGCTGGCGCACCTGGCCCTACAGGCACCTCTGCTCAGCCTCCTGAAGTCGCGAATCTGCGGCGCCTGGACTTGCGCGCACGAAAATCAAGAGCAGCGAATCGCTACGCTCTCGCCAAAGGCAAAGGCAAAGGCAAAGGCAAAGGCAAAGGCAAAGGCAAGGTTTGAATTTTTCTTTTGTGTTGTTTGTTCCGGCCTCTTCGCGGGCAAGCCCGCTCCCACAGGTACCGCGCGGTTCTTCCGGCTGGCGGTGGACCTGTGGGAGCGGGCTTGCCCCGCGATGGCGTCCGACTATCCACCACACCTGGCACTATCGCCAGATAACGCCAGCCCAGTCGCCGCCACTAACTTCGCGACTTCAGGAGGCCGAGCGTAGGTGTCTGGAGGGCCAGGTGCGCAGCACCCTTCGGCGTAGCCGAAGGCGCGAGATGTAGATTTGCGTAGCAAATCGTAGGCCGCGCGGGCCCGGAAGGCACCGAAGCGAGGGAACCCGAAGCGCAGCGTAGGGCCGGATGGTGGAGCGCACGGCTTTTGGTTACTTTTGGCCACGACCAAAAGTGACCCGCCGTAAGGGCGGAAAGGTGACTCAGCGCCACCTTCGCCAATGGATATGCTCAAAACTCTAAAAGCCCAAGCCCAAGCCCAAGCCCAAGCCCAAGCCCAAGCCCAAGCCCAAGCCCAAGCCCAAGCCCAAGAACCTCCAAGCCCAAGCCGCGAAAAAACAATTCCCAACCAACCTGTCGATTTCTCCCAAGCCCATTCGACCAACCATGAAGCCCCAGCAACCTCCTACACCAAGCACTCATGACCGATCGGAGAAACCACAGATGAACAGCGCAGCCGAAACCGAAATCCGCCAACTGATCGACACCTGGATGCAAGCCGTCCGCGACCGCGACCTAGACGGTATCGCCGCCCCTTACGCCGACGACATCCTCGCCTTCGACGCCATCAAAGAGCTGCAATTCAAAGGTAAGGCCGCCTACCGCGCCCACTGGGAAATGTGCATGAGCTTCTGCACCGGCCCGATGGTGTTCGAGATGGAACAACTGACCATACATGCCGACGGTGACCTGGGCTTGGCCCATTGGCTCAATCGCTGCGGCCCGTCGGATGACCAAAGCCAGTGCGGCTTCATGCGCGCCACGGTCGGCTATCGTCGTAGCGGTGGGCAATGGCAGGTGATCCACGAGCATTGGTCAGCGCCGTTCGACATGGAAACCCAGAAAGCCCTGTTCGACCTCAAACCTTGAACTGAAAACCCCCGGGTTTATCGCCAAACGCACTGTGCGCAAGCGCTGGAGACGACCATGAAATACCTGTGCCTGGTCTATTGTGACGAAGGGCTGCTGCACAGCCTGCCCGAGAGCCCGCAAGACGCCGAGTGCCAAGCCTACGCGGACTCATTGCATGGCTCCGGGCGCATGCTTGCGGCCGAGGCGCTCAAGTCGGTGCAGACAGCCACCACGGTACGCGTGCGCGCTGGCCACATGAGCCTGACCGACGGGCCCTTCGCCGAGACCAAGGAGCAGTTGGCCGGTTTCTATCTGGTCGATGCTCGCGATCTGAATGAGGCGTTGAACATTGCCAAAGGCATTCCTGCCGCACGCGTGGGCAGTGTCGAGGTGCGCCCGGTACGCGAACTGCAACCCTGACAGCGGAGCACAATAACAATGACCGACGCCCAACCTGGCCCGCAACACGAACTGTCCATCAGCCGCCTGATCGATGCGCCTGCAGCCAAGGTGTTCCGCGCCTGGAGCGAACCGGAGTGGCTTATGCAGTGGTGGGGGCCGCACGGCATGACCACCCCCGAATGCGAGATGCAGCTGTGGGTTGGCGGTCTGTTCCGCACCCTGATGCGCGCCCCCGATGGTACTGAGTACCCTAACCAGGGCGTGTTCCTGGAGATCGCCGCACCGCGGCGGCTGGTGTTCACCGATGCCTTCGGGCCGGGCTGGGTGCCATCGGAGAAGGCTTTCATGACCGCTGTGGTGACGTTCGACGACGAGCTGGGCAAGACCCGCTACACCGCCCGCGCCTGGCACTGGAATGCTGCCGACTGCCGCGCCCATGAAGAAATGGGCTTTCATCAAGGCTGGGGAGAAAGCCTGGACCGCCTGGTGGAGGTGGTCACCCAGCGGATGCCTGATTGATGCTTGGCCCAGAGCGCGTACGTGAGCAAGTCGAGGCGGTCTATCGGCGCGACTCGCGGCGCATCCTGGCGACCCTGATTCGCCTGTTGGGCGACTTCGACCTGGCCGAGGAGGCCATGCACGATGCCTTCTTCATCGCCGTCGAGCGCTGGCAGCGTGATGGCATGCCGGATAACCCGCGCGCCTGGCTGGTCTCGACTGGGCGCTTCAAGGCCATCGATGCCTTGCGTCGGCGCATGCGTTTCGATCGCTCCCAGGCGGATTTGATCATGCTGCTGGACAGTGAGGGGCGTGATCCCAGTGAGGAGGAGTTACTCGCCGATGACCGCCTGCGGTTGATCTTCACCTGCTGCCACCCAGCCCTGGCGGCCGATGCCCAAGTGCCGTTGACCCTGCGCGAGGTGTGTGGCCTGACTACCGAGCAGATCGCCCGGGCATTTCTGCAGAGTCCGGCGACCATCGCCCAGCGCATCGTGCGTGCCAAGGCGAAGATTCGCGACGCAGGCATTCCGTATCAGGTGCCGGAGATGGCTGAGCTGCCTGAGCGTCTGGAAAGCGTGTTGCGCGTCATCTACCTGGTGTTCAACGAAGGTTACCTGGCCTCCTCGGGCGAGGATCTGGTGCAGCGCGAGCTGTGCGATGAAGCCATTCGCCTGGGGCGCCTGCTGGTTCAGTTGTTGCCCGACCCCGAGGTGCTTGGCCTGCTGGCGCTGATGCTGCTGCAAGCTTCGCGGCAGCGTGCGCGCAGCGATGCGCAAGGAGAGCTGGTGCTGCTCGACCAGCAAGACCGCAGCCTGTGGGACCGTCAGCAGATCGCCGAAGGCATCCAGCTGGTGGAGCAGGCCTTACGCAGTCGGCAGTTTGGTGGGTACAGCCTGCAAGCGGCGATCGCCGCAGTGCATGCCCAGGCTGAGCGGGCAGAAGACACCGACTGGCAGGAGATCGTCGGCTTGTATGACGTGCTGCTGCGGTATTGGCCGTCAGCTGTGGTCGAGCTCAACCGCGCAGCGGCACTGGCCAAACGCGATGGTGCGCAGGTGGGCTTGGTGGCGGTGCAGGCGATTCTGGATCGGGGGGAGCTGCGCGATTATCACTTGGCGCATGCGGCCAAGGCAGAGCTGCATGTTCAGTTGGGGCAGGTTAGCAAGGCGCGTGCTGCCTGGCAGCAGGCCCTGGCGCTTACCCAGCAGGGGCCGCAGCGGCGGTATATAGAGCGGCGGTTGAAGGCGCTGGAATGAGCGCAGGGGGGTCAGCTCTGGCCTCATCGCGGGACAAGCCCGCTCCCACCTGTCCGCCCTATCAGGGAGGCGTGGGAGCTGGCGCAGCCTGCGATGATCGCCCGCACAGGCGCCAAATGACGCAATTCAATCAATCAGCTGGCAACAAAATTCGGCGGCGAAACCAGGTCGACGGTCTGCTGCTTACGTGGCGCGAGGATCTCGGCCTCGCCCGATACCACCAGTTCATCGTTCTGGTTGTACACATTGGTGGCGATGCGCACCTTGAACTTGGGCAGCTTTTCCAGAATCTCCAGGCGCACGGTCAGGGTGTCGCCAATCTTCACCGGCTTCTGGAAGCTCATCTGCTGACCCAGGTAGATGGTGCCCGGGCCAGGCAGGGTGCAGGCTACTGCCGCACTGATCAGCGCGCCGCTGAACATGCCGTGGGCAATACGCTCGCGGAACATGCTCTTGGCCGCGAACTCGGCATCCAGGTGCACCGGGTTGTGGTCACCGGACATCGCGGCGAACAGCTGAATGTCACGTTCTTCGACGGACTTCTCAAAGGTGGCTTTCTGACCCACTTCGAGGGCTTCGTAAGGGGTGTTGGTGACCTGGGTCATCAGGGCTTCCTTGTAGGCGGACGAGGGCGCATATCATTCACTGCGAGCAGGGCGGCCAAGGGCCAGCGCCTGTTCGAGCCAGCCGAGTATATCGGCGCAGACCTCGTCGCGATTGGTTTCATTGAGCAGCTCATGCCGCGCCTGAGGGTACAGGCGCAGCTGCACATGTCGATTGCCGGTCGCGCTCAAGGCGGCGGCCAGATCCTTGAGACGCTTGCCGGCACTGACCGGATCACATTCGCCGCCAATTACCAGGATCGGCAGGTTCGGATCAATCTGCGCCAGGTTACCCGGCTGGCTGATTTGCGCCAGGCCTTGCAGTAGATCGAGCCACAACTGGTTGCTGCAACGAAAGCCGCACAAGGGGTCGGCGACGTACTTGTCGACCTCTTCAGGGTCGCGGCTGAGCCAGTCGAAGGCGGTACGGTTAGGCTTGAAGGCCTTATTGAACGAGCCAAACGACAGCCACTCGATCAGCGCACTCTTGCCCATGGCACCTTGGCGCCAGGCTTCGACGCGGGCAATGGCCGCAGCCGCTCGATAGAGCGCTGGCGGCTGGAAATTCGAACCGCTGAGGATCGCCCCCTGCACACTGGCGCTGTGATGCAGCAGGTAGGCCTGGGCAATGTAGCTGCCCATACTGTGGCCGAACAGGAACAGCGGAGTCCCCGGATACGTCTGGCCGATGTGCTGGGCGAGCAGGCCGAGGTCGTTGACCACGGCATTCCAGCCATGATGGCGGGCAAACAGGCCCAAGTGGCCAAGCTCGGCGGTACGCCCGTGGCCGCGCAGGTCAGGGGCGAACAGGGCAAAGCCTGCCTCGCTCAGGGCATGACCCAGGCGGCGGTAGCGCCCAGCGTGCTCGGCCATGCCGTGGGCCAGCAACACAGCGGCCTTGACCGGTGTAGTTGGCAGCCACTGATGGACGTACAGGCTGCAATGCTCGCTGGCAGGCAGCCAGAAGGCGTCATGGGGCATGGCGGGTCCTTTGCGCGCGGGTTCGAGCACAGTTTATGCACAATCGGCCAAATTGCAGGAAGGGCACAAATAAGATTCACAATGTTAATGGCAGCACTTGGCGTATTTGCCACCTCCTGCTTACCTGCTAACGTCGGCTGAACGCCTAATTGCCATCAGGCAATCAGGTCAGGGACGGTCCAGGCAAAGAGGAACAACAATAAATGCAAGCCGATTTCTGGAATGACAAGCGCCCGGCGGGCGTGCCTTCCACCATTGATATCCATGCTTACCGCTCCGTCGTCGAAGTGTTCGAGCGCTCCTGCAAGCGTTTCGCCGACCGCCCGGCGTTCAGCAACCTGGGCGTGACCCTCAGCTACGCTGAGCTTGAGCGCCATTCGGCGGCCTTCGCCGCCTGGCTGCAGCACAACACCGATCTGGCCCCTGGGGATCGCATCGCGGTGCAGATGCCCAACGTGTTGCAGTACCCCATCGCCGTGTTCGGCGCCTTGCGCGCCGGGCTGATCGTGGTCAATACCAACCCGCTGTACACCGAGCGTGAGATGCGCCACCAGTTCAAGGATTCCGGCGCCCGTGCCCTGGTCTACCTGAACATGTTCGGCAAGCGCGTACAGGAGGTGCTACCCGATACCGGCATCGAGTACCTGATCGAAGCGAAAATGGGCGACCTGCTGCCCACGGCCAAGGGCTGGCTGATCAATACCGTGGTGGACAAGGTCAAGAAGATGGTGCCGGCCTTCAACCTGCCGCAGGCAGTGCCGTTCAAGCAGGTGCTGCGCCAGGGCAGGGAGCTGACCCACAAACCAGTGCCGCTGACCCTCGACGACATCGCCGTGCTGCAGTACACCGGTGGCACCACGGGCTTGGCCAAGGGCGCGATGCTGACCCACGCCAACCTGGTCGCCAACATGCTCCAGGTGCTCGCTTGCTTCTCCCAGCACGGGCCGGACGGGCAGAAGCTGATCAAGGAGGGCCAGGAGGTAATGATCGCACCGCTGCCGCTGTACCACATCTATGCGTTCACGGCGAACTGCATGTGCATGATGGTCACTGGCAATCACAACGTGCTGATCACCAACCCGCGGGATATTCCGGGCTTCATCAAGGAACTGGGCAAGTGGCGTTTCTCGGCTCTGCTCGGTCTGAATACCTTGTTCGTCGCACTGATGGATCACCCAGGCTTCAAGTCGCTGGATTTCTCTGCGCTGAAGGTCACCAACTCCGGTGGCACGGCGCTGGTCAAGGCCACCGCCGAGCGCTGGGAGAGCCTCACCGGCTGTCGCATCGTCGAAGGCTATGGCCTGACCGAAACCTCGCCGGTGGCCAGCACCAACCCCTATGGCCAGTTGGCCCGGCTGGGCACGGTAGGCATTCCGGTGGCAGGCACCGCCTTCAAGGTGATCGACGATGATGGCAACGAGTTGCCGCTGGGTGAGCGTGGCGAGCTGTGCATCAAGGGCCCGCAGGTGATGAAGGGCTACTGGCAGCAGCCCGAGGCGACCGCCCAGGCGCTGGATGCCGAGGGCTGGTTCAAGACCGGGGATATCGCGGTGATCGACCCCGATGGCTTTACCCGCATCGTCGACCGCAAGAAAGACATGATCATCGTCTCCGGCTTCAACGTGTATCCCAACGAGATCGAGGACGTGATCATGGGCCATCCACAGGTGGCCAACTGCGCGGCAATCGGCGTGCCGGACGAGCGCTCGGGCGAGGCGGTGAAGTTGTTCGTGGTACCGCGTGAGGGCGGGGTCAGCGTCGAGGAGCTCAAGGCCTACTGCAAGGCCAACTTCACTGGCTACAAGGTGCCCAAGCACATTGTCCTGCGCGATTCGCTGCCGATGACCCCGGTAGGCAAGATCCTACGCCGGGAGTTGCGCGACATCGCTTGATCACCTGCTGTCCTTCGCCATCGCGGGGCAAGCTGGCTCTCACGTATAAAACAGACGTGGCAGCGAGCTTGCCCCGCGATGGCGTTCAAACCCCTCTAAAATGCGCAATACAGCCCGATTTGCGACATTTTGGTTAAATACTCTAAAAATGACTCATATAATTCATTGAGTCATTTTCGTGACCGTCAGGCCTGTTTTGGCCTCTAGGCGACCCCTGGTAAAGCTGTTACTCTCGGCCCGCTTTCAGAGGATACGGTTTGCAATGAACCGTCATCTCATATCAATAATAAACGCATAAACGCGTGATGAATTCGCTGTTGCTGAAGGAGTGGGCTTCCATGATCGAAAATTTTTGGAAGGATAAGTACCCAGCCGGGATTACGGCGGAAATCAATCCTGACGAATTCCCCAATATCCAAGCGGTACTCAAGCAGTCCTGCCAACGCTTTGCCGACAAACCGGCCTTTAGCAACCTGGGCAAAACCATCACCTATGGCGAGCTGTATGCCTTGTCAGGAGCTTTTGCTGCCTGGCTGCAACAGCACACCGACCTCAAGCCAGGTGATCGGATTGCCGTACAGCTGCCTAATGTCCTGCAATACCCTGTAGCCGTATTCGGCGCCATGCGCGCTGGGCTGATCGTGGTCAACACCAACCCGCTGTACACCGCGCGGGAGATGGAGCACCAGTTCAACGACTCCGGCGCCAAGGCCTTGGTGTGCCTGGCCAACATGGCCCACCTGGCTGAAAAGGTCGTGCCCAAGACCCAGGTCAAGCATGTCATCGTCACCGAAGTGGCCGACCTGCTGCCGCCGATCAAGCGCCTGCTGATCAACAGCGTCATCAAGTACGTGAAGAAGATGGTCCCGGCGTACCACCTGCCAGGCGCCGTGCGCTTCAACGATGCCTTGGCCAAAGGCCATGGCCAGCCGGTTACCGAGGCCAATCCGCAGCCCAACGATGTTGCCGTGCTGCAGTATACCGGTGGGACCACCGGTGTGGCCAAGGGCGCCATGCTCACCCACCGCAACCTGGTGGCCAACATGCTGCAGTGCCGGGCACTGATGGGTGCCAACCTGCATGAAGGGTGCGAGATCCTCATCACCCCGTTGCCGCTGTACCACATCTATGCGTTCACCTTCCATTGCATGGCCATGATGCTGATCGGTAACCACAACGTGCTGATCAGCAACCCGCGCGATTTGCCGGCCATGGTCAAGGAACTGGGCAAGTGGAAGTTCAGCGGTTTCGTTGGCCTCAATACCCTGTTCGTGGCCCTGTGCAACAACGAAGCCTTCCGTGCTTTGGATTTCTCGGCGCTGAAGATCACCCTGTCTGGTGGCATGGCCTTGCAACTGAGCGTGGCCGAGCGCTGGAAGACCGTCACCGGCTGCGCCATCTGTGAAGGCTACGGCATGACCGAGACCAGCCCGGTAGCAGCGGTCAACCCGGCCGAGGCCAACCAGGTCGGGACCATCGGCATTCCGGTGCCCTCGACCCTGTGCAAGGTCATCGATGACAACGGCCAGGAGCTTGGCCTGGGTGAAGTCGGCGAGCTGTGCGTGAAGGGCCCGCAGGTGATGAAGGGCTACTGGCAGCGCGAAGACGCTACCGCCGAGATCCTCGACGCCGACGGCTGGCTGAAGACCGGCGACATTGCCCTGATCCAGCTCGATGGCTACATGCGCATCGTCGATCGCAAGAAAGACATGATCCTGGTCTCGGGCTTCAACGTGTACCCCAACGAGCTCGAAGACGTCCTGGCCGGTTTGCCGGGCGTGCTGCAGTGCGCTGCGATTGGCGTGCCGGACGAGAAGTCGGGCGAGCTGATCAAGGTGTTCATCGTGGTCAAGCCAGGCATGACCCTGACCAAGGAGCAGGTGATGGAGCACATGCGCGCCAACGTCACGGGCTACAAGGTGCCGCGCTACATCGAGTTCCGCGATGCGTTGCCGACCACTAACGTCGGCAAGATCCTGCGCCGTGAGTTGCGTGACGAAGAGCTGAAGAAGCAGGGCTTGAAGAAGATCGCCTGAGGTCCAGACGACTTCGAACAGGCGGCATGGGAGCGGGGCAAGCCCGCTCCCATGAGGGCTCTAGCGTAGTTTTTCCAGCATCTGGTAGTACCACATCCCGGCCGCCAACAGCGGATTGCCCAACAGATCCCCCATCGGCACCTTGATGTGCTTGCACGCCGCAAAGGTGTCGAACTTCTCCAGCGTCCCCGTCAGTGCCTCGGCCATGATCTCGCCCATGATGTGACTGGTGGCGATGCCGTGCCCGGAATAGCCCTGGCAGTACCAGACATTCTCCGAAAGCTTGCCCAACTGCGGAATGCGGTTGACCACGATGCCCATCGCACAGCTCCACTGGAACTCGATCGGCACGCCCTTGAGCGCGGGGAAGGTGCGCTCGATGCACGGTCGCAGCTCGCCGGCGATATCCCGCGAATCCTTGCCTGAATAATTGGCGCCACCGCCGAACAGCAAGCGCTTGTCGGCTGTCAGGCGGTAGTAGTCGAGGACGAAGCGGCAGTCGTACACCGCCAGGTCCTCGGGGTTGATCTGCGCGGCCAGTTCCCCCAGGGGTGCGGTGGTGACGATGCCGCCCATGGCCGGGAAGATCTTGCCCTTGAGCTGGCGCTTTTCCAGCTTGTGGTAGACATCGCCGGCCAGCATCACCTGGCGGGCCTCGATCAGGCCCTGGGCAGTGACCACCGCCGGGCGCGGGCCGTGGATGATCTCCAGCACTTCGGAGTTTTCAAAGATCAGCGCGCCCAGGCTGTGGGCGGCGCGGGCCTCGCCCAGGCACAGGTTGAGCGGATGCAGGTGCAGGTTGCGGCGGTTCTTCAGGCCGCCCAGGTACAGCGGGCTTTGCAGCTGGCGAGCCACCGCTTGGCGATCAAGCAACTCGACTTGATCGCCCATGCCACGACGCTGCGCCTCGGCCTCAAAGCTGCGCAGCTCGTCCATGTGCGAAGGCTTCATCGCCGCATGCAGATGGCCGCGCTTCAAGTCGCAATCGATGCCATAACGCTGCACTCGCTGCTCGATGATCTGGTGGCCGCGCCAGCGCAGCTGCCAGATGAAGTCGTCGACTTCGGCGCCGAGCCGATCGCGCATTTGCGTGCGCATCGCTTCATCGCCCGACAGGCTGCCGGTGACCTGGCCGCCGTTGCGCCCGCTGGCGCCCCAACCAATGCGGTGGGTTTCGACGATCGCCACCTTAAGGCCGCGCTCGGCCAACTCCACGGCGGTGGCGACGCCGGTGAAGCCACCGCCGATGATCGCCACGTCGACCTGATGGGTGCCCTGCAGGGTCGGGTATTGGGTCGAATCGTTGAGGGTGGCGCTGTAGTAGGACGGCGCGCGCTGGGCCGCGCCGTTGTTCAGTGCTGCGTTCATGGTGGTTCCTTGACAGAAAGAGGGTAGGGCTCAGGCCTGGTGCAGGTACCAGCGCCAGTCCTGCTCGCCGACTTCGGCCATGAACTGGCGATACTCGGCACGCTTGACCTTCAGGTACACACCGAGGAAGGCCTCGCCCAGCGCTTCTTTGGCCCAGCTCGACTGCTCCAGGGCATCGAGCACGGTCAGCCAGTCAGTGGGCAGGTGCTCGGTAGCCTGGGCATAGCCGTTGCCTTGCACGGGCGCGCCGGGGTCGAGCTGTTGGCGGATGCCTTGGTGGCTGGCGGCGAGGATCGCGGCGGCGGCCAGGTAGGGGTTGGCATCGGCGCCGCAGATGCGGTGCTCGACATGCCGGCTGTTGGCCGGGCCGCCCGGCACGCGCAGGCTGACGGTGCGGTTGTCGACGCCCCAGGTCGGCGCCAGCGGCGCATAGCTGTTGGCCTGGAAGCGCCGGAACGAGTTGGCGTTGGGGCAGAACAGCAACAGCGATTCGTGCAGGTGGCACAGCATGCCAGCGACTGCCTGGCGCAGCAGCGGGGTGCCTGCCGGATCGCTGCTGGCGAACAGATTGTTGCCTTGCTCATCGGCCAGGCTCAGGTGCATGTGCATGCCGGTGCCGGCCAGATCCGAAAACGGTTTGGCCATGAAGCAGGCCTGCATGCCGTGGGCATGGGCGATGCCCTTGACCAGGCGTTTGTAGCGCACCGCCTGATCCATCGCCGCCAAGGCGTCGCCATGCTCCAGGGTGATCTCCACCTGGCCGGGGGCGTATTCGGAAATCGCCGTGCGCGCCGGGATGCCCTGGGCTTTGCAAGCCGCGTACAGGTCGGCGAGGAACGGCTCGATCTGCTCCAGTTCGCGCAGGCCATAGACCTGGGTGGCGCGTGGCCGGCCGCCGTCGTTGTCCAGCGCTGGCTGCGGGCGGCCGTGGGCATCGCGCTGCTGGTCGAGCAGGTAGAACTCAAGCTCACAGGCCATCACCGGATGCAAGCCATCAGCCTTGAGCGCCTCGATGGTGCGCAGCAGTACGTGGCGTGGATCGGCAACGCTGGCGGGTAGGCCTTCGCTGGGGTGCATGCTGACTTGCACAGCAGCGGTAGGCACACGCCGCCACGGCAGACGGACCAGGCTACCGTCGAGCGGGTAGGCGCGGCAGTCGATATCGCCGACGTCCCAGACCAGCCCGGAGTTCTCGACATCATCGCCATTGAGGGTCAGGCCGAGGATGGTACTGGGCAATGGCCGGCCACTTTCGTATACCGCCAACAGCTCATCGCGGTGCAGCAGCTTGCCGCGTGGCACGCCGTTGGCGTCGAGGATGAACAGCTCGATCAGGTCGATATCAGGGTTGTCGGCCAAAAAGCGTTCGGCCTGCTCGATAGGAGCAAAGTGCATGATGGATTCGCTCGCGCACAGGACCTGCGCACAACAGGCGCCAGGTCATACTGGGTCAGCCGGCCGGTGGGCCGGAATGGGTCAGTCAAGCGTGAGTAAAGCATCCGGTGGGCGCGCGTGACGGCAGTGCCACAAGGCCCAGAAGGCGAGGATGATGTGCACCAGCGGATTTTCGCCAGCGCAGGCCCGGACCTTCGGGAAGGAAGGGCGTGACGGCGGCTGGGCGATGCTGGGGAGGAGGATCATGGCTCGATACTCCCATGGGCTGTAAGGTTGATTAAATCAGTGAATGGCTACCTTCAGTTCGCGCTTGGCTAAACAAATGCAGCCACCTTGTAGGATGTTGGCGTGGCAGCGGGCTTGCCCCGCGATAGCGGGTAAAGGGCTATCGCGGGGCAAGCCCGCTCCCACGCGAACCTCCATAAAGCGCTACGTTATGCGACAATCGCAGCCCTTCGAATGCCGATCATGCACAAGCAGGCTCACCTGCATCATTAAAAAGCCCCATGACAGACCACGCCATCGACCAGCTGCTGAACAACCTCGACCACGCCATGATCGCCGACCGCCATCGTCTGCGTCGGCAATTGCATGAGCTGCGCAAGCGCCCTGACGAGGCCAAGCTGGCGCAGTGGGTGGACAAGGTCCAGGCCTCGTTCGCCCAGGTCACTGCGCGCCAGCAAAGCGTGCCGAGTATCCGCTACGACGATAATCTGCCGATCGCCGCCAAACGCGACGAGATCAAGAAGGCCTTGAGTGAACACCAGGTCCTGGTGATCGCCGGCGAAACCGGTTCGGGCAAGACCACTCAGTTGCCCAAGATCTGCCTGGAACTGGGCCGTGGCAGCCACGGCCAGATCGCTCACACCCAGCCCCGGCGGATCGCCGCACGCAGCGTTGCCGCGCGGGTCGCGGAAGAACTCGGCACGCCGCTGGGCGCGCTGGTCGGCTACCAGGTGCGGTTCGAGGATCAGAGCGATTCCAACACCCTGGTCAAGCTGATGACCGATGGCATCCTGCTCGCCGAAACCCAGCATGATCGGTTTCTTGAGCGCTACGACACGATCATCGTCGACGAGGCCCACGAGCGCAGTCTGAACATCGACTTCTTGCTCGGTTATCTGAAGACCTTGCTGCATCGCCGGCCCGAGCTGAAGCTGATCATCACTTCAGCGACCATCGATCTGGAGCGCTTCTCCAAGCATTTCGATAACGCGCCGATCATTGAAGTCTCGGGCCGCACCTACCCGGTAGAAACCTGGTATCGGCCGCTGACCAGCGAGCAGGACGAGGAAGGCAACCAGGTTGAAGACGACCTGACAGTTGATCAGGCGATCCTGGCTACCCTCGATGAAATCGCCGCGCACGAACGCAGTGTCGGCAAGGGGCCGGGTGATGTGCTGGTGTTCCTGCCCGGCGAGCGTGAGATTCGCGACGCTGCCGAGATCTTGCGCAAGGCCCAGCTACGTCACACCGAGATCTTGCCGCTGTACGCCCGGCTGTCGCCGGCCGAGCAGCAGAAGATCTTCCAGTCGCACCCAGGCCGGCGCGTGGTGCTCGCCACCAACGTGGCCGAGACTTCCCTGACGGTGCCCGGCATCCGCTATGTGATCGACAGTGGCACCGCGCGGATCAGCCGTTACAGCTATCGCGCCAAGGTTCAGCGCCTGCCTATCGAGGCGGTCTCGCAAGCCAGTGCCAACCAGCGTAAGGGACGCTGTGGGCGGGTCGAGCCGGGCATCTGTGTGCGCCTGTACAGCGAAGACGACTTCAACGGCCGGCCGGCGTTCACCGATCCGGAGATCCTGCGCACCAACCTGGCGGCGGTGATCTTGCAGATGCTCCACCTGCGCCTGGGTGCGATTGATGCCTTCCCCTTCATCGAACCGCCTGATGGCAAGGCCATCAGCGACGGTTTCAACCTGCTGCAGGAGCTGTCGGCGGTCAATCGCGAGAACCAGCTGACCCCGCTCGGCCGGCAACTGGCGCGTTTGCCTATCGATCCGCGGCTGGGCCGCATGCTGCTCGAAGGCGCCCGCTTGGGCAGTCTGCAGGAAGTATTGATCGTCACCAGCGCGCTGTCGGTGCAGGATCCACGCGAGCGTCCGCCGGAGCGTCAGCAGGCAGCGGATCAAGCCCACGCGCAGTGGAAAGACGTCGATTCGGACTTTGCCGCGCTGGTCAATCTGTGGCGCGGTTTCGAAGAGCAGCGTCAGGCGCTGACCGCCAACCCGCTGCGAAACTGGTGCCGGAAGAACTTCCTCAATTACCTGCGCCTGCGCGAATGGCGCGATGCCCATCGCCAGTTGTCGCTGATCTGTCGCGACCTGCAACTGACCGTTAATAAAGAACCCATTGACTATCAGCGCATGCACAAGGCCATTCTCAGTGGCCTGCTCAGCCAGATCGGCCACAAGACCGAAGAGGGTGACTACCAGGGCGCGCGCCAGCGCCGCTTCTGGATCCACCCCTCGTCCGGCATCGGCCGCAAGCGCCCGCAATGGGTGATGGCCGCCGAACTGGTCGAAACCACCAAGCTGTATGCGCGCATGGTGGCCAAGATCGAGCCAGACTGGATCGAGCCGCTGGCGGGGCACCTGATCAAGAAAAACCACTTCGAGCCGCACTGGGAGAAAAAGCGCGGGCAAGTGGTGGCCTATGAACAGATCACCCTGTACGGCTTGATCCTGGTCGGCCGGCGCCCGGTGCACTACGGGCCGATCGATCCGGTGGTATCACGCGAGCTGTTTATCCGCGAGGGTTTGGTTGGCGGTGAGATTCAGTCGCGGGCCAAGTGCCTGGCGGCTAACAAACGCCTGCTCGAACAGCTCGACGAGCTCGAGGCCAAGGCGCGCCGACGCGACATTCTCGCCGATGAGGAAACTCTCTACGCCTTCTATGAAGCGCGCCTGCCTGCCGAGATTCACCAGACGGCGACGTTCGACGCCTGGTATCGCATGACCAGCCAGAAAGACGCCAATCTGCTGATCATGCGCGAAGAGGATGTGCTGGCCCGCGAGGCCAGTGAAGTGACCGCCGCGCAATACCCTGACAGCCTCAAGGTGGGCGAGCTGAGCCTGCCGCTGAGCTACCATTTCGAGCCGAACCATCCGCGCGATGGCGTCACTGTGCGGGTGCCGGCGCCGTTGCTGCCGAGCCTGCCGGGTGAGCGCCTGGAATGGTTGGTGCCAGGCTTGCTCGAGGCCAAGTGCATTGCCCTGGTACGCAACCTGCCCAAGGCCTTGCGCAAGAACTTCGTGCCGGTGCCGGACTTCGTCAAGGCCGCCCTGGCGCGGATGACCTTTGGCCAGGGCGGTTTGCCCCAGGCGCTGGGTAAGGAGCTGCTGCGCATGACCGGCGCGCGGGTCACCGATGAGGCTTGGGCGCAAGCGGCTGAGCTGGTCGAGAGCCACCTGCGGATGAACATCGAAGTGGTCGACGGCCAGGGTAAGTTCCTTGGCGAAGGGCGCGATCTGGCCGAGCTGACTTCCCGATTTGTCGCAGCAAGCCAAGCTGCACTGGCCATGCCGCGTACGGAAAAGTCCGAGCAGCCGGTGCAGGCCAAGGCCTTCGCCGACGTCGCTGAAACCGCCCAGCAAAAGATCGCCGGGCTGTCGATGACGGTCTACCCGGCGCTGGTCGAAGAGAACGGCAGCGTACGTGAAGGACGTTTCTCGACCCACGCCGAGGCCCAGTTCCAGCATCGCCGCGCATTGCAACGTTTGCTTTTGCAACAGCTGGCAGAGCCGGCCAAGTTCCTGCGGGGCAAGTTGCCCGGGCTGACCGAGCTGGGGCTGCTGTACCGCGACATGGGCCGGGTCGAGGCGTTGGTCGAGGACATCCTGCTGGCCAGTCTCGACAGCTGCATCCTGGAAGGTGAAGTGCAGCTGCCGCGCGATGGGGCGGGCCTTGCTTCGTTGGCCGAGCGCAAGCGCGGCAGTTGGGCTGAGCACGCCGAGCGCTTGGCCAGGCTGACGCTTGAGGTGCTCAAGCTGTGGCATGGTTTGCAGAAGCGCTTCAAAGGCAAGATCGACTTGAGCCAGGCGGTTGCCTTGAACGACATCAAGCTGCAGTTGGCCAACCTGGTCTACCCCGGTTTTGTGCGCGATACGCCTGGGGTGTGGTTCAAGGAATTGCCCCGCTACCTCAAAGCCATCGAATTGCGCCTGGAGAAACTCGGCTCGCAAGTGCAGAAGGACCGCGTCTGGAGTGGCGAACTGGCCACTCTCTGGACCCAGTACAAGACACGCGCCGACAAGCATGCCCAGGAGGGCAAGCGCGACGAGCAGTTGCTCATGTACCGTTGGTTGCTGGAGGAATATCGGGTATCGCTGTTCGCCCAGCAGCTGGGCACCAAGGTGCCGGTTTCCGACAAACGCTTGAGCAAACAGTGGAGCCTGGTAGAGGGCTAAACCGCTGCAAATGTGGCAAACTTGCTGGAGTTTTGCGGCCGCTTTGCGGTCATTCGCGAGCTAGACTGGCTCCCACGAGAACTCTGGGAGCAGGTTTACCCGCGCACGAGGGCATAGCCCTCGCTGGTTCTCCCGTTTCAGCGGGAAGTTGCAATTGTAAATTGGCACCAAGGTGCCATTATCTTGCCCCTTATTTCGGCCAGCGCCGCGCGGCGATGGCCTCTGACCAGAGGAACGACCGTGCATAACGTCGTAATCAGCGGCACCGGCCTGTATACCCCGGCCCAGAGCATTTCCAACGAAGAACTGGTGGAGTCGTTCAATACTTGGGTCACGCAGTACAACCAGGACAACGCGGCGGCCATCGCGCGTGGCGAAGTCCAAGCCCTGGCCGAATCCAACGCCGCCTTCATCGAGAAGGCGTCGGGGATCAAGAGCCGCTTCGTGTTGGACAAGGCCGGCATTCTCGATCCGCAGCGCATGAAGCCACGGTTGCCGGAGCGCTCCAATGACGAGCCCTCGATCCTCTGTGAGATGGCCGTGACCGCCGCCCGCCAGGCCCTTGAGCGTGCAGGTCGCACTGCCGCCGATGTCGATGCGGTGATCGTCGCTTGCTCCAACCTGCAGCGCCCGTATCCGGCTATCGCCATCGAAGTGCAGCAGGCGTTGGGCATCAACGGTTTTGGCTTCGACATGAACGTTGCCTGCTCGTCGGCCACCTTCGGCATCCAGACCGCCGCCAACAGCATTCAGCTGGGCCAGGTCCGTGCGGTGCTGGTGGTCAACCCTGAGGTGTGTACCGCTCACCTGAACTTCCGCGATCGTGACAGCCACTTCATCTTTGGCGATGCCGCTACCGCCGTGCTGCTCGAGCGTGCTGACCTGGCGACTTCGGCGCATCAGTTCGAGATCGTCAGCAGCAAGTTGCTGACTCAGTTCTCCAATAACATCCGCAACAACTTCGGCTTCCTCAACCGTGCGGCGGAGGAGGGCGAGGGGGCAGCGGACAAACTGTTCGTTCAGGAAGGGCGCAAGGTGTTCCGTGAGGTGTGTCCGATGGTTGCTGAGCTGATCGGCCAGCACTTGCAAGAGAATGGTCTGCAGCCGAGCGATGTGAAGCGTTTCTGGTTGCATCAGGCCAACTTGAGCATGAATCACTTGATCGTCAAGAAGCTGGTTGGGCGGGATGTGGCTGAGGAAGATGCGCCGGTGATTCTGGATCGGTATGCCAATACCAGTTCGGCGGGGTCGGTGATTGCCCTGCACCTGTATCAGGATGATTTGCCTGTGGGGGCGGTGGGGGTGCTGAGTTCGTTTGGCGCTGGGTATTCGATTGGTAGTGTGATTTTGCGTAAGCGGTGATTTTTGTTTTTTTTGGTGGTGGGTTTTTCTGGTTGCGAGGGTGGCTTTTAGTCACCTTTGCGGCCATTTGGCGGGGGTAGCGCTGGTTTTGAGTTGAGTTCTTGAATGTGAGCTTATCCGTTTTTTGGGGGCTGCTACTGGCCCCTTCCGCCCTTACGGCGGGTCACTTTTTGGCAAACGCCCCAAAAAGTAACCAAAAAGGTCTGCGCTCCACCATCCGGCCCTACGCTGCGCTACGGATCCCTTCGCGCCGGCGCCTTCCGGGCCCGCGCGGCCTACGATTTGCTGCGCAAATCTACATCTCGCGCCTTCGGCTGCGCCGAAGGGTGCTGCGCACCTGGCCCTCCAGGCACCTCTGCTCAGCCTCCTGAAGTCGCGAATCTGCGGCGCCTGGAATTGCGCGCATGAAGATCAAGAGCAGCGAATTGCTACGCTCTCGCAGAAGCCAAAGCCAAAGCCAAAGCCAAGGTTTGAATTTTTCTTTTGTGTGGTTTGTTCCGGCCTCTTCGCGGGCAAGCCCGCTCCCACAGGTACCGCGCGGTTCTTCCGGCTGGCGGTGAACCTGTGGGAGCGGGCTTGATCTGGCCTAATGATTTTGGACACCTTCTACGGGCGCTATGATGGCGCCCAATTGGAGGCAAAATCAGTGCGAAAGTCATACTCGAAAGAACAGAAAATCCGGGCTGCTGAGATGGTGCTCGACGGTGGTCAATCAGTCCCCGAAGTCTGTGAAATGCTTGAAATTGGGCCTACAGCCCTGCGTCGCTGGGTTGAGCAAGTGCGCAAGGAGCGAGAGGGCAAGGTACCGGCTGGAGCCAAGGCTATCACCCCGGATCAACAACGAATCCAAGAGTTGGAGGCGTTGGTTCGGCAGAAAGACCGAGATATCGAAATCCTAAAAAAGGCCAGTGCTCTCCTGCTTCGGGACTCCAAAGATCGTTTTCGCTGATCAACGAGCTGAGTGAGCAATACGGTATCGTCGAATGCTGTCGCGTGCTTGGGGTCAAGCGCAGCAGTTTCTATGCATGGCGCAAACGCCAAGCCCGGAAAAATCCAGAGCGGGATCAGTTACGCTCGGCTGTAGAGGGCCATTTCAAAGTCTCTCGAGGTTCGGCTGGATCGCGAACACTAACCGAGGAACTGCGGCGTGACGGCCATAAAGTCGGACGCTACAAAGTGCGTAGTCTGATGCGTGAAGCTGGCCTGAAATGCAGGCAGCGCCGGCCGCACCGGTACCGTTCTTCAGGCGCGGAAGCGCTGATTGCAGAAAATCAGTTGAAGCGGAATTTCAAAGTTTCGACGATCAACGAAGTGTGGTGTGGGGATGTGACCTATATCCAGGTTGGCAAGCGCTGGCTGTACTTGGCAGCTGTGCTCGACCTGTACGCACGACGGGTGGTGGGCTGGGCATTTTCAATGATTGCGGACGCCAGGCTGGCCTGCAGCGCGCTACGCATGGCGGCCGAATCCCGCGGCAAGCCGAAGGATGTGATGTTTCATTCCGACCAGGGATGCCAGTACACCAGCCACAAGTTCAGGGCTGCACTTGAAGAGTACGACATGAATCAGAGCATGAGCCATCGAGGACAATGCTGGGATAACGCCGCCATGGAGCGCTTTTTTGGGGCCCTGAAGTCAGAGTGGATTCCCGCAGGGGGTTATGAAACCGAAGCACAGGCGCGGGCTGACGTTCAGGCTTATTTGGTCCGCTACAACCTGAAGCGCCTCCACAGCTACAACGGTTATCAAACCCCGGTAGCCATGGAGAAAAAGCTCAAGGATGCGGCATGAAACCTTAACTGGTGTCCAAAATAAGTTGACCAGTTCAAGTCGCCGCCACTAACTTCGCGACTTCAGGAGGCCGAGCGTAGGTGTCTGTAGGGCCAGGTGCGTCAGCACCCTTCGGCGTAGCCGAAGGCGCGAGATGTAGATTTGCGTAGCAAATCGTAGGCCGCGCGGGCCCGGAAGGCACCGAAGCGAGGGGACCCGAAGCGCAGCGTAGGGCCGGATGGTGGAGCGCAGACCTTTTGGTTACTTTTGGGGCGTCTGCCAAAAGTGACCCGCCGTAAGGGCGGAAAGGTGACTCAGCGCCACCCTAGCCAATGGATATGCTCAAACCTCTAAAAGCCCAAGCCCAAGCCCAAGCCCAACGAAAAAAAGCGAAAAGCGCCGGATGGGGTTCGGCACTTCCCGCTTTCACTAACGCAGAGCAACTACACCTTAGAACTTAGCTTCCAGATCCACCTGCAACGTATCGACATCAGCATTGCTGTTAGGCAGCTGCGACAGATCGGTCTTGGCCATCAGATAAGCAGCACCCACCGAGAAGTTCTTGTCGATCTCGTAACCCACCTTGAACTTGTGACCGCGCGAACCCGTGAAGCCGTTACCGAAGTCAGAGTCGGTGAACAGGCTGACCACAGCGTTACGCTGCACATCGCGGTAGTTATAGTCCAGGCTCCAGGCACCGAGCTTGGTCTTCAGGCCCGCCAGCCAAGCCTGGTCTTCGCCATCGGTGCTCTCGGTGTTCTTCACGTACTGACCATAGGCCGACAGCGGTACAGCCAGGCCAGTCAGGTCGATCTGACCGAAGCCTTCCACCAGGTTGAACTCGTTGGTGGTGTTGCCGAACGACTGCAGGATGGTGGCTTCCTTGTCGTTGTCATAGCCATAGATGCTCGCACCCACGGTGACCTTGAGGGCATCCATCGGCGCGAACTTCGCCCCCAGCTGGCCGTGGTAGACCTGGGCGTCGTGCTTGTACTGCACGCCGTCGCCGTCGACGTTGTCCTTGAGGGTGTATTGACCCGCGCTGGCGAACACTTCGGCGCCGCCCAGGTCGGTCTTGTAGGTAGCAGCCACACCTTCCGGGTTGATGTCGCTGTCCCAGATGATGTCGCCCATGCTGACCCAAGGCTGGGCCATCTTGCCGCCGATCAGGTGCAGGCCGGGCAGGGCGGTTGGGTGCCAGTCGAGGTAGGCCAGGTCAACCCACAGCGACTTCTTGTCGAAGTAGTTGTCCAGGCTCTGGTTGGTCGAGCGACGGTCAGCGCTGCTGCCGGTGGCGACACGGATGCCGGCGTCGACCTGCGGGTTGATCTCGCTGTAGAAGCCAACACGGGCACGCACGCGCTGACGGTCCTGGTTGCCGCTGGAGCTGTTCGGTTCGTCGACGTTGACGTCTTCGTAGCGCAGGCGCACATCGCCCTTGATCTGGGTCTTGGCGGCCCAGGCGACTTTCTGTTCAAAGGAGCTCATCCGCTCGGATTGAGCCTTCATGTCTGCCTTTTCCTTGGTTTCCTTCGACAGGTCGGCCTGCAGTTCGTTGTACTGCGCCTGGTTGATCGAGCCGTTGGCGCGGAGCATTTCGAGCAGCTTGGCGTCGACTGCAGCACTGGCTGGAGTACTCAGAGCCAGCATCAGGCCGGTGAGGCTCACTCCAGTAAGTGTAGAAACAAGACGCATAAGGTTCTCCCTGTTGGAAAAGTATGGGGAGGCTTGTGCGCCCGCCCCCGAGTTGGCAAGTCTTCGGAAAAGGCCTGAATAGACAGGTCGCTGGGGTTCCGGAAAACAGGCGCAAGTATTGCGAGGGGGGATGACAGAATAATGTCTATTTAGTGGCACTGCCGTTAAGAAAACCGCTGTCAGTGCGCTTGAGGTTTGTCAGTCGCGCCCTGCATCCGGGATACTGGCAGGCGCCTCTTGGAGAGTGAACCCGTGATCAGCCTGTACAGCCTTGCCCATTTGCGCGACCTGCCAGCGGCGACCTGGGATGCGCTGGTGCCCGCCGGCCAGCCGTTTCTACGGCATGCGTTTCTGACCGCGATGGAGGACAGCGGCAGCGTCGTGCCCGCCACCGGCTGGGCTGCCGAGCACTTGATCCTGGAGCGTGACGGGCAGGTGCGCGCGGTGCTGCCGGCCTATCGCAAATGGCATTCGTTCGGCGAGTACGTGTTCGATCACGGCTGGGCCGATGCCTGTGAGCGCGCCGGGATTGCCTACTACCCCAAGTTACTGGGCGCCGTACCGTTCAGCCCGGTCAGTGGCCCGCGATTGCTAACCGAGGATCCTGCCGATGGCCTGCTGTTGCTGCAGGCGCTGCCTGAGTATCTGGGCAAGGGTGGCTTGTCGGGCGCCCACATCAATTTCACCGACAGCGCCCTGGACCAGTCGATTGCCGGTCTGCCGGGCTGGATGGAGCGCCTGGGTTGCCAGTTTCATTGGCGCAATCAGGGCTATCGGGATTTCCAGGACTTTCTCGATACTCTCAGCTCGCGCAAGCGCAAGCAGATGCGCAAGGAGCGTGAGCAGGTGCTGGGGCAGGGTATCGAGTTCCAGTGGTATCGCGGCGATGAGCTGAGCCAAGCGCAGTGGGATTTCGTGTATCTGTGTTACGCCAACACCTATGCCGTACGTAGGCGAACGCCGTACCTCACGCGGGCGTTTTTCAGCCTGCTGGCCGAGCGCATGCCCGAGGCGATCCGCGTCGTGGTGGCGCGCCAGGCGGGGCGGGATGTGGCCATGGCGCTGAGCCTGGTGGGCAGCGATAGCTTGTATGGGCGCTATTGGGGGTGCCTGGCCGAGTTCGATCGGTTGCACTTTGAGACGTGCTTCTACCAGGGGATGGACTTTGCCATTGCCCAAGGCTTGCAGCGCTTCGATGCGGGGGCACAGGGCGAACACAAGCTGATTCGCGGGTTTGAGCCGGTGATCACGCGGTCGTGGCACTATCTGTTGCATCCGGGGTTGAGGCGGGCGGTGGAGGATTTTCTTGGGCAGGAGCGCGAGGGGGTCAGGGCTTATGCCGAGGAGGCGCGGGGGATGCTGCCTTATCGGCGGGGTTGATGGGTGGGCTGTTGTGGCCCCATCGCGGGGCAAGCCCGCTCCCACGCAATGGCTGCATAGCTGCATAGCTGCATAGCCGCATAGCCGCATAGCTGCATAGCTGGTTAGCGTGGGAGCGGGCTTGCCCCGCGATGGGGGCGCGCCAGCCTGAAACTCAATCGACGCCGACAAAACCGCCAGTCTGGTGATGCCACAACCGCGCATACAGCCCTTGGTGCGCGAGCAGTTCGGCATGGGTTCCGCTTTCGACGATATGCCCTTTGTCCAGCACCACCAGCCGGTCCATCCGGGCGATGGTCGACAGCCGGTGGGCAATGGCAATCACCGTCTTGCCCTGCATCAGGGTCTCCAGGCTTTCCTGAATCGCCGCTTCCACCTCTGAGTCCAGCGCCGAGGTAGCCTCATCCATGATCAGGATCGGTGCGTTCTTCAACAGCACCCGGGCGATGGCGATACGCTGACGCTGTCCGCCAGACAGCTTGACCCCGCGCTCACCCACATGCGCATCGAAGCCAGTGCGCCCCTGGGCATCGGACAGCTGCGGGATGAACTCGTCGGCCCGTGCCCCGCGCACAGCTTCCCACAACGCCTGTTCGCTGGCATCGGGGCGGCCGTACAGCAGGTTGTCGCGGATCGAGCGGTGCAACAGCGAGGTGTCCTGGGTGATCATGCCGATCTGCGCGCGCAGGCTGGCCTGGTTCACTTCGGCGATGTCCTGGCCATCGATCAGGATGCGCCCGCTTTCCAGGTCGTACAGGCGTAGCAGCAGATTGACCAAGGTCGATTTGCCTGCCCCAGAGGGGCCGATCAGGCCGATCTTCTCGCCAGGGCGAATGTCCAGGTTGAGGCCGTCGATGACCTTGCCACCTTTGCCGTAATGGAAACCCACGTTGTCGAAGCGCACTGCACCGCGAGTGACCTTGAGCACCGGTGCGTTGGGGCTGTCGGTGACCGTCACCGGCTGGGCGATGGTTTGCAGGCCATCCTGGACCATGCCGATGTTCTCGAAGATGCCGTTGACCACCCACATGATCCAGCCGGACATGTTGACGATACGAATCACCAGGCCAGTAGCCAGTGCGATGGCACCGACCGTGATCAGCGACTGGGTCCACAGCCACAGCGCAAGCCCTGTGGTGGTGACGACCAGCAAGCCGTTGAGGGTGGTGATCACCACGTCCATGCTGGTCACCACGCGAGCGGCCAGCTGGGTTTTCTCGGTCTGCTCACGGATCGCCTCGCGGGCGTATTGCTGCTCGTAGTCGGTATGGGCGAACAGCTTGAGGGTGGCGATGTTGGTGTAGCCATCGACAATGCGCCCCATCAGCTTGGAGCGCGCATCGGAGGAAATCACCGAGCGCTCCTTGACCCGCGGCACGAAGTACAGCAAAGCGGCGATGTAGCAGGCGATCCACACCAGCAGCGGCAGCATCAGCCGCCAGTCAGCCTCGGCGAACAGCACCAGCGAGCTGATCGCGTAGATCAACACGTGCCACAGCGCATCCACCGCCTGCACCGCTGAGTCGCGCAGGGAGTTGCCGGTTTGCATGATGCGCTGGGCAATACGCCCGGCGAAGTCGCTCTGGAAGAAGTTCAGGCTCTGCTTGAGCACATAGGTGTGGTTCTGCCAGCGGATCAGGCTGGTCATCCCCGGGTTGATGGTCTGGTGCACCAGCAGGTCGTGCAGGCCGAAGAACACCGGACGCAGCAGCAGGACCACCACCAGCATCCAGATCAGCTCGCCACTGTGCTCGCTGAAGAAGTTGGCGTTGGGCGTGCCTTGGGCCAGGTCGATGATCCGGCTCAGGTAGCTGAACATGGCCACCTCGATCAACGAGGCGACCAGGCCAACGATCAGCAGGGCCAAGAAGCTTGGCCACACCTGACGCAGGTAGTAGAGGTAGAACGGCCACACCGTGCTCGGAGGCGCCTCGCTCGGCGCTTCGCGGAAGATGTCGATCAATTGCTCGAAACGGCGGTACAGCATGGGGGTTACAACTCCTGTTCTACCCGACCTGCAGGCGGTTCACATCCCTGTGAGGCCTGCACTCAGTCGATGCGTTTGGCGGACTTGATGAACACCGGATCGGCCGGTACATCACGCATGCCCTTTTTGATAGTGGTCGGCGAATTGACGATCTGGTCAACCACGTCCATGCCTTTGGTGACCTTGCCGAACACGGCATATCCGGCATCGCGACCTGGGTCGAGGAAGGCGTTGTCGGCAACGTTGATGAAGAACTGGCTGGTGGCCGAGTTCGGGTTGGAGGTGCGGGCCATGGACAGGGTGCCGCGGGCGTTATGCAGGCCATTGCTGGCTTCGTTGCGGATCGGGTCGTTGGTGTTCTTCTGCACCATCTGCTCGGTGAAGCCGCCGCCCTGGACCATGAAGCCTGGGATCACGCGGTGGAAGATGGTGTTGTTGTAGAAACCACTGTCGACGTACTCAAGGAAGTTCTTGGTACTGATCGGCGCTTTTTCCGCGTTCAGCTCGATTTCGACCTGGCCGAAGCTGGTGTCGAGCAGAACGTGCGGGGTCTTGTCCGAGGCCATGACGCTGGTGGCGAAGGCAACCGAGCAGGCGGCGAGCAGGAGTTTTTTCAGCATGGGCTCAAAGATCCTTGAGAGGTGGAGGCGGCTGCAAGAAAGTGCAGCAGGGTCTGGTTGAAGACCTCGGGTTGATCGAGGGGTGTAGCGTGCCGGGAATCTTCTATGACTGCCAGTCTAGCCTGGGGTATCAAGGCGACGTAGCGCTGTTTCAGTTGTATCGGTGTGTAATCGTGGTCGGCGGCGATCACCAGGGTGGGACAGCCGATCTGGCCGATGCGTTCCGCCACGCCCCAGTCGACGATAGCGTCGAAGCTCTTGAGGTAGGCGCGCTTGTCGTTGCGTGCCCAGCGCTGGGCCATCTTCTGGCGAAGATCGGCTTGTTCGGGTTTGGGGAACAGCCGCTCGGCCAGGCCCTTGCCGACGGCTTCGACGCTGAGCAGACGCGCCAGGCCCCAGCGTTTTGCCCACCAGATCCAGTCGCTGCGGGTGCGTCGCTTGACCTCGGGGGCGCTGTTGACGATGCACAGGCTGCGTAGCCACTGCGGGTGGTCGACGGCAAACTGAAAGCCGATCATACCGCCCATCGACAGGCCAACGAAGTGCACTGGACCGGTGCGCAGGTGTTCGAGCAGGGCCAGCAGGTCTTCGCTGAAGGTGGCGATCTGATAGCCATCGCGGGGTTTGTCAGAGCGGCCGTGGCCGCGGATGTCCATCAGGATCACCCGATAGTGCCGGCTCAGCTCGGGCACCTGCAGCTCCCAGTCCTGGCAACTGGAGCCCAGCCCATGCAACAGCACCAGGGGCTCGCCCTGGCCGTATTCCTCGTAATGCAGCGTGCATCCTTCGTGTTCGAAATAGGCCATGGGCGCGGTCCTCAGGCTTGCGGCGGGGCTGCGAAGGGCACGTCCAGGGGCGCAGTGTCGAAATTGCGCAGCAGGTCGATGAGGATCTGCGTGGCCGGGCCCAGGGTCTTTTCCTTGCTGGAGTAAAGGTAGAACAGTGGATGGCGACTGCCACCCTGGTCCAGCGGCAATGGCTTGAGCACGCCGTCGCGCAGCTCGCGCTCGATCATGTGTCGAGGCAGCCAGGCAAAGCCCAGGCCGCTGCTGACGAAGGTGGCCGCAGTGCCCAGGCTACCGACCGTCCAGCGTTGTTCAGCGCCCAGCCAGCCGACATCCTTGGGTTGCGCGCGGCCAGAGTCACGGATTACCACCTGCAACTGGCTCTCCAGGTCCTGGAAGGTAATCTCCCGGCCCAGGCGGTGCAGGCTGTGTTCCGGGTGGGCGACGGCGACGAACTCCACCGAGCTCAGTTCGGTGCCCAGGTAGCCGCCGATGCTGAAGCTGCTGATCGCAAGGTCGGCGATGCCTTCATGCAGGACTTCCTCGACCCCAGACAGCACCTCTTCGCGCAGCCGCACGCGGCAGCCACGGCTCTGCGGCATGAACGCGCTCAAGGCGCGCACCAGGCGGGCGCTGGGGTAGGCGGCATCGACCACCACGCGCACCTCGGCCTCCCAGCCTTGTTCCATGTGATGGGCCAGGTCTTCGAGCTGGCTGGCCTGCTTGACCAGGTGGCGCGAGCGGCGCAGCAGGACGTTACCGGCCTCGGTCAGCACGGCTTTGCGCCCGTCGATGCGCAGCAACGGCACGCCAAGTTGCTCCTGCATGCGTGCCACTGTGTAGCTGACCGACGATTGTGAGCGGTGCAGGGCCTCGGCGGCCTGGGCAAACCCTCCGTGATCGACCACTGCCTGCAGGGTTCGCCACTGATCCAGGGTTACGCGCGGCGCTTTCATCTTCAGCTCCTGTTGTCCTAAGCTGCGCTCTTTCAAGGAGAGCGCTCTATGAAGAAAAGTTGTGTGGCATTACTGCTGTGCCTGCCCCTTACCGCCATGGCATACCCCATCGATGTCGACAAGCAGCTGACCGGGGTCAAGGTCGACTACACCGCCTACGACACGGCCTACGACATCGGCAGCATCTCGCTGAACAACTATGGAGAGGTTGCGGCGTCGTGCAAGGTCACTTTCCGCAACGGCCCGGAAGCGCCACGGGTGCGTCGGGTCAATGTGCCGGCCAAGCAAAGCGTGGACGTTACCGCCAAGTTCAACCGGCAGATCATCAAGCTGCGGATCGGTTTGAGCTGTAAACCGGAATAAAACAGATTAGTCGATAGATTGAACCCACTTTTTACGCTTTTTTATCGATAGGTCAACCCTTAATCTTTCCTCCATCGAATCGCACCCTATTTGCCGATGGAGGCACCCATGTCCCGCGTATTGATCATCGAAAGCAGCGCCCGCCAGCAGGACTCCGTTTCGCGTCAATTGACCCGAGATTTCATTGGCCAATGGCAAGCGGCGCATCCGGCCGACGACATCAATGTGCGTGACTTGGCGGTGACTCCAGTGCCGCACCTGGACGCCCACCTGCTGGGTGGCTGGATGAAGCCTGAGGAACAACGCTCACAGATCGAGCGCGAAGCCCTGGCGCGTTCCAACGAATTGACCGATGAACTGCTGGCCGCCGATGTACTGGTGATGGCTGCCCCCATGTACAACTTCACCATTCCGAGCACGCTCAAGGCTTGGCTCGATCATGTCCTGCGCGCCGGTATCACCTTCAAGTACACCCCGACCGGTCCACAGGGCCTGCTGACGGGCAAGCGTGCCATTGTCCTGACTGCCCGCGGTGGTATTCATGCCGGCGCCACCAGCGACCATCAGGAACCGTACCTGCGCCAGGTCATGGCCTTCATTGGTATCCATGACGTGACTTTCATTCATGCCGAAGGCCTGAACATGAGCGGCGACTTCCACGAGAAGGGGCTGAACCAGGCCAAGGCCAAACTGGCTGCGGTGGCCTGAGTGCCGACTAATTCCCAACCCTGACACCTGTTGCTCCTTGGGTGTGCCTGCCCGGCCAGATGATGGTCGGGCTTTTTTATGCCTGGAGTTTTTTAGCGCCTGGTCCGGCCTGATCGCGGGGCAAGCCCGCTCCCACGTGTATTGCGCCGTCCGCCATACCCGTGGGAGCGGGCTTGCCCCGCGATCAGGGCGCTACGCCAAGTTGATCGGTTTTTGCCAACCGGCTAAGGTCGCCGCCTTGATTTACGAGAGAGCACCATGGGCTACCTGATTATCGTCGCGCTGATCCAGGCGTTTTCCTTCAGCCTGATCGGCGAATACCTGGCCGGGCATGTCGACAGCTATTTCGCGGTCTTGGCACGGGTGGTGTTGGCCGGCCTGGTGTTCCTGCCGCTCACCCGCTGGCGTCAGGTCGAACCGCGCTTCATGCGCTCGATGCTGCTGATCGGCGCATTGCAGTACGGCATCACCTACGTCTGCCTGTACTTGAGTTTCCGCGTGCTGACCGTGCCGGAAGTGCTGCTGTTCACCATTCTCACGCCGCTGCACGTGACCCTCATCGAAGATGCGCTGAACCGCCGCTTCAACCCTTGGGCGCTGCTCGCTGCACTGGTCGCGGTCGCGGGTGCGGCGGTGATCCGTATGGACAGCATCAGCGGCGACTTCTTCATCGGCTTCCTATTGCTGCAATTGGCCAACTTCACTTATGCCGCCGGCCAGGTGCTGTACCGTCATCTGGTCGCCCGTAATCCAAGCGATCTGCCGCATTACAAGCGGTTCGGCTACTTCTACCTGGGCGCGTTGATCGTGGTGTTGCCAGCGTTCCTGCTGTTTGGCAATGCCCAGCACCTGCCGAGCACCGATGTCCAGTGGCTGGTGCTGCTGTTCCTGGGTTTGTGTCCGACTGCGCTGGGTTTGTACTGGTGGAACAAGGGCGCCTGCCTGGTTTCTGGCGCTACTTTGGCGGTAATGAACAACCTGCATGTGCCGGTCGGGCTGCTGCTCAATTTGCTGATCTGGAATCAGCACGAGCCGCTGGGGCGATTGTTCATTGGCGGCGCGGTGATTCTGGCCTCGGTGTGGCTCAGTCGCTTGGGCGGCAGTCGGACTGCTCGCTCGCAGCAGACCTCCACCTGATCTAGACACTGCATGTAAAAAAGGCGCCTGTTTGGCGCCTTTGGTTCTTCAAGCCTCTGCGGTTTCTGTAAGGCGCTGCGCCTGCGTTTCGATTGGCGCTCGGGCGGCAAGCCCTGCACGCATGTCATTGCCGCTGGGCTGCTGATACAGACTCAGGCCAAACTCCGGCAGCACGGCCAACAGATAATCGAAGATATCGCCCTGGATGCGCTCGTAATCCGCCCAGGCCGTGGTGCGGGTGAAGCAGTAGATCTCCAAGGGCACCCCCTCAGCGGTTGTCTGCATCTGCCGCACCATGCAGGTCATGCTTTGCTGCACGTCAGGATGGTTCTGCAAATAGGCCAGGGCAAACGCACGGAAAGTACCGATGTTGGTCAGCCGCCGCCGGTTAGCCGACAACTCGGCTACGGGTCCCAGCGCTTCGTTCCAGTTCTGCAGTTCCTGGCGCTTGCTGGCCAGGTAATCACCGAGCAAGCGTACCTGGGTCAGGCGCTGTTCTTCCTCGCGGGTCAAGAAGCGGACACCGGCAGCATCGATGAACAGGCTGCGTTTGATCCGTCGCCCACCAGACTGCTGCATGCCGCGCCAGTTGCGGAACGACTCGCTCATCAGGCGCCAGGTCGGGATGGAAACGATGGTCTTGTCGAAGTTCTGCACCTTGACCGTGTGCAGGGTGATGTCCACCACATCGCCATCAGCGCCGACCTGGGGCATTTCGATCCAGTCGCCGACGTGAAGCATGTCGTTGCTGGTCAGCTGTACGCTGGCCACGAATGACAGCAAGGTGTCCTTGTACACCAACAGCAGCACCGCCGACATGGCGCCCAGGCCCGATAGCAGTAACAGCGGCGAGCGGTCGATCAGGGTGGCGATGATGACGATGACGCTGAGCACCCACAGCACCATCTTGGCCAACTGCACATAGCCCTTGATCGAGCGGGTGCGGGCATGCTCGGTGCGGGCGTAGATGTCCAGCAGGGCATCGAGCAGGCAGGAAACCGCCAGGGTCATGAACAGCAGGGTGAACGCCAGGGCAACATTGCCGAGAAAGTGCTGGGCGGTGGTGCCAAGCTCCGGGACCAGCTTCAGGCCGAACTGGATGATCAGCGAAGGGGTGGTCTGCGCCAGGCGATGAAACACCTTGTTGTGGCGCAGGTCGTCGAGCCACTTCAGCGCTTGTTGACGGGCCAGCAGGCGGCTGGTGTGCAGCACCAGGAAGCGCGCCAGGCGACCGAGTACTAGGGAGATCAGCAGCAGTACCGCCAGGCCCAGGGCAGAATGCAGCAGCGGATGTTGGTCCAGGGTGCCCCAGAGGTCGAGGGTGTCGTGCCAGAGTCGTTGAATGTCCATGAGCGTTACAGCGGTCTATGTTGCGGAACGAGGCACGATTAGAGCGCGGATCGGCCAAAAGTTGCTAAAAGAAAATTCGGTTATGGCGGCGGAAAACGTTACCCTATGCAACTGAATTTACGTACTTGCCCGAGGTTGTCCCCGTGTTTTCCCAATTCGCCCTGCATGAACGCCTGCTCAAAGCCGTGGCCGAGCTGAACTTTGTCGAGCCGACTCCGGTGCAGGCGGCGGCCATCCCCCTGGCGTTGCAAGGGCGTGACCTGCGGGTGACGGCGCAGACCGGCAGCGGCAAGACCGCAGCTTTCGTCCTGCCGATGCTCAACCGCCTGGCTGACCTGGGTGGCCCGCGCGTTGAAATCCGTGCGTTGATCCTGCTGCCGACCCGCGAACTGGCCCAGCAGACCTTGAAACAGGTGCAACTGTTCTCCCAGTTCACCTACATCAAGTCTGGCCTGGTCACCGGCGGCGAAGACTTCAAGGAACAGGCTGCACTGTTGCGCAAGGTGCCGGACGTGCTGATTGGCACCCCAGGCCGCCTGCTCGAGCATCTGAACGCCGGCAACCTCGACCTCTCCCACGTTCAGGTCATGGTGCTGGACGAGGCTGACCGCATGCTCGACATGGGCTTTGCCGAAGACATGGAGCGCCTGTGCAAAGAGTGCGAGAACCGCGAGCAGACCCTGCTCTTCTCCGCCACCACCGGCGGCGCAGCGCTGCGCGACATCATTGGCAAAGTGCTGAAAAACCCTGAGCACCTGATGCTCAACAGCGTCTCGCAGTTGGCCGAAGGCACTCGTCAGCAGATCATCACCGCCGACCACGACCAGCACAAAGAGAAGATCGTTCAGTGGCTGCTGGACAACGAGACCTTCCAGAAGGCGATCATTTTCACCAATACCCGCGCCCTGGCTGACCGCGTCTATGGTCATCTGGTGGCCAAGGATGTCAAAGCCTTCGTGCTGCACGGCGAGAAGGACCAGAAAGACCGCAAGCTGGCCATCGAGCGCTTCAAGCAGGGTGGCTCCAAGGTACTAGTCGCCACTGACGTGGCGGCACGTGGCCTGGACATCGACGGCCTGGACCTGGTGATCAACTTCGACATGCCGCGCAGCGGCGACGAATACGTGCACCGCATTGGCCGTACTGGCCGGGCCGGTGGCGAAGGTCTGGCGATCTCGCTGATCACCCACAACGACTGGAACTTGATGTCGAGCATCGAACGCTACCTCAAGCAGCAGTTCGAGCGCCGAGTGATCAAAGAGGTCAAAGGCACCTACAGCGGGCCGAAGAAGGTCAAGGCTTCCGGCAAGGCTGCCGGCGTCAAGAAAAAGAAAGTCGACAAGAAAACCGGCGACAAGAAGGCCGCCGCCAAGCGCAAGCCTACCGCCAAGCCACGGCCAAACGCACCGCTGACCAGCTCCGATGGCATGGCGCCGCTGAAAAAGCGCGCGCCGAAGGCTGAGTAAGGCGTTCTCCAGGCAACTACCGGTCTGCCCTGGCTTTGCCTAGGACGGACCGGCGCCTTGCCCCTTGCCGCGATCACCTCACTCCGCTTTTTTCTCCGCGACCTTGAGCTCCTGTAGCCTGCGGTCGATCAACTGGCACTTGTCAGGCAGATCCTTGCTTTCTGTCGCCAGGTCCATGCCCTGAAGCTCGTCGTTGATCTCCTTGGCCTTTTGCGGGTTCTGCTCGGTCAGTTGTGACACCAACTTGGCCAGCTCTTCGCGTTTTGCGGTTGCCTCTTCCAGCGTGCAGGCCCAGCTGGGCAGGGCGAAGCACAGGCTGGCAAGCAGGGTGACTCGGTGCAGGGTCTTCATAAGATGAGCCTCGGTCAGCAAGTAATCGGTTGAGGCTATGACGGGGAGGAAAGTTCACCTGGGGAAGGTGCCTGGTCGAATCTCTTTTGCTTGTAATCCGCTTCCTAAATGCCCTGTTTGCTGCACTTAACCTCTGTTGATCTGCTGATGCTTCTTCTAGGCTCGCTGGCTTATAGGGAGTATTGTGTATGTACAAAAGTAAATACAGGCAGTCCCATGCGTTTTGAGTGGGACGAAGCTAAGAATCAGATAAACATCCGCAGCACGGTATCGACTTCAGCGATGTGCCCGATATGTTCCAGCACCCCATGCTGCTGTTGCGAGATGATCGGCAGGCCTATGGTGAGGAGCGCTGGTTCGGCTTAGGCTGGCTGCACGCGCTGGTCGGGGTGGTCGTGTATACCGAGCGGCAGGCAGATGTAATCCGGATCATCTCTGCGCGAAAGGCGACCAGACAAGAGGCAAAACGTTATGACCAAGTCTTCCAAAACTGATTGGAGCCGCCTGGCTCAACAAGACGATCAGCAGATCGACACTTCGGACATTGCCGAGCTAGGTGAGGATTTTTTTCGCCAGGCTGAGCTGCGGGTTCCAGCCAAACAGGCCGTGACGATCCGTCTTGATGCCGATGTATTGGCCTGGTTCAAGGAGCAGGGCACGGGCTACCAGACGCGTATAAATCAGTTGTTGCGCCAGTATATGCAGGCTCAGCATCGCCATCGTTGAATTTCCGTCGGAACGCTTGCAGCCCCATGCCGGTCCCAAGCTGTGTACCCCATCCGTTCACAGCAGGAGCCAACCTCCATGAGCAGCTACGACTGGGACCTGATCCAACGCCTGCTGCACGAAGTGCAAAATGGCGCTGATCACAGCTTTACGCCACGCCCCTACGCCGAGCAACATGCCGCGGCACTCGCCGCCCAAGGCCAGCCGGTGGGCGATCTGGATCATCTGAAGACCCGCGCGTGCGAGTACGAGAAGATCCTCTTCGAGCGCGGCTTCATCGAATCTCGGCCGGCAGAGGATGGCGGCAATGGCGAGAACTTCGTGCTCACCGAGCGTGGCTCGCGCTTGCTCAGTCTGATCGACAGCAGCATTCCTGGCTTCGAGCACCCGCGCCAGGTGCTGGATGAGCAGGAAGATCCGCTGGACGAAAACACCTTCGAGCACGTCTCGGCCAAGGCGCAGATTGCGGGCGGCGCAATTTAGGCTGGTAACGGCGGCGTCGCGAACCCGATAATCGGCACTGGATCCATTTTCTCTGCCGAGCCTTGCCCATGCCATCGAATCTACAAGGGGCCCGCCCATGAGTGCGGCCCGCAAGAATCCCGACGCTTTCGCCCTGCAACTGATGCTTGGGCTGTGCCTGATCTGGGGCAGCCAGCAGGTGATGATCAAATGGGCCGCCGTTGATATCGCCCCGGTGATGCAGGCGGCTTTTCGTTCCGGTATCGCTGCGCTGTTGGTCGGTATCTTGATCTGCTGGCGTGGGGGCTGGGGCCAGGTGGGCAGTACCTGGCGGGCCGGGTTGCTGGCTGGCGCACTGTTTGGCCTGGAATTTATGTTCATTGCCGAGGGGCTGAAGTTGACCTCGGCGGCGCACATGTCGGTGTTTCTCTACACCGCGCCGGTGTTCACCGCACTCGGCCTGCATTTCATGCTGCCCAGCGAGCGGCTGCGGCTTTTGCAGTGGTTGGGTATCTTGCTGTCGTTTGCCGGGATCGCCACGGCCTTCGCTGGCGGCTTGCAGCTCGATCAGATCGATGCTCGCACGCTTCTAGGCGATGCCTTTGGGGTGCTGGCGGGCTTGGCCTGGGGCGCGACTACTGTGGTGGTGCGAGGTTCGCGGCTGTCGGAAGCGCCGGCGACCTTGACCTTGTTCTATCAGCTGATGGTGGGCTTTGTCGGGCTGTTGCTGATTGCGCTGGTGAGCGGGCAGATCGGTAGGGTTACGTTGACCCCACTGGCGATGGGCAGCGTGTTGTTCCAGGGGATTGTGGTCTCGTTCGTCAGCTACCTGACCTGGTTCTGGTTGCTGCGCAAGTATCTCGCTTCGAACCTGGCGGTGTTCTCTTTCATCACGCCGTTGTTTGGGGTGACCTTTGGCGTGCTGCTGTTGGGGGAGCCGCTGAGTGTGAACTTTGTACTCGGGGCGGTGATGGTGTTGTGCGGGGTGATCCTGGTCAGTGCTGAGCCCTGGGTGCGTAAGCAGTTGCGCAAGGTGATTGGCTAGGTAGTTATCTGAGCTGCTCATCGCGGGGCAAGCCCGCTCCCACGCAACCCGGTGTTGGCCAACGTGGGAGCGGGCTTGCCCCGCGATGAGGCCGGCAAAAACGCCCTGACACTCTCAGGCCGTGCTAGTGCTCGCCTGACAAACCTGCCGTGCGCTGCGGCTGGTTACTACCAGGACGCCGGCCAGCCCAAGCCCACTGGCGGCCAACACCAGCGCAGGTTGCAGGCTAGCGCTGTAGTGATTGCTCAGTGCTGCCAGCAGCGGCCCACTCAATTGGCCGAGCGCGAAGCACGCGGTCAATAGTCCGGCATTGCGCTGCGTGGCATGCGGCGCCAGCTCTCGCGAGCGCTGCATGACCAATTGCATGCAGGCCAGGAACGGCCCTCCACACAGCACCACCCCCAGGGCCAGGCCAAACCCATCACCCAGCAGGCAGGCCAGCACGCCCAGGCCTTGCAGCCAAAGGGTTGCGGCCAACCAGCCGGTAGTCCGCCCAGGTCGGCGCACACTCACCAGTACCACGCCCAACGCGGCAGCCAGGCCAAACGCTGGCCAGAACAGGTCGGCCAGCCAATGTCCGTGAAAACGCTGGTTGGCCATCTGCGATAAAAATGTGGCCGGCAAGATATACCCCACCCCATAGAGCCCATACACCAGCCCCAGACGGGCGATGCCAGGGCTCGGCGCCGAACGTGCGATTGCTGCTGGTGCAGGCGCCAGCGCCCTTGGCAACCAGGGCCGCACTGTAAGCAACATGACCAGCGCGGCCACTGCATAAACCAGCCACAAGGCCGCCGAGTCCATCCCCAGCAGATGTGCCGCCAGCGCCAGTAGCCCGGTCAGCGCAATGCCCACACCAGGCCCTGCGAACACCAGGGCGCCCAGTCGTGGTGTGCCATGAGCGGCTGCCAGCTGTTGCGTGAGGCTGGTAATCATCACCAGCACCCAGGCGCTGGCAACGCCAGTGCCAAAGCGCAGCAGCAGATGGCTCCAGAAACCATTGGCTGCCCACGAGGCGAGGGTCAACACCACGCACAGCCACAGGCCTGCATGCAGACGCAGGCGTACTTGGCCAGGCTGGCGAGCGAACATGGCGTCCACCGCGCCGAGGAAGTAGCCCAGGTAGTTGGCGGCGGCGACAAGGCCAGCGGCAGTCAGGTCGAATTGCCCTTCAGCGATCAGGCTGGGCAGTTGCGGGGTCAGGGCGAAGCGGCCGATGCCCATGGCCATCATCAGGGCCACGGCACTGGCCAGTAATTGTACGAGCGGCGACATGTGAATGCTCCTGCCAGGTGTGAGTCGATGAGTGGCAGGGTAGGGCGGATTGACTTTCAATAAAATTGAATAATGATGATCAAGTTGTTCTGTTTTGGAGAATGTCATGGAGTTCAGTCAACTGCGCATCTTTCAAGCGGTGGCCGAAGAAGGTTCGCTTACCCGTGCTGCCGAGCGCTTGCACCGCGTGCCGTCGAACCTGTCGACGCGGCTGCGACAGTTGGAAGAGCAGTTGGGTGTCGAGCTGTTCTTGCGTGAGCGCCAGCGCTTGCAGCTGTCGCCAGCCGGAAAGGTGCTGCTCGACTACGCCAACCGCTTGTCGACCCTGCACGACCAAGCGGTGGCGGCAGTGCAGGGTGGTCAACCTGCAGGGGACTTCGTCTTGGGCACGATGTACAGCACCGCGGCGACGCATCTGCCGCCGTTGCTGGCCCGCTATCACCAGACTTACCCAGCGGTGAACCTGCAGGTACAGGCCGCTCCGAGCGGCGATCTGCTCGAAGGGCTGATGAGCCACCGCCTGGATGCCGCCTTGGTCGATGGGCCGCCAAGCCTTGCAGGGCTCGATGGCGTGCCACTGTGCGATGAAGTCTTGGTACTGATCACCAGCCCTGAGCACCCCCCGGTGCACAGTGCCCGGGATGTGGCAGGGCGGGCGGTGTTCACCTTCCGCCAGGGCTGCTCCTACCGGATGCGTCTGGAAGCCTGGTACGCCCACGCCCACACGCCCATGGGCCGGGTCATGGAGATCGAGTCTTACCAGAGCATGCTGGCCTGTGTCATTGCCGGGGCAGGGGTAGCGTTGATGGCGCAATCGATGCTCGACAGCCTGCCAGGACGTGAGCAGATTCGCGTCCACCGGCTGCAAGCACCGTTCGATCAGGCTGTCACCTGGTTGATGTGGCGCCAGGGCATGTGTGGGGCAAATTTGCAGGCGTGGATCGATCTGCAACAAGGCGAAACAGTTGACCGACCGTCGGAACGCCCCGCGACCGCTTGATCCGGGTCAAAATCGTCCCTATCTATAGGATTAGGCGAATGCGTAATGCAGGACATCGGACTATGATCTGTATGAAACATCGCAGAATCGATTTTGCCGTGAGGCTGACCCGTGAAGGGGGCTCTATGAAAAAACCACTGTTCAACTGGCTCCATGACCTGGCTGTCGCCTTGGGCCTGATTCCGCCACCGCTGCAGCCGGTGCCGATTCCCACCGACGAAGAGCAGCGCAAGCGCCAACCTCGTCGCCGTTGAAATGACAAAGGCCGCCGCATCGATCAGATGCAGCGGCCTTTTCGTTTCAGCCGATTGGGCTGCTGGGCAGCCCAGTATTGATCAGGCCAGGTTCACCGCCGCCATCGGGCGACGCGACAGCAGGCTGACCAGCACAAAGCTCAGCAGACCAATCGCCAGGCTGTAGTAGATCGGCGTATTGGCATCCAGACCATCCTTGAACATGAACAGCAGCGCGGTGGCAAAGCCCAGCGACATGCTGGCGATCGCCCCTGCGGTGGTCGCACGCTTCCAGAAGATCGCCCCGATAAGCGGCACCAGCATCCCGCCGACCAGCAGGTTGTAAGCCAAGGTCAGCGCGCTGATCACATCGTTCACTGCCAGGGCAATGCCCAGCACTACCAGGCCGGTCAGCAAGGTGAACAGACGGCTCACACCCAGGCTCGACTGCTTGCCGCCGCGCAGCTTGGGCAGCAGGTCTTCGGTGATGGTGGTGGACGCCGCCAGCAAGCCGGCGCTGGCCGTCGACATCATCGCCGCCAGGGCGGCCGCCATCAGCAGGCCACGGATGCCATCGGGCAGGGTGGTCTTGATCATCGCCGCGAAGGCGTTGTTCGGGTTGGCCAGGTCCGGCATCAGCACGTGGGCGGCCATGCCGATCAGGGCGCAGGCCAAACCGTACGCCACGCAGTAGATACCGGCGGTGGTACCGGCGCGCTGGCAGACCTTTTCGTCACGGGCGGTGAACACCCGCTGCCAGATGTCCTGGCCGATGAGGATGCCGAAGAAGTAGATCAGGGAGTAGGTGATGATGGTGTCCCAGCCGATGGTGGTCCAGCTGAAGCTGGCCGCCGGCAGCTGCGCGACCAGTTGATCCCAGCCACCGACCTTGTACAGGCACACCGGCAGCAGGATGAACATCAGTCCGACGGTCTTGATCACGAACTGGACGATATCGGTGAGGGTCAGCGACCACATGCCGCCAATGGTCGAGTAGACCACCACCACGCCGCCACCGAGCAGCAGCGACAGCCAGAACGGCAGGTCGAGCAGCACCTGCAATACCGTGCCCATGGCCAGGGTCGAGGTGACGCCGATCATCAGCGCGTAGGCCAGCATGATGACCGCACTGGCTTGGCGCGCCATGGGGTTGTAGCGCCGCTCAAGCACCTGGGTGACGGTGAAGATACGCAGGCGCAGTAAGGGTTTGGCGAGGAACAGGTTCAGCGCGATGATTCCCAGGCCCAGTGCCGCGCACAGCCAGAAACCGGAGATACCATGGACGTAGCCCAGGCGCACGGTGCCGACGGTCGAAGCACCACCCAGCACCGTGGTGGCCATGGTGCCCATGTACAGGGTCGGGCCGAGGTTGCGTCCGGCTACCAGGTAGTCTTCGTGGGTTTTTGCCCGCCGCATGCCGTACCAGCCAAGCGCGAGCATGCCGGCGGCATAGATCAGTACTACGATGATGTCCAAGGCCATTGGGGGTCTCCCGATTATCTTTATTATGGCGAGATCGACCGTCCGGGCAGGTGCACGGTGCCCGGCGGTCTTGTCTTGTATTGGCGGGCCTCACCGGCCCCTCTTCATGGCTCCTGCCTGGGTCACGCGGAAGCGGGCTTGTTTCGCGATAGCGATCGCGGGGCAAGCCCTCTCCCGGGTAAACCGCTCATCTTGCTCCAGTCGCTGACACGTCAGCGACGTACGACACCTGGCAGTACGCAGAGCATCTCGAACAGCAGGTTGGCGCCGAGCAACGAGGTGTTGCCGGTGGTGTCATAGGGCGGCGAAACCTCGACCAGGTCGCAGCCAATCAGGTCCAGGCCGTGGCAGCCACGGATGATTTCCATCGCCTGGATGGTGGTCAGGCCACCGATTTCCGGGGTGCCAGTGCCAGGCGCCCAGGCCGGGTCGATGCCGTCGATGTCGAACGACAGGTACACCGGGCCCCCACCTACTTTCTCGCGCACTTCAGCCATCAATGGCTCCAGCGACTTGTGCCAGCACTCTTCGGCCTGAACCACACGGAAACCCTGGCGACGGCTCCAGTTGAAGTCGTCGGCGGTATAGCCCTGGGCGCGCAGGCCGATCTGCACCACGCGATCGCAATCGAGCAGGCCTTCTTCCACTGCGCGGCGGAAGGTGGTGCCGTGGGCGATCTTCTCGCCGAACATGTGATCGTTGACGTCGGCGTGGGCATCGATGTGCACCAGGCCGATCTTGCCGTGCTTTTTATGCAGGGCGCGCAGGATCGGCAAGGTGATGGTGTGGTCGCCACCAAGGGTCAGCGGGATGACATTATGCTCGACAATGTTGTCGTAGGCTTCTTCGATGATGCGCACGGCGTCGAGCAGGTTGAAGGTATTGATCGCTACATCGCCAATGTCGGCGATCGACAGCGAGTCGAAGGGCGCGGCACCGGTGGCCATGTTGTAGGGGCGGATCATGACCGACTCGGCGCGGATCTGCCGGGGGCCGAAGCGGGTGCCCGAACGCAGCGAGGTGCCGATATCCAGGGGCACGCCGACGAACGCGGCATCCAGGCCTTCGGCGCTTTGCAGGTGGGGCAGGCGAAGCATGGTGGCGATGCCGCCGAAACGCGGCATTTCGTTGCCGCCCAGTGGTTGGTGAAGAGTCTTGTCCACGGTGGGCCTCATCAGTCGGTCGATTGTTATGTTTGTTCGAACCTGTTCCGTGGCGCGCCTGGCTGGCGCAAGGGTGCCGGCGGGCAGGGACATTTCGGCCAAGTCTGCGCAAGGTAGTGCGCGGAAAGAATCGCTACCGGCAAATACTTAGTTCAGGAATTTCTGAACTAATAGCCCTGGCTCGGGTTAGACTTTGGCCATTTCCAGCCTGCGGAACCGCTGCACCATGGCCTCGACCCTGCCCGATCTGAAACTGCTACGCATCTTCGTCAGCGTGGTACGCCACCAGGGTTTCGCCAATGCCCAGCGCGAGCTGAACCTGTCGACCTCGGCGATCAGTACCTACATGAGTCAGCTCGAGAGTTCCTTGGGCATCGTCCTTTGCCACCGCGGGCGCGGAGGCTTCAGCCTGACCAGCAAGGGTGAGCTGTTTCATCAGGAGACCTTGCGTCTGCTCGCGGAAATGGACGGTTTCGAGCAATACGCGGCAGCGCTCAAGGGCGAGCTGCGCGGAACCCTCAACCTAGGGGTAATCGACTCGACTGTCGGTGATCGCGCCTTGCCCCTGGCCGAGGCGATTGGCGCCTATAGCCAGGAGCATCCGGCGGTACATCTGCACTTGTCGGTCTCCAGCCCCTACGAACTGCAACTGGGCGTGCAGGACAACCGTCTGGACCTGGCCATTGGTGCCTTCTCTTCGCGCATGAGTGGCCTGGTCTATCAGCCGTTGTATCGTGAACAGCACTGGCTGTATTGCAGCAGCCGGCACCCATTGTTCGTCGAACGGCGCATTCCCGAACCGGTGGTGACCCAGCAGCGCATGGTCGGCCGGGGTTATTGGAGCCAGGCCGAGCTGGCCCGGCATGGCTTCAAGCACAGCGCGGCAACCGTGGAAAGCATGGAAGCGCAGTTGATCCTGATTCTCTCCGGCGCCTACATCGGCTATTTGCCTGAGCATTACGCCCAGGCCTGGGTCGATAAAGGGGATCTACGGGTACTATCGCCGGCTACCTTCGGTTATCAGGCGCCATTCTCGCTGATCATCCGCCGAGGTCGCAGCCGTGAGCCATTGATCCAGACCTTCCGTGACCTGCTCAAAAGCCAGCTCAATGTAGGCTAGGCAATACCGCATTTAGGACATTCCGTCTGACAGGGATAATTTCCTACAAAAAGTTGACCACTTTCATGCTGGCGCTCTGCTAAACCTCTACTTGCTTTGATGAAATTTCCCATCATCTACACAAGCAAGGACTGCCCCGATGCGCATGAATTTGCCCGTCACCGAGCATGAAAGAACCTTCTCCAGCGAGCAGCGGCTGATTTCCACCACCGACCTCAACAGCCGCATTACCTATTGCAATGACGCATTCGTGGCGATCAGCGGTTTCACCTACGACGAATTGGTCGGGCAGACCCACAACCTGGTGCGTCACCCGGACATGCCGCCGTCTGTCTTCGGTCATATGTGGGAAACCATCAAACAGGGCAAACCGTGGATGGGGGTGGTCAAGAATCGCTCCAAGAACGGCGACTTCTATTGGGTTAGCGCCTATGTCACGGCGATCTATGAAAATGGTCGGATCAGCGGCTACGAATCGGTGCGCTCGGTGCCTAGCCGAGAGCAGATCCGCCGTGCCGAGGCGCTTTATGCACGCCTGCGTAACGGTCGCAGTGCAGTCCCCTGGGCGGCGCGATTAGGCCACGGGCTGGGCCAGGGCTGGCCGCTGATCGGCGCGGGGCTGGTGTCGGCGGCCGGCTACCTGTGGCTGCAGCCCTATTCCGCGCTGGCGGTGCTGATGGCCAGCCAATTGTGCGCTTGGTATTTGATCGAGCATCGGCACAATCGGGCCATCCAGCGCACCCTCGATGAGCATCCCAAAGCCTTCACCAGCCCTCTCGTGGCCTTGACCTACAGTGATAATCCCGGTCTGCATGGCCAGTTGGACCTGGCCATCATCAGCGAAGAAGCGCGTTTGCAGACCGCGCTGACTCGCCTGGTCGATGCCGGTGTCGGGGTCAAGTCGCGCGCTGCGCAGTCGGCGGACCTGTCGGATGCCCAGGCGCAGATGCTCGATCGCCAGCGCAGCGAGACCGATCAGTCGGCCACCGCCATTGCGCAAATGGCCGCGACCATCCAGCAAGTCACTCACAACGTGCAAAGCACCGCCCATGCGGCCAGCGACGCCGATCAGCTGGCCCAGCAAGGCAGCGACCTGGCGCAGCAGAGCCTGCAGGCGATGGGCAGCATGAGCGAGGCGGTCAACGACATCGGTCAGGCCGTGAATGCCTTGGCCGAGCAGACCCAGTCGATTGGCAGCGTGGTCGATGTGATCACCTCGATTGCCGAGCAGACCAACCTGCTGGCACTCAATGCCGCGATCGAGGCGGCGCGGGCGGGCGAGCAGGGCCGCGGGTTTGCCGTGGTCGCCGACGAGGTGCGCTCGTTGGCACAGCGCACCCGGGCCTCCACCGATGAGATCCACCACATCATTGCCAGCCTGCGCGCGGGGGCTGAGCGCGCGGTGTCCACCGCCAATCGCGGCGAGCAGATCTCGCGCGACAGCGTGCACAGTGTCGAGGCGGTGCGTGAGGCATTGTCAGGCATTGCCCAGGCGGTCAGCCGTATCACTGGCATGAGCCAGCAGATGGCGACAGCTTCGGAGCAGCAAAGCCATGTGGCCGAGGACATCAATCAGCAGATAACCCGCATCGCGCACTTGTGCGACCAGAGTGCGGGGCAGGCCAAGCAGGGGGCTGAAATCAGCCAGGACCTTGAGCGCATGGCCGAGTACCTGCACAGCCTGGCTGAACGTTTCAACCGATAGCGCGTGATCGTCTCTCCCACAGGGATGTGGGCTTTTTTTCGGGTGGCTGTGGCAAAATTGCCTGAGCCAGGAGAACCCGATGTCCAGACCCCGCTGCGAGCGCTGCCTGCGTGCGCAAGATCATTGTCTTTGCCCGTTGATTCCCCATCTTCAGAGCCGTACTCGCGTGGTGGTGTTGCAGCACCCGAGTGAGCGTTTGCATGCCCTCAATACCGCCCGTTTGGCAACCCTGGGGTTAGTCAATGCCGAGTTGCGGGTGGGCGAAGTGTTTGCCGATCTTGATCAGTTATTGGCGACGCCCGGGTATCGGCCGGTGCTGTTGTTTCCGGGAGAGCAGGCACAGGCCTTGGTGGGGTATGCGCAGGAGGGATGTGAATTGCCCTTTATGCTGATTGTGCCGGATGGGACGTGGCGTAAGGCGCGTAAGCTTTTGTACCTCAATCCGTTGTTAGGGGAATTGCCGCGGGTGACGCTGGGGCAGGTTTTGCCTTCGCGGTATCGTTTGCGCAAGGCGCCCGAGGCAGGGGCTCTGTCTACGTTGGAGGCGGTGGTACAGGGGCTGAATGTGTTGGAGGCCCCAGGGTGTTTTGATCAGTTGTTGCGGCCGTTTGAGGCGTTGATCGAGGGGCAGATCAGGGCTATGGGGCGGGAGACGTTTGAGCGTAATCATGGGGGACGGTGAGGTTCTGGGTTTCTGGAATTTCTGATTTTTGGCTTCGCACCCCTCTTTCCGGCTGGCGGTGAAACCCGTGGGAGCGGGCTTGCCCCGCGATGGCGTCCGACTATCCAACACACCACTATCGGCAGATAAAGCCAACCCAGGCGCCGTCACTCACGTCGCGACTTCAGAGCCTTTCAACGCTCCCTCATAGCCTCAGTCCGCGCCTTGAGCACCGGCTTCAACAGATAATCCAGCACACTCTTCTGCCCAGTGATGATGTCCACCGTCGCCACCATCCCGGGGATGATCAGCAACGGCTTGTCGTCCCCGCCCAGGTGATTCTTGTCCGTACGCACCTGGATCAGATAAAACGCATTGCCCTTGTCATCGGTAACCGTGTCCGCCCCAATCAGCTCAAGCTTGGCCTTCAGACCGCCATAGATGGTGTAGTCATAGGCACTGAACTTGACCATCGCCGTCTGCCCCGGATGTAGGAACGCGACATCCTGCGGGCGCACCTTGGCTTCGATCAGCAGGTTATCCTCGATCGGCACGATCTCCACCAGATCGCTGCCCGGCTGCACCACGCCACCAATGGTATTGACCTTCAGGAGCTTGACGATCCCGCGTACCGGCGACACCACCGTTGTGCGGTTGACCCGGTCATCGATGGCGATGCTGGTCGCGGCAATCTTCGACAGCTCCGTGCGTTTATCGTTGAGCTCCTTGGCCGCCTCGGAGCGGAAGGTCGCATCCGACTCTTGGATCTTGCTCTTGATCTCCGCCACCGCCGCCTCGGCACGTGGGATGGCCAAGCTGGTGGCATTGAGCTGGCCGCGGGCTTCGACGGTGCGCTGTTTCAGGCGCAGGATTTCCACCGGGGAAATCGCCCCAGTGCCCACCAGCGGCGAGGACATGTTCAGCTCCTGCTGGAGCAAGCCCAGGGCAGAGCGGTACTGGTCGACCTTGGAGCGGAACTCGGCAAGCTCCTGGGTCTTCTGCCGCAGTTGCTCATTGAGCGTCTGCTTCTCGCTGGCCAGGCGCCGCTGGCGCGATTGATACAAGGCGGTTTCATCCTCGGCGACTTGTGGCGCTTTGGCGCGCACTTCGTCCGACAGCTCGAACGGGCGGCCTTCAGCCTCCGCCGACAAGCGCTCGACCTGCGCCGTCAATGCATAGCGATCGGCCTCGCTTTCACCCTTGTTGGAGCGAAAACGGGTGTCGTCCAGGCGCAGCAGCGTCGCGCCTTTATCGACCATCTGGCCCTCGCGGACGAAGATCTCGGTGACGATGCCGCCTTCCAGGTTCTGGATCACCTGCACCTTGCTCGAGGGAATGGCCTTGCCTTCGCCGACTGTGACCTCATCGAGCACGGCGAAGCTGGCCCAGGTCAGCGCCACCAATAGCAGCGCGGCGGCCAGCCATACGGTCAGGCGTGACAGGCGCGGCGCGTCCTGCAAGGTGGCGCCGGCAAGCTCCGGCATATAGTCGCGCTCGGCGCTCTTGCCGGTGCCCTGCAAATAACTGCGCATGATGGACATGGACCTACTCCTCGAAGACGTCTACAGGGCCGCGCCGATACGACCTTTGCGCAGTGCGTCGATGACCGCATCCTTCGGTCCGTCGGCGACGATCTTGCCGTTGTCCAACACCAGTAGCCGGTCCACCAGGCTGAGCATCGAGGTGCGGTGGGTGACCAGCAGCACGGTTTTGCCCGGCACCCATTGCAGCAGGCGCTGGCGCAGTTGCTCTTCGCCGCTGTTGTCCATGTGGCTGGTCGGCTCGTCGAGGATCAGGATCGGCGGCTCCAGCAGCAGAGCCCTGGCCAGCAGGACGGCCTGGCGTTGGCCGCCAGAGAGCAGTTGGCCGCGCTCACCCACTGGCCGGTCGAACCCTTGCGGGTGTTGCCGGGCCAGTTCGCTGACGCCCGTCAGCTCGGCGACCTCCAGCATGCGCGCGTCGCTGACATGCCGCGCGCCGAGGGTCAGGTTATCGCGCAGGCTGCCAGCCAGCAGCGGCAGGTCGTGGGCGACATAGCCAATCTGGCTGCGCAGGTCGGCGATGTCCAGCTGACGCAGGTCGAGGTTGTCCAGTAATACCTGGCCTTCGTCCGGGTGATGAAAGCCCATCAACAATCGCCCCAGGGTGCTCTTGCCCGAGCCGCTGCGGCCGATGATGCCGATGCGCTCGCCCGGTTGCACGGTCAGGTTGACGTCGTTGAGGGCGGCGGCGGTTTGCCCGGGGTAGCGGAAGGTCACATGGCTGACGCCGATGCCGCCCTGGAGCGTGGTGTGTTCCAACGCCTGCTGGTCCAGCTGGCGTTCCTGCGGCAGGGCCATCAGCGCGTCGGTGCTGCGCATGGTCAGCTGGGCTTGCTGATAGCGAGTGATCAGCCCGGCGATCTGCCCCAGCGGCGCCAACACCCGGCTGCCGAGCATATAGCTGGCGACCAGGGCGCCGACGCTGAGATTGCCGGCAATGATGCTGTAGACCCCCGCGACGATGGTCGCCATGCCGCAGAACTGCTGGATGAACAGGGTGCCGTTACTGGCCAGCGAAGACAGGTTGCGCGCGTGTGCATCAAGCCGGGCGATGGCGCCGTTGGTGTGCTCCCAGTGATACTGGCGCTCGCTCTCGGCGCCGCAGGCCTTGAGGGTTTCCAGGCCGCCGAGGGTCTCGATCAGCAGGGCCTGGCGTACCGCGCCCAGGCTCAGGCTTTTCTCCACCGTGTCGCGCAGGCGGATCTGGATGAACAGGGCAAAGCCCACTGCCAGCGGAAACGCCACCAACGGAATCACCACCAGCCAGCCACCGAGCAGGCCGATCACCACCAGCATCAACGCCACGAACGGCAGGTCGATGATGCTGGTCAGGGTCACCGCCGTGAGGAATTCACGCAGGCCCTGGAAGTCGTGAATGCTCTGGGCAAAGCCGCCGATGGTCGCTGGGCGGGCTTTCATCGACATGCCGGTGATGCGTTCGAACAGGGTGGCGGAGAGGATTAGGTCGGTCTTCTTGCCGGCCTGGTCGAGCAGGTGGGCGCGGACCATGCGCAGGACCATTTCAAATGCGGTGCCGATGAACAAGCCGGCGACCAGCACCCAGAGGGTCGAGATAGCCTGGTTGGGCACCACCCGATCGTACGTCTGCATGACGAACAGCGGCACCATCAGGCCCAGCAGGTTGATCAGCAGGCTGGCTAGCAACGCATCACTGTACAACCAGCGCGAATGGCGCAAGGTATCGCGGAACCAGGCATCGACTCTTGGCATCAGCGGCGTGCGCAGGTTTTCCAAGGTATGCCGCGGCCGGGCAAACAGGGCCTGGCCGCAGTAGGCCTGCTCCAGCACCTGGCGCTCGACCCATTGCTCGCCGCCTTCAGCTTCACAGGGCAGGATCAGCGCTCGGCCATCCTCGCCCCAGCGCTGCAGCACAGCGCTGCGGCCATCGTTGAGCAACAGCAGGACGGGCAAGTTCAGCGCCGAGATCGCCGACAGTTCGCGCGTCAGCACGCGCGCCTGCAAGCCGGCGCGGGCGGCGGCCCGTGGTAGCAGCTCCTGGCCCAGGCGCTGCTCGGCCAGGGGCAGGCCGCTGCACAGGCTGGCGCGGCTGGCCGGGCAGCCATGCAGTTTGCACAGGATCAGCAGGCCATCGAGCAACGGATCATCGACGTCCAGACGCGGCTGGGGTGTTTGCATACTGGTCACGATGGCCTACTCCTGCCGCATTTGGAGGGGGTACGGCTCCGTCCGAACGTAGCTCCCTGAACGACTAACGCATCTCGGGCAACCTGGCCTCACTGCGTACTTCGCTCTTGGCAATGGCTTCGGGGGGCAGCGAGATGCGCTGCTTGCTCAGCAGTTCACCCATGGTCGCTAGCACCCGGTACATCGAATACTCCTCGGTGTAGCGCACTTCGGTGTAGCGCCGGTTGGCGTTGTACAGCTCGTTCTCGCTGTCCAGCACATCGAGCAGGGTACGTTGGCCTAGGCCGAATTGGTCCTGGTAGGCCGCCCGCACGCGCTGGGTGGTCTCGGCGTATTCGCGGGCGGTAGGGGTTTGCTTGCGTGCATTGTTCATGGCGTTCCACGACAGGCTGAGGTTTTCGTTCAGCTCGCGCAGGGCATTGTTGCGGATGTCCAGGGCCTGGTTGATCTTGTGCGCGTCGGACTGCAGGCGAGCCTTGTCGCTGCCGCCACGGAACAGGTTGTAGCTCAGCTCGACGCCAGCCTGCCAGTCATTGTTGCTGTGGCCGCGCTCCCCGCCCAGGTTGTTGTTGGCGCCGGTGGCCAGCACTGCGTCCAGGCGTGGGTAGAAGGGCGACTTGGCCACTTCGTACTGTTGCTCGGCAGCATTCACGTCGGCCTGGGCAGAACGCAGGTAGGGGTTGTTCTCTTGCATGCCGCGGCGTGCGTCTTCTAGGTTGGAAGGCATTTGCACTTTGATCGTGGAGGGCGTTTCCAGTTCGTCGGGAACGCGGCCGACCACGCTGTAGAAGTTGGCCTCGGCGTCGGCCAGATCGACCTCAGCGGTATCCAGGTTGTTTTCTGCCAGGGCACGACGGGCGCGGGACTGATCAAGGTCAGCGGTGCTGCCGACGCCACGCTCGCTGCGCAGACCGATCTGGTCGTTGACGCGTAGGTGGGCTTGCAGGTTGTTCTTGGCCAACGTCACCAGCTCGCGACGCTTGAGCACTTCCAGGTACACCTCGATGGTGCGCAAGGCGATGTCCTGGGCGACTGCCTGGGTGTAGTAGGCGCGCGAATTGGCCACCGCCTCCGTGCGTCCAACTTCGTTGGCGGTGTTGAAGCCGTCGAAGATCATCTGGCGCAGGCGCAGCTCCGACTGGGTGTAGTTCAGCGTTTCCTTGTTGTGGTTACGCGTACCGTCTGGGTTGAGTCCGCGGGTGTTGAGGTTGTCGGAGCGCTGGCGGCCGTAGCCGGCTACCAGGTCAACGCTTGGGTAAAACCCCCCACGGGCAAATTTCACATCTTCATCGGCCGACAACCGACTGTTGCGATAAGAGCTGATTTCCGGGTGATGGTCCACGGCGTTCTGAACAGCTTCGTTAAGCGACATCGCCTGAACGTTGGCGCACGCCGCAGCCAACAGGATTGCACTGGTGATGGGGGTAAGAACGCGCATGGGGTACATCTCCCTGGTCTCTAAATGTGTCCTGCGTTCGTCAATAAAATGACGAAATATAATGAGCAAACCGTCTCAGGTTTGTTACAACAGAGCTAAGAACATTTAGCGGGCGAGCTAAGAAGATTTTTTCATAATGGATATGCGAAAAAAAACTTATGCGGTCTAAGGATTACGGGACATTGTTCTTATCACATGGTCCGGAATACGAGCTGCAAACAGCAGGTTTGGGCCATCGCGAAAGGTTCCAGAATTTTTGCAGCTAAGCGAAACGGAAAAGGAGATCAAGGCGGTATTTGGCGACAAAAAATTGTCGCTCAATGATGGCAAAACTTCATCATTGCTATCGCCTCGCGTGTCACCTGAGAGCTCCAATCTCATGGTTGAGACAGACGCGAACGGGGTGCTCGGCATCCATCGCTTCTCCTGATCTGCAGTACGCCAGTTGGCTGCGAAATCCGATCAGCAGGGGAGGCGTGCGCGCATGGCTAAATTAATCGGTGTGGTCAGCAAGGTGGTCGGTCAGGTATTCGCGGTCGACGGTGATGGCAGCCGTCGCCTGCTGGTGGAGGGCGACCGCTTGTTCGCCGGTGAGCAGCTGGAGACCGGCAGTGCCGGTGCCGTCGCCGTGCGTTTGCACAACGGTGCAGAGCTGACCCTGGGCCGTGGCAGCAGCCTTGAGATGAGCGCAGATCTGCTGGCCAACCACGCGCCTCAAGTGCATAGCCAAGATGCGGCACCGAGCCAGGCGCAGCTGACTGATGTCGAGCGCTTGCAACAAGCCATCGCAGCGGGTGCCGACCCGACTGAAGAAGGCGAAGCGCCAGCGGCAGGTCAGAACCCCGGCGGCGCTCCGGGCGCGTTGGGTGGCGGGCACAGTTTCGTCATGCTCAGTGAGGTGGCTGGGCAGGTCGATCCGCAGATCGGCTTCCCCACCGCAGGCTTCAATGGCATTCCGCAGTTGGCCAGCCGTGAGCTGGGTGACCTGGACATCGATACCTCGATCGCTCGCCCGCTGCCGCCCACACCGCCAGTCGAACAGCCGGATCATCCGGTCAATCTGCAAGGGCTGGACCTCAGCCCCGGTGAACTGATCCTGGATGAAGCCAACTTGCCCCAGGGCTCGCACAGCGATCCGGCAGCGCTGACTCAGCAGGGCACCTTTACCGTGGTGGCGCCTGACGGTGTGTTCAATCTCAGCGTCGGCGGGATCAACGTGGTCACGGCAGGAGCGGTCACGGGTGTCGGTCAATCGATAACCACGCCTCTGGGCAATACCCTGACTATCACCGGCTACAACCCGGCAACCGGCGTCGTGAGCTACAGCTACACCCTCAGCGGTGCCGAGCAACATGCCAACGGCGCTGGCAACAACAGCCTCGGTGAGCACTTCCCGGTGCTGGTCAGCGACACCGATGGAGATGTTGCCAGCGGCAGCCTGGATGTGCTGATTCGTGACGATGTACCCAAGGCTGTCAACGACAGCAATGCGCTGGCGGCCACCGAGCAGCATGTTGAGCTGACCGGCAATGTCCTGACCAACGACCAGCAGGGCGCCGACCGTGTCGCCGGGGGTCCGGTAATCGCTGGCACCTTCACCGGCACCTACGGCACCCTGGTGATGGCAGCAGATGGCAGCTACACCTACACGCTCAATACCAATGACCCGGACTTCCAAGGTCTTAAGGGCGGTGGCAATGGCCAGGAAACCTTCACCTACACCATCAGGGACGCAGACGGCGACACCAGCAGCGCCACGCTGACGTTGAACGTCAGCAACCTCAACGACCCAGTGACCTTGGCTGGGCTGGATGTGCAGGGCGGTGAACTGACCGTCTTCGAGAAAAACCTCGGCGACGGCAGCGCGCCGAATCAGAGCGCCTTGACCCAGAGCGGCAGCTTTACCGTGACTGCGCCCGATGGCCTGCAGAACCTGAGTGTCGGCGGCATCACGGTGGTCAGCGGTGGGGTCGCAGTGGGCTTCCCGCAATCAGTCACCACGGCGCTGGGCAACACCCTGACCATCACTGGCTACAACCCCAGCACTGGGGTCGTCAGCTACAGCTACACCTTGCTCGACAACGAGGCCCATGCCAACGGTCAGGGCAACAACAGCCTGCATGAGAGTTTCACGGTCACCGCCCAGGACAGCGACGGCAGCAGCGCCACCGGCAAGCTGGACGTGAACATCGTCGATGACGTGCCCAAGGCCGAGCACGACACCAACGCCGTTACCGCGACCGAGCAGCACACCGAGCTGACCGGCAATGTGCTGGTCAATGACCAACAAGGCGCTGATCGGGTGGCGGGTGGTCCGGTCATCGGCGGCACCTTCACCGGCACCTACGGCACCCTGGTGCTGGCGGCAGACGGCAGCTACACCTACACGCTCAACACTAACGATCCGGACTTCAAAGGCCTCAAAGGTGGCGCCAGTGGGGTGGAAACCTTCACCTACACCATCAAAGACGCCGATGGCGATACCAGCAGCGCCACCCTGACCCTGAACGTCAGCAACTTCAACGACCCGGTGACCTTGGGTGGGCTGCAGGTCAATGGCGGCGAACTGACTGTGTTCGAGAAGAACCTGGCCGACGGTAGCGCGCCGAACCAGGGTGCGCTGACCCAAAGCGGCAGCTTCACCGTGAGCGCGCCGGACGGCCTGCAGACGTTGAGCGTTGGCGGCATCACCTTGGTCAGCGGCGGTGTGCCGGTGAGCTTCCCGCAGTCGCTCACCACCCCCCTTGGCAACACCCTGACCATTACCGGCTACAACCCCAGCACCGGGGTGGTGAGCTACAGCTACACCCTGCTCGATAACGAAACCCATGCCCCTGGCGATGGCACCAACAGCCTGCAGGAAAGCTTCACGGTGATCGCCAAGGACAGCGACGGCAGCACCGCCACTGGCAGCCTGGATGTGAACATCGTCGATGACATCCCCAAGGCCCAGAGCGATTTTGCCAGTGTCTACGAAGGCGGTACGGTCGAAGGCAATGTGCTGATCAACGACAAGATCGGTGCCGACGTGCCAGGCGAGGGCAAGTATGTGGTGGGCGTGCGCGCCGGTTCCGATACCTCGACCTCGGCGATCGGCCAGCTGGAAACCAAGGTGCAGGGCGACTATGGCTACCTGACTTTGGATGCCAAGGGCAATGCGGTCTACCACGCCAACCCCAACAGCGTGGCGCCAGCCGGTGCGACCGACACCTTCGTCTACACCATTCGCGATGCGGACGGTGACGTGAGCACCACCACTGTCACCATCAAGGTGCACGACTGCTCGTGGGTGGTGGGCGGTGAGGGTGGGGTCACGGTGTACGAAAATGCACTGGACCTGAGCAAGGATGGTAATGACCTGGCGGCGGGCAACGTCCAAGGCAGCAACCCCACCTCCACGGCGGAAACCGCCTCTGGCACGGTGGCGGGCCTGGTCACCGGAGGCGTCGGCGCTCTGACCTATACCTTGGTGGGCAGCGCGGTAGGCCAGTATGGCCAGATCAAGCTCAATGGTGATGGCTCGTACACCTATACCCTGACATCGGCGCCCAACTCGCCCAATCATGTCAACGATGGCCCCAATACCCTGAGCGAATCCTTTACCTACCAGGTGAAAGACTCGCTGGGCAACACCACTACCAGCACCATTGTCGTCAGCATCGTCGATGACGTGCCCAAGGCCTACAGCGATTTCGTCAGTGTCTACGAGGGTGGCGTGGTCGAAGGCAATGTGCTGGTCAACGACAAGATCGGCGCCGATGTACCGAGCGATGGCAAGTACGTGGTCGGCGTACGCGCAGGCTCCGATACCTCGACCTCGGCAGTCGGCCAACTGGCGACCAACGTGCAGGGCGACTATGGCTACCTGACCCTGGATGCCAAGGGTAATGCGGTCTACCACGCCAACCCCAACAGTGTGGCGCCGGCCGGTGCCACCGACACCTTCGTCTACACCATCCGCGATGCCGACGGTGATGAAAGCACCACCACCCTCACCATCAAGGTCCACGACAGCCAGCTGGTTGCCTGTGAAGACACTGACGTGAAGGTCTACGAAAAAGCCCTCGATCTCAAGCAGGACGGCCAAGACCTGGCGCCCGGCACAGTGGTCGGCAGCCAGCCTGGATCGACCGGCGAAACCGCCACTGGCACATTGGTCGGCGCCGTCTCCGGGGGCGTGGGTGCTTTGACCTACAGCCTGGTCGGTAATGCCGAAGGCCAGTATGGCCAGATCAAGCTCAACGCCGATGGTTCTTACACCTACACCCTGACGTCGGCGCCCAAGTCGCCGGTACCGGCCAACGACGGGGCAAATGTCACCACCGAGACCTTCACCTATCAGGTGAAAGACGCGGCCGGCAACAGCACCACCAGCACCATCGTCATCAGCATCGTCGACGATGTGCCCAAGGCCCATTGCGATACGGCTACCGTGATCGAGGGCGGTTCGGTCACTGGCAACGTGCTGGACAACGATGTGATCGGGGCGGACGTTGCGGCGGATGGCAAGTACGTGATCGGCGTGCGTGCCGGCTCCGACACTTCGACCTCGGCGGTCGGCCAGCTGGCCACCCAGGTGCAGGGCGACTATGGCTACCTGACCCTGGATACCAAGGGCAATGCGGTCTATCACGCCAACCCCAATAGCGTGGCACCCGCGGGGGCCATTGACACCTTCGTCTACACCATTCGTGATGCCGACGGCGACCAAAGCACCACTACCATCAGCATCAAGGTGCATGACAGCAAACTGATCGCGTGTGCCGACAACGACGTCACGGTGTACGAGAAAGCCCTGGACCTGAACAAGGACGGCAACGACCTGGCGGCCGGCAACGTCACCGGCAGTAATCCAGGGTCCAGCGCCGAGACGGCATCGGGCACATTGGTCGGTTCGGTCGGCGGCGGTGTCGGTCCGCTGACCTACACCCTGGTCGGCGACGCTGTCGGCCAATTCGGGCAATTGTTGCTCAAGGCCGATGGCTCCTACACCTATACCCTGACCTCGGCACCGAAGACTCCGGGAGGGGCCGACGACGGCGCCAACCGGATCAGCGAAACCTTCACCTACAAAGCCACCGACGCTTTGGGCAACAGCATCACCAGCACCATTGCCATCAACATCGTCGATGACGTGCCCAAGGCCGTCTGCGCCGAACGCTCGATCACCCCAGGCCAGGTGGATTCCAACATCCTGCTGGTGATCGATGTGTCCGGCAGCATGACCTTAAGATCCGGTGTGCCAGGCCTGAGCCGTCTGGATCTGGCCAAGGAAGCGATTAACGCCTTGCTCGACAAGTACGATGACATGGGCGATATCAAGGTGCAGATCGTCACCTTCGCCACCGGTGCTTCGGTCAAGTCCGATGTCTGGGTCTCGATCGACCAGGCCAAGGCCATCGTCGCCGGTCTCAAGGCGGACGGCTCGACCTATTACGACTCCGCCGCCAGCAGCGCGCAGACGGCGTTCGGCAAAGAGGGCAAGTTGCTGGGTGCGCAGAACATCAGCTACTTCTTCTCCGATGGCGAGCCCACCACAGGGCATGCGATGACCCCGGTACGGGAAACCAGCTGGGAAAACTTCCTCGATAGCAATGGCATCAAGTCCTACGCCATTGGCATGGGCACGGGAGTCAATGAAACCAACCTCAACCCACTGGCCTACGATGGCACCAGCCACACCGACACCAACTCGGTGGTGGTTACCGACCTCAGTCAGCTCGGTGCAGTGCTTACGGGTACAGTGCAGGGCTCGCCGATCACCGGCAGCTTGCTCAGTGGCGGTCATTTCGGTGCCGATGGGGGCTTCATCAAGGCGCTGTTGGTCGATGGCGTGACCTACACCTTCGACCCGAAAGCCAATGCCGGGCAGGGCGGTTATAGCGCCGTGGGCGGCGTGGACAAGGCGGCGTTCGATCCTGCCACCCATACCCTCGGTATCAAGACCGCCCTGGGTGGCGTGCTAATGGTCGACATGGACACTGGCGAGTTCACCTACAAGCCGCCCAAGGACAGCGGTAGCAGCCAGGTCGAGAAGTTCGGCTTCACCGTCAGCGACAACGATGGCGATACCAGCAGCGCCAACCTGGTGGTCAAGATCAATAGCAACCATGCCCCCGTGGCGGGCGATGATCACATCATCACCAATATCGCCGGTGCTAGCCTCAGCGTTCCAGCCGAGGCCCTGCTGGCCAATGACAGCGACCCTGATCATGACCGCTTGAGCGCCGCGCCGATCACCTTCAACACAGGCTTCGCCGACAAGGGGGCAGGTTTCGCTGCCAGTGGTAGCGGCCAGCCGATCAAGTTCGACGGAAGCGACAACAAGTCTGCCAATCAGCTCAAGACGCTCGACCGCAGCGCCTTCGTCGCCAACTCGGCTTCGATGACCGCTGCGCTGGTGATTGCTGGCTACCTCGGCTCGATCAGTAACGGCAACGCCAACGATGAGGATGTGATCAGCGTTAGCCTGCGCAAAGGCGAGACGCTCAAGCTCGATCACGATCGGCCGCAAGGCAGCCTGCTGCTGGAGTGGAAGGAAGCCGGCGGCAGTTATCAGGCCGTCGCCAATGGCAGTAGCTTCACCGCCGACCACGATGGGCTGTACAGCATCCACGTGGTCAATACCGAGAACGCCTATGGCAATAGCAAGGCGGCCGAGCTGTACAAACTGAGCATGGTGATCGACTACGCCAATGCCCAGAATGAGGTCTATCACGGCAGCTACACGGCCAGCGACAACCACGGTGGCACGACCGCGGCTGCGCTGGATATCACCTACCAGGCGGGCAGTGTCGTCAACGGCACCGCAGGCGATGATGTGCTGTTGGCGGGCGCCGGCGATGACACCCTCAACGGGGGTGATGGACACGATGTGCTAGTGGGGGGCGCGGGCAACGACAGCCTGTACGGCGGTGACGGCGACGACCTGTTGATTGGCGGGGCCGGCAATGACCTGCTCAACGGCGGGGCGGGTAACGACACGGCCAGTTATGCCTCGGCGGCAAGTGCGGTGACTGTCGATCTGAACGTCGCGGGTCAGCAGAACACCGGAGGGGGCGGTCTGGATAGCTTGGTCAGTATCGAAAACCTGATCGGCTCGGACTACCACGATACGCTGATCGGCAATGGTGCGGACAACCTGCTCAGCGGCGGGCTGGGCAATGATGTGCTCAAGGGTGGGGCGGGCAATGACATCCTGATTGGTGGCCCGGGCGACGACACCCTCACTGGCGGCAGCGGCAACGACACCTTCGTCTGGCAGAAGGGCGACAGCGGCCATGATCGGGTCACCGACTTTACTCCAGGCAGCGATCACCTGGACCTGTCGCAGTTGCTGCAAGGGGAGAACGCCACGGTGGCATCGCTGGATGATTACCTGCACTTCAAGGTCAGTGGCGCCGGTAGCAACGTGGTCTCGACCATCGAGGTCAGCAGCGTGGCGGGGGCTACGCCTACCCAGACCATCGACCTGGCCGGGGTCGATCTGGCCCAGCACTACGGCGTCTCGGCGGGGGCGGGTGGGTTGATCGCCTCGGGGCATGACACCGCGACCATCATTAATGGCATGCTCAATGATCACTCGTTGAAGGTGGATAACGTGTAGACGGATTGGCAGGGCTGGCCTCATCGCAGGACAAACGCGCAGCGATGAGGCCGGTACTGAAACGGATGAGTATCAGGACCGGCGCAAGGTCTTCTGCTTGAGGATGTACAGGCTCACCAGCACCGCACTGCTGAGCATGAAGGCCCTGGCCCAGAATAACGGCACCAGGTAGCACGACAGGCCGATGCTGGCCCACATCAGGCCGATGGCGTAGACCTTGCCCTTGAGTGGGATCCCTTCACCGCTGAGGTAGTCGCGGATCCATGGACCGAGCGTGGGATGGTTGATCAACCAATCATGAAAACGTGGCGAGCTGCGGGCGAAACAGGCCGCTGCCAGCAACAGAAAGGGAGTGGTGGGCAACACCGGCAGGAAGATCCCCAGCACTCCCAGCGCGACGCTGAGCCAGCCGATGGCCAGCAGCAGGTAGCGCACGGCTGTATCAGTGATGACGCGGTTTGAGCAGGGCTGGCTTCTCGTCCGGAGCGTGCAGCAGCAGGAACAGCGCAGTCAGTGCCTCAGGAATCTGCACGATCATGTCGTCCTGCAGGTTGGCATCGCTGGCAATGTCGGCGAACTCTGGCTGCTCGTCGAACAGACCGGAACCGACCATGATCGGCAGCAGCATCTCGCTGACTTCTTCCTCGGCGTTCTCGAACCAGGCTTCTTCGCGCAGGAACACCCCTTCCATAAAGCCGATGCACCAGCCGCGCAGGTCGGAATCGTCCGGCTCTTCGGTCAGGTCCAGATCGCATGGCAGCTCGAATTCATCGTCGCTGGCCAGCTGACGGCCGATATGGGCTTTCAGGGCGACCAGGGTGGCTTCGATTTCGACGCGCTGGGCATCGCTGGTGTAATGAGGTTCCTCGGCGAACAGCGCATCGATCCATTCACGCTCTGGGACGTCTTCGGCAGTGATCGACAGCGCGGTCAGGTAGCCGTGGGCGGCGACGTAGTCCAGCGCTTCTTCGTGCAGCTCGTCGGCGTCGAGGAAGGCTTGCAGGCGGGTCAGTTGCTCGGCGAAGGACATTACGGGGCTACCTTGGGGAATAATCGATATGGAATTCTAGCACCTTGCTGGCGCGACGGGGCAAAGGGAACGTCTGTCAGCACAGCGTCCTTTCGCAGCAGCCAGTGGGGTATAATCCGCGATTTTTCAGCCAGAGCAGCCTTTTGCGGGGCCTCTGGCAAAAGCTGCTTACGCATTCGCACGTGTGCAGGGCGGGTTTATCGTCCAGCCTGTGTCCAGGATGGTACGGCGATTTCGGAGTTAGCAATGCTCGAACAGGCTCAGCGCGTCCTCAAGGACATCTTCGGCTACGACAGTTTCCGTGGGCGCCAGGCAGCGATCATCGAATGTGTAGCCAACGGCGGCGATGCGCTGGTACTGATGCCCACCGGTGGCGGCAAGTCGCTGTGTTTCCAGGTCCCCGGGCTGCTGCGACCAGGTCTTACCGTGGTGGTCTCGCCGCTGATCGCGTTGATGGACGACCAGGTTGCCACGCTCGACGAGCTGGGCGTGGCAGCGGCTGCCTTGAACTCGACGCTCAGTGCCGAGCAACAGCGCGAGCTGGCCGGGCGTCTGCGCCGGGGCGAAGTGAAGATGCTCTACCTTGCTCCCGAGCGCCTGGTGCAGCCGCGCATGCTGGATTTCTTGCGCGACCTGGATATTTCCTTGTTCGCCATCGATGAGGCCCACTGCGTTTCGCAATGGGGCCACGACTTCCGTCCTGAGTATCTGCAACTGGGCCAACTGGCCGAGCTGTTCCCGCATGTACCGCGCATTGCCCTGACCGCCACGGCCGACATGCGTACCCGCGAAGAGATCGTCCAGCGCCTGCACCTGCAAGGTGCCGAGCGCTTCCTGTCGAGCTTCGACCGGCCGAACATTTTCTACCGCATCGTGCCCAAGGAATCGCCCCGCAAGCAGCTGATGGCGTTTCTCGGCGAGCGCCGGGGAAACGCCGGTATCGTGTACTGCCTGTCGCGCAAGAAGGTCGACGAGACCGCCGCCTTCCTCTGCGAGCAGGGCTTCCCGGCCTTGCCCTATCACGCCGGCCTGCCTGCCGAGACCCGTTCGAGCAACCAGCATCGCTTCCTCAATGAGGAAGGCCTGATCATGGTCGCCACCATTGCTTTCGGCATGGGCATCGACAAGCCCAACGTGCGCTTCGTCGCCCACCTGGATCTGCCCAAGTCGCTTGAGGCCTACTACCAGGAAACCGGTCGTGCCGGCCGTGATGGCCTGCCTTCGGATGCCTGGATGGCCTACGGCCTGCAGGACATGGTGATGCTCAAGCAGATGCTGCAGAACTCCGAAGGCGATGAGCGCCACAAGCGCATCGAACAGCACAAGCTCGACGCCATGCTGGCGCTGTGCGAAGAAACCCGCTGCCGTCGTCAGTCGCTACTGGCCTATTTCGACGAGGTGCTCGAGCAACCATGCGGGCACTGCGACAACTGCGTCGACCAGGTGCAGACCTGGGATGCCACCGAGCCTGCGCGTCAGGCCCTGTCGGCGGTGTTCCGCACCGGCCAGCGCTACGGCGTGGGTCACCTGGTCGATGTGCTGGTGGGCAAGGACACCGAGAAGGTGCGTAACTTTGGCCACGAGAAGCTTTCGGTATTCGGTGTCGGCAAATCCGTCGGTGAAAACGAATGGCGCTCGTTGTTCCGCCAACTGGTTGCCCGTGGCCTGGTCGACATCGACCTGGAGGGCTATGGCGGTCTGCGCTTGTCCGACAGTTGCCGGCCGCTGCTGCGTGGCGAAGTGAACCTGCAGTTGCGCCGCGACCTCAAGCCGCAGACTACGGCCAAATCCTCCAGCAGCGGCGGTAGCCCAGCCAGCCAGCTGGTGCGTGCCGAAGAGCGCGAGCTGTGGGAGGCCTTGCGCACCCTGCGGCGCAAATTGGCCGAAGAGCACAGCGTACCGCCGTACGTCATCTTCCCCGATTCGACCCTGCTGGAAATGCTGCGCAGCCAACCCACCAGCCTCAGCGACATGGCCCAGGTCAGCGGCGTCGGCGCCCGCAAGCTGGAGCGTTATGGCCAGGCGTTCCTCGAAGTGCTCAACGGCGGCGAGAGCGCCGAGGCACCGAAGGTGGTGCTCGACTTGCGTCACGAGTTGGTCAGCCTGGCCCGCGCCGGTATGACGCCTGCGCAGATTGCCGGCCAGCTCAATTGCAGTGAAAAGAACGTCTACAGCCTGCTGGCCGAAGCCATTGGCCGTCAGGAACTGAGCCTGGATCAGGCCCTGGACCTGCCTGAGGATTTGATGATGGAAGTCCAGGATGCCTTCCTCGATGGCGAAGGCGAGCTGCCGCCGGTGTCGGCCATCGCCCCGCAATTTGGCCAACGGGTGCCGGAAGGGGTGCTGTATTGCATCCGTGCGGCGCTGGCTGCGGAGTTTGAGCTGTAACGGGCTGTACTGATGACCTTTGTCATGCTTTATGACGATTATCGGACGCTTGTGGCTCAGCCAGCCTTGCCTGGAGGGCTGGAGCATGGTTAGCTGGCTAATAATTAGTTCTATCCATAGAGTTGTTTATGCCCCTGACTGACAACCAACACCGCTTCGGCATGCAGCTGGCCCAGATGTCCCGCGGCTGGCGCGCCGAGCTGGACCGGCGCCTGGCCGGGCTCAATCTATCCCAGGCACGCTGGCTGGTGCTGTTGCACCTGGCCCGTTTCGAAGAGGCTCCGACCCAGCGTGAGCTGGCGCAGAGCGTCGGCGTTGAAGGGCCGACCCTGGCGCGCTTGCTCGATAGCCTGGAGAGCCAGGGATTGGTGCGGCGCCAGGCGGTGATGGAGGATCGGCGGGCGAAGAAGATTGTGCTCTGTCCGCCGGCCAAGCCGTTGATCGATCAGATCGAGACCATTGCCAACCAGCTGCGGATCGAGTTGTTTAGTGGGGTTGATGAGGCGGATCTGGAGATTTGCATGCGGGTGCATGCGCGGATTCTGGGTAATCTCGAGAAGTCCTGAGGGCGCTTAGTTTTTTGCGGCTTTGGGGTGGTTTTGGGATGGTTTTGGGATTGGCGTGTATATCCATTTGCGATGGAGACGCTGATTCACCCTTCCGCCCTTACGGCGGGTCACTTTTTGGCAGACGCCCGGTGTGCCGGCCCAGCCAAAAGTAACCAAAAAAGGCTGCGCTCCACCATCCGGCCCTACGCTGCGCTTCGGGTCCCTTCGCGCCGGCGCCTTCCGGGCCCGCGCGGCCTACGATTTGCTGCGCAAATCTACATCTCGCGCCTTCGGCTACGCCGAAGGGTGCTGCCGCACCTGGCCCTACAGGCACCTCTGCTCAGCCTCCTGAAGTCGCGAATCTGCGGCGCCTGGAATTGCGCGCACGAAGATCAAGAGCAGCGAATCGCTACGCTCTCGCAGAAGCCAAGGCCAAGGCCAAGGTCTGAATTTTTCTTTTGTGTTGTTTGTTCCGGCCTCTTCGCGGGGCAAGCCCGCTCCCACGATACCGCGCCGCTTTTGGTTGGCGGTGACTCGTGGGAGCGGGCTTGCCCCGCGATGGCGTCCAACTATCCACCACACCTACCACTATCGCCAGATAACGCCAGCCCAGGCGCCGCCACTAACTTCGCGACTTCAGGAGGCCGAGCGTAGGTGTCTGTAGGGCCAGGTGCGATAGCACCCTTCGGCGCAGCCGAAGGCGCGAGATGTAGATTTGCGCAGCAAATCGTAGGCCGCGCGGGCCCGGAAGGCACCGAAGCGAGGGAACCCGGAGCGCAGCGTAGGGCCGGATGGTGGAGCGCAGCCTTTTTTGGTTACTTTTTGGGGCGTTTGCCAAAAAGTGACCCGCCGTAAGGGCGGAAAGGTGACTCAGCGCCACCTTCGCCAATGGATATGCTCAAAACTCTAAAAGCCCAAGCCCAAGCCCAAGCCCAAGCCCAAGCCCAAGCCCAAGCCCAAGCCCAAGCCCAAGCCCAAGCCCAAACCCAACCCCAACCCCAAAAATCAGAACGTGTGCCCCAAATTCAGATACACCGCCTTCTGATGCTCACTATTGGCCCCATAACTCAAATTCAAAGGCCCCAACGGCGTCTCCAGCCCCAGGAAGATACTCGCCGCATTGATATAGCCACTGTCGAATTCGTTATCGTTGTTCCAAGCCCGCCCACGCTCCAACGACCCACCGATGTACAGCGGGAAGTCCAATGGCAAGTACGCCCGCGGCGTCAAGCGCCGGTAATACACCATCCGCATCAGGCTCACGTTCTGCCCCGACACCGAATCCTGGCGGAACCCTGACAACTGCCGCGCCCCACCCAGTACGAAGCTCGACGTCACCACCTCGGTCTCATCCAGGGTGCGCCCGTAACGCCCCCCCAGTACCCAGGTATTCGGCCCGCTGCTGAACGCCTTGTCGACATTCACTTCCCATTGCCGGTAATCGGTGTCGGAGTCCAGCGAAGCGTCGTACTTGCGCAAGGTCAGGCCGATATCCTCACCGCTGTGCGGGAAGTAGACGTTGTCCAAGGTGTCGAACGAGTACTTCAGCTCATAGAAACCCTCGTTGAAACTGACCTTGGGCAGGTCCTGGTCGCCGATGCGTACCTCGGCCTCACCCCAAGCCTTGCCCACCCCCGCGCGTACTTCACCGTAGGTGCCGATCTGGCGACCCAGGTTGAGGCCGAAGCCATAGCGCTCCAGGCGATACTCGGCGATCGGGTCATTGTCCAGGGTGGCTTCGATGTTTTGCGACCCCAGGTCCAGGTAGGGCGCGATGAAGTAGCGCGAGCCGACGTCCAGGGGTTGGTAGAACTCGCTATACAGCTCCTGCTGATCGCCGATCTGGGCACGAGTGAGCCACTCCGCACCCAGGCGGTTGATGCCGTTGACTCGGTAGCTGGCGCCCAGGTTGAAGGCGCTGTCGCCGCGCATGTCGTCCGACAGGTTCAGGCCCAAGCGCAGGTAGTCGGTGCCGCCACGCTTGCCGCGGGCGTTGATTACCAGGGTGTTGTTGTCGCCCTTGTGCACCACGCGGTATTGCACGCCGTCGAAGTAGTCCAGGCCATACAACGTGCCCATGTCGGTTTGCAGGCGCTCCAGCTCCAGCGGCTCGCCGATGGGCTGGCGGATGTAATAGCGGATCACGTCGTCGCTGACCTTGGAGTCGTTCTCGACCTTGATTGCAGTGATAACCGGGGTGCGCTGGCGCGGTGAGCGGGCTACCGCCAGCCCCGCATCACCTTCGCTCTGGCGCAGGACGGCAAGGCGCGCGTCGAGTGCACGGGTAGCGCGGTAGCCGGCTTCGATCATCTCTTTGGTACGGCCAAAATCGGTGACGCCAAAGGCGGCCAACGGCGGTTGGATGAGCACGTCTTCGCTGCGCAGGCTGGCCAGCTGCTCTTCGGAGTTACGCCGGGTCATCAGGGTGATCGACTGGTTGAGCACATCGACCACCGTGTTCAGTTGCTTGCGGTCGCGCAACGGGGTGCCGATATCGACCACGATGGCCAGGTCTACGCCCATTTCGCGGGCGACATCCAGCGGAATGTTGTCGACCATGCCACCGTCCACCAGTAATCGACCGTCGACTTCGACCGGGGCGAACACCGCCGGGATCGACATACTGGCGCGGATCACCTGGGGCAGGTGGCCGCGGCGGAACACCACTTTTTCACCGCTGGCGATGTCGGTGGCCACGGCGCGGAAGGGGATCGGCAGCTTGTCGAAGTCGCGGGTGTCGGCGGTGTGGGCCAGTTTGCTTTCCAAAAGCAAGGCGAGGTTCTGCCCTTGGATCACACCCAGTGGCAAGCCGAGGCTGCCGTCGTCGCGAAAACTGAGCTTTTGCTTGACCAGGAAATCGCGGTCATCCTGCTTGCGCCGAAACGGCACGTCCTTGCGTGGCGGGGCATCGGACAGCGCCTGCTGCCAGTCGAGGGTGGTGGCGAGCTTTTCCAGCTCTTCGACGCTGTAGCCTGAGGCATACAGGCCGCCGACCACCGCGCCCATACTGGTGCCGGCAATGGCGTCGATGCGCACGCCTTGTTCTTCAAGCGCCTTGAGCACGCCAATGTGCGCCAGGCCCCGGGCAGCACCGCCGGACAATACCAGGCCGACTTTGGGCCGAGCGTGTTCGGTGGCAAGCGCGCCAAAGGTGGTAAGCGTCAGCAACAAGCAGAACAGCAAGCGGCGCATCGTGAGTCTCAAAACCAGGAAGAAAGGCCGCTAGTATAAGCGGCCACCTACCAGGAGTTGCTTGATCATGTCCAACACCAAGCCGGAAATTGTCATCACCTATTGCACGCAATGTCAGTGGCTGCTGCGCGCAGCCTGGCTGGCCCAGGAGCTGCTCAGCACCTTCTCCGATGACCTTGGCCGCGTCGCCCTGGAGCCGGGCACCGGCGGGATCTTTCGCATCACCTGCGATGGCGTGCAGATCTGGGAACGCAAGGCTGATGGTGGCTTCCCCGAGGCCAAGGTGCTCAAGCAGCGCCTGCGCGACCAGATCGACCCGCAGCGCGACCTGGGCCACAACGATCGCTGATCAGGCGCCCTCTGCCACAGGCCGTTGCTTGGCTGGCTGCTCGGCGGCCAAACGGCTGGACAAGACGATGGCAAAGATGATCAGTGCGCCGCCGGCGAGCATGCGCAAGGTGGGCGTTTCGGCGAACACCATCCAGGCCACGGCGATGCCATATACCGGCTCCATGCCGAACACGACCGCAGCCGTGCGCGCCTTGATCACTGCCAGGGCGGCGACGAACAGGCTGTGTGCGATGCCGGTGCAGAAGATGCCGAGCAGGGCAATCCATAGCCAGTCCATCGGCGTCACGCCGCTAAGGCCTGGCGCTGCAAATGGCAACAGGCACAGGCCGACCACCAGGTTCTGCCACAGCGCTGCCTGTACCGCGGGCAGGCGCCCGGAGCCGGCGCGGTTGATCAGCGATAGCAGCGAGAACAGCAGGCCTGAAAGCAGTGCCCAGAGCAGCCCGCTGGTGGCTTCGCTGGCCAGGTCGAATTCGGGGGTGACCAGGATCAGGCCAATGCTGACCAGCACCACCAAGATTGCCTCGTTACGACGGATGCGTTCGCGGAACAACAGGCCTTCGAGGATTACCGTGAACGCTGGGAAACTGGCAAAGCCCAGGGTGGCGATGGCCACGCCACCCACTTTCACTGCGACGAAAAAGCTCACCCAATGCCCGGCCAGCAGCACCCCGCCCAGTAGCAGGCGGCGTAGGTCTGCTGCTTGGAGCGGCTGCCAGGCTTGGCGGGCGAGGCTGGCGAACAGGCCCAGGGCAAGCACGGCGAAGGCAGCGCGGCCGAATACGATGATGGTGGGGCTGGCGCTGGCGGCGAGTTTGCCGAACACGCCGGTCAGGCCGAAGAACAGCGCGCCGATGTGCAGGGCGCCGAGGGCGGTGCGGTGGTTCATGGGTGTCCCTTGATAAATTCTGTTGCCTGCTTTGGGTCCGCTGCGAAGGGCCGCGCAGCGGACCCAAAAGCGCGATACGGCAACTGTACGGCCTAGCGCCGCCGCTGTCTGTCGCCCAACTCGCGTCAGTTGTCGCCAGACTCGCGTCGTAGCGCCATCGGTGAGCGCCCGAAGGCGCGCAGCACCGCCGCCGCAAAGGCGCTCTGCGAACTGTAGCCGACCTGCGCGGCAACCTCGCCAATCGGCAGGCAGGTCTGCTTGAGCAGTTGTCGAGCCTTGAGCAAGCGGCGCTGGCGGATATAGTCCATCGGCGTTACGCCACACTCGTCAGCAAAGCGTGCATGCAGGCGAGCACTGGATAGCCCGGCCAGCCGCGCCAGATCGGCCACCTGCAGCGGGTAGGCGGCGTAGCGCTCGATGTGCGCATCGAAGGCCGAATAGGGCAGGCGCCTGTCAGCCTGGTGGGGTGTGGCTTGAGCATTGAGGCTGGCAAGCAACAGGCTCGCGCCCTGGCGGGCAATCAGCGGATCATCCACCGGGCTTGCCGCCAGCCAATCGACCAGTTGCTGCTGGCGACTGTCCAGGCCCACAGCCCCGGGACGATCAAGCAGGCGACGGCTGGCCTCGGCGTGCTCGCCCAACTGCTCGCGCAGCCAATGTTCGCCGGGGACGTCCAGCACCAGGCAGTGGCTACCGGCTGCGCTGCCACAGGTGTGATGAGCGCCGGCCGGGACCACCATCAGTTGCTGGCGATCGACCCGCGCACCGTGGCCTTGCACTTCAAAATCCAGGCGCCCATGCAGGCCGAACACCAACTGAGGGTGGTCGTGACTGTGGGCGATCAGGTCATCGCGGTAGTGGCGCAGGGAAAGGATGGGGCCGGCGCTCATAGGGGCTTCCTCGCGGGGCAGAGGGGCATTGTACACATCGTTGCTGGCTGCGGTTGTGCGCTCCATCGCCCTGCGATCAGTCGTCACGGCGCTGCCACCAACCTGTCACTTGCAACTGCCAGTCTCCAGCAAACAGCGCCGGAGCCTGCCCATGACCCACGCCGAACTCGCCCGCCCGTCACGCAAGCAGCGCGTGCGCACCCTGTGGATTTCCGACGTGCACCTGGGCACGCGTGATTGCCAGGCTGAGCACTTGTCGCAGTTTCTCAAGGGCTTTCAGGCTGACCGCATCTACCTGGTTGGCGACATCATCGATGGCTGGAAGCTACGCGGTGGCATCTATTGGCCGCAGGCACACACCAACGTCATTCGCCGCCTGCTGACCATGAGCAAGCGCGGCACCGAGGTGATTTATGTCACCGGCAATCACGACGAGTTCCTGCGCCGCTATTCCAAGCTGATCCTGGGCAATATCCAGTTGGTCGACGAGGCCGAGCACCTGACCGCTGATGGTCGGCGCTTGCTGGTGATCCATGGCGACCAGTTCGACGTGATTACCCGCTATCACCGCTGGCTGGCGTTTCTCGGGGACCGCGCCTATGAGTTCACCCTGGTGCTCAATCGCTGGCTCAACCACTGGCGTGCCCGTTATGGGTACGGCTATTGGTCGTTGTCGGCCTATCTCAAGCACAAGGTCAAAGGGGCGGTGAACTTCATCAGCGATTTTGAGGATGCCATTGCCCACGAATGCACCCGGCGCGGGTTTCATGGGGTGGTGTGCGGGCACATCCACCACGCCGAGATTCGTCAGGTGGGCGAGGTTGAGTACCTCAATTGTGGGGATTGGGTGGAATCATGCACCGCGTTGATCGAGCATTGGGATGGCAGCATCGAGTTGTATCGGCTGGCTGAGGCCCAGGCGCGGGAAAGTGAGCGTTTGGCGGCGTTGCACGAGTCCGCCTAGGACGTGGGCTTTTGGGGTCGTACAGCGGCCCCAAAACCGAACAGACGCGGCAAACCCTACAGGCTGACCTTGCCCCGCAAGATATCCCGAAACATCGCAAAATCCCCGATCAGGCTATACCAAGGGTGCTTGAACGTAGCCGGCCGGTTTTTCTCGAAGAAAAAGTGCCCAACCCAGGCAAACCCATAGCCGGCAAACGGCACGACCAATAGCAACAGCCACTTGCCACTGGCAATGGTATAAGCCAACAGGGCAATCACCAGGCTGGTGCCAACGAAATGCAAGCGCCGGCAGGTGGGATTGCTGTGCTCCCCGAGATAGTAGGGATAGAACTCGGCAAAACTACGAAACTGCGCTGTGCGGTTCATGGCTGTGCTCCCGGAGCTGCCTGTCATTTATGAAGGATACACGGCGTGGAGCCTGAATCGAGTCTAGAGTGATTAGCACAGCGGGCCAGTGACAATAAGCGCCATTTGAGTATCCTTGGCATTCACCGCAGGAGCGGTCAGCACAAGAAGCCTGTCATGAGCGAAAGAACCACGTCAGCGAGCTGGGCATCAGGGATCGTCAAGGCACTCGAGCTGGAAGGGCTCGATTGCCGTGCCATGTTCAAACAGCTAGGGCTGGATTTCGCGGCCCTCGATGACCCCGATGCGCGCTTCCCGCAGGATTCGATGACCCGGCTGTGGCAGCTGGCAGTAGAGCTGTCGGGCAACGAGGCGATCGGCCTGAACATGGCCAGGGTGGTGCGCCCGGCGTCGTTTCATGTCGTGGGCTATGCGCTGATGTCCAGCCGCACCTTGGCCGAGGGCTTCGAGCGCCTGGTGCGTTATCAACGGATCATTGCCGAGAGCTCCGACCTGAGTTTTCGTCTCGGGCCTGAAGGCTACGCGCTGGTGCTGACCGTGCATGGCGACCATTTGCCGCCGACCCGGCATAGCGCCGAGGCGTCGCTGGCATGCGCGTTGTCGTTGTGTACCTGGCTCAGCGGGCGGCCGATCCAGCCGCGCCGGGTGCTGATCCAGGGGCCGCAGCCGAAAAACGTCGAACCTTACAAAGTGGCTTTCCATTCGCCCCTGGTGTTTGACGCACCGCATGATGCGCTGGTATTCGAACGCGCCGACATGGAGGCGCCGCTACCCACCGCCAACGAGGCGATGGCGATTCTGCATGACCGATTTGCCGGTGAATACCTGGCGCGTTTCTCCGAAAGCCGGGTAACCCATCGGGTGCGCCAGGTGTTGTGCCGCATCCTGCCGCAGGGCGAGCCCAAGCGGGAAACCGTGGCCCAGGCCCTGCACCTGTCGCAGCGTACCTTGCAGCGCCGGTTGCAGGAGGAGGGGACCAGCTTCCAGACCCTGCTCGACGATACCCGTCGGGAGCTGGCCGAGCAGTACTTGGCCCAGCCGGGCATGACCTTGCTGGAAACCGCCTACCTGCTGGGCTTCGCCGACCCCAGCAACTTCTACCGGGCGTTTCGCCGCTGGTTCGATGCCACGCCCAGCGAATATCGCTCGCGGCTGGGTGGCGAGCCGCTCAGTGACGCCAGAACGCCGGCATACACAGCACCAGCACCGTAATGATCTCCAGCCGGCCGAGCAGCATGCCGCCGGCCAGGATCCACTTGGCAGCATCCGGCAGGGTCGCGTAGTTACCCGCCGGGCCGATCACCTCGCCAAGGCCTGGGCCGACCCCCGAGACAGTACCGGCGGCGCCGGTCAGCGCGGTCATCCAGTCCACGCCGAGCAGCGACAGCAGCAGGGCGATGACGCAGATGGTGATGGCGAAGAAGAACGAGAAAGTCAGAATCGAGCGCACGATCTCTTCGTCGAGCCGGTGGCCGTTGTACTTCTGCTTGATCACCGCGCGTGGGTGGATCAACTGGTTAAGGCTGGCCTTGAGCAGGATGTAGGCGACCTGGAAGCGGAAGATCTTGATCCCGCCTGCGGTGGAGCCCGAGCAGCCCCCAATGAACCCGAGGTAGAAGAACAGCATCAGCGAGAAGTTGCCCCACAGGCTGTAGTCACCCAGGGCGAAGCCGGTAGTGGTGACCACCGAGGTGACGTTCAGTGCGACGTGGCGCAAGGCATCCAACCAGTGCAGATCGGTGGTGGCCCAATACCAGGTGCCCAGCACCAGCCAGGTGGCCACCAACAGGCCGAGCAGGCCTTGCACCTGTTGATCCTTGATCAGCGCACGGCGGTTGCCGCGCAGGGTGGCCACGTACAGGGTGAACGGCACACTGCCGAGGATCATCACCACCACCGCGACCCAGTGCACGGCGGGGATGTCCCACTTGGCCAGCGATTGGTCGGAGGTGGAGAAACCGCCGGTGGAAATCGCCGACATGGCATGGTTGACCGCATCGAACGGCTTCATTCCCGCCCACCAGAAGGCCAGGCTGCCGATGAAAGTAATGCCGATGTACACCAGCACGATCGACTTGGCGACCATGTGCGAGCGCGGCATGACTTTCTCGGAGCGGTCCGAGGATTCGGTCTGGAACAGGCGCATGCCACCGATGCGCAGCAGCGGCAGGATCGCCACCGCCATGGCGATGAAGCCGATGCCGCCGAGCCAGTGCAGCATCGAGCGCCACATCAGGATCCCCGGAGACATGTTATCCAGCCCGCTGAGCACCGTGGCGCCGGTGGCGGTGATGCCCGACATGCTTTCGAAGAAGGCGTCGGTGTAGCTGATGTGCTGGGTCAGCAGGAACGGCAGGGCAGCGAACTCGCACACTACCAGCCAGCTGCTGACCGTCAGCAGGTACATGTCGCGCGGGCGCAGGTGCACGTGTTCGGGGCGGCCGGGAACGACCAAAGCCAGGCCCGCGATAAAGGTGATCAGGCTCGACCAGAGGAACGACGGCATGTCGCCGGTGCGTTCGAAGATCACCAGGGTGGTCATGGGAACGACCATGCTGACCGCCAGGGTGATCAGGAAGATGCCGATGATGAAACCAATGATCCTTAAGGTCGGCAACGCCATGTGATCTGCTCTGACTCGCAACGGAAAGGGCGCCATTCTACCTGTGGGGCGGCGAGCTGCAAGCTTCTAGCGCCTAGCTGCAAGAAACAGTGGCTCGGCATGCGCCCGAGACTTCTTGGCGCTTGCAGCTTGCGGCCGGCAACTTGAGAATGGGCACACATTTTATCTGCCAGGAGGGTAGCCGATGGAGGCTCTCGACGCATTGCTCAACCGTGTATCCGTACCTCGCCTGACTTATCCTGCGCCCAATGCAGCCCAACGCGAGGCGCTGTTCCAGGCGGCGTTGCGCGCCCCGGATCACGGTCAGCTGCGCCCCTGGCGCTTCCTGACCATCGAGGGGCAGGCGCGGGAAAAGCTCGGTGAGCTGTTTGCAGGCGCTGTAGCGAAAAAAGGCGACGCAAGCCAGGCTGCACTGGACAAAGCCCGCGCCATGCCGCTGCGTGCGCCGCTGCTGATCGTGGTGATTGCCCGGTTGCAGGATCACTTCAAGGTGCCCAAGTCCGAGCAGCGGCTGGCGGCGGGGTGTGCCGCCCACGGCATTTTGATCGCTGCCCATGCCCAGGGCATTGGCGCGGTGTGGCGGACCGGGGACATGGCGTTCGATGCCCATGTGCATCAGGGGTTGGGGTTGCAGGCCAATGAGGAATTGATCGGCTATCTGTATGTGGGGACGCCGGTTAATGAGCCGCGTACGGCGCCGATTTTGGCCACTGCCGAGTTCGTTAGCGCCTGGGAATAAGTGCTTTGGGGCCGCAGCGCGGCCCCTAAGCTCAACTGCCCACCACCGCCGTCACCGGAAACTCCAAGCGCGCAACAAATCCCCCCTGCGGATGATTGCCCAGGCTCAAACTGCCGCCATGGCGCTCCGCCGCCCGCCGGGCGATCGCCAGGCCCAGGCCATGCCCCGCCGCTTCCTGCCCCGGTGCGCGGAAGAACGGCTCGCCCAGCTGGCCGAGGTACTCCGGCGCCACGCCCTTGCCATGATCGCGCACAGTCACCAGCACTCGGTCCTGATCAACGCTGGCACTGATCTCGATAGGTTGCCCTGCCGGATTGAAGCGCAGTGCATTGCGCACCAGATTGTCGACGGCACGCTCGACCAGCGTCGGCCAGCCTTGCAAGGTCAGCCCTGGCGCCGCCTCCAGGCGAATCTCCTGATCCGGGGCGCTGAGCTGGGCATCCTTGCGCACACTGCCTAGCAGCGCATTGAGGTCGACTGGCTCGGCCAGCGCCTGCTCGGCGTCGACGCGCGCCAGGGCGAGGATTTCACTGATCAAGTCTTCCAGCCGATCGCACTCACGGGTCAAGCGCGGCCACAGCGCCTGGCGCTGCTCGGGCTCGGCACGTTCGGCCAGGGCCAGGGCGATACGCAGCCGCGCCAGCGGCGAGCGCAGTTCGTGGGAGACATCGCGCAACAGCTGGCGCTGACTGCCGATCAGGCTTTGCAGGCGCGCGCCCATCTTGTTGAAGTCGTTGGCCAGCACGCCAAATTCGTCACGCCGCGCCGCCAGGCGGGCCAGGCTGTTCTGCTGGTAGCTGGTCTGGCCGAGGTCGTGCACCGCGCCGCGCAAACGGCTGAGCGGGCGAGTGATCGACAGCGTTACCAACAGGCTGAACAGGGTCAGCACGACCAGGGCAATCCCCAGCGCACTGAGCGGCCACAGCAGGCTCTCGCGGTGCCAGGCGTCGAGCTCGGGATGGGGAATGCGATAGATCAGCAAGTAGGTCTCGCCAGTGGTCGGGCTGGTGTATTCCTCGGTCAGCCGGCGCCATGGCAGGCGGCGTTGGTCATTGCGCTGGCGGGCCTCGAAGTCGGCCGCGCGACGCGGGAAGGTGCCTGGCACCACGGCATCGCCGGCATCGTTGAGCACCTGCACATCGACCTTGAAGCGTTGCTTGCGTCGTTCCAGGAAGCGCTGGGCCGAGCCAATGCCCTCTTGCTCGTAATGCTGGGCCCAGCGGCTGGCCAGGGTGTTCAGGCCCGGGTGGCGGCTGAGTATCCAGTTGTCCTGGTTGAGCATATGGCCGAGCAAGATCGACAGGCCGGCGACCAGGGTGATGGCGAGCCAGAAACTGGCCAGGATGCGCCAGAACAGTGAACGCAAGACACGCACCTCCTACAAGCGGGAAAAGCCCGGCCCGCTCAAGAGCGGGCCGGGCATGGGGCGGTCAGCTTACTGGGCCTTGCCGGCTTTTTCAGCTTTCCAGGCTTGGAACTGCTTCCATTCAGCCTTGCGCGCTTCGCGCTCCTTCTTCAGTTCGTCGAACTTCTTCTGCTGCTCAGGCTTGAGCAGGGCGCGCACTTGGCCATCGGCCTTGTCGCGGCTGGCCTTGATCTCGTCCTTCATGGCCTTTTGCTCGGCGGCCGGCAGCTTGGCGATGTAGCGCTCGGTGATATCGCGGCGTTGTTTCATCTGCTCGCCCATCAGCTTGCCGATCTGCTGGCGCTGGTCGCGGGACAAATCCAGTTGGGCGAAAGGCGCGTCACCGCGATGATGCGGGCCGTCGTGGCGCGGGCCGCCTTCAGGCATGGCCATGGCAACGGTCGGCAGGGCGGCGGCGAACATCAGGGCGATAAGGGTCTTGCGCATGGTGTCTCTCCTTTCATGGGCCGGTGTTTACCGGATGAGCCCAGTTTAGGGAGATCAAGGTCAAGAGCGGTCAGGTGAGGGTAAAGGCTGGGTAAAGACCTTGGCTGCAAGTTGTAAGCTTCAAGCGTCAAGAACACACCGATTGCATGCTCTTGTCGCTTGCGGCTGGTCGCTGCTCAGAGGCTGTAGTAATAGCCGCGGCTGCGCAGGGCGACGATGCGCGGGCGGCCATCGGGGTGTGGCCCAACCTTCTTGCGCAGGTTGCTGACATGCATGTCCAGGCTGCGGTCGTACAGGGTCAGCTTGCGGCCCAGGGCGATCTGCGCCAGTTCCTGTTTATCCAGCGGCTCGCCAGGTTGGCGCAGCAGGGCTTCAAGGATGCGGCTTTCCGAAAGGGTCAGGGTCATCTCGCGGCCCTCGATGCTGACCACGCCGCGGGCCGGGCTGAACGCCAGGTCGCCAATTTCGACTTGGGTGGTGGTCGCGGCGGGGTGGCTGCGGCGCAGCACCGCGCGCAGGCGGGCGGTAAGCTCACGCGGGTCGCACGGTTTGGCCAGGTAATCGTCGGCGCCCAGTTCAAGGCCAAGAATCCGGTCCAGCGGCTCGCCGCGCGCGGAGAGCATCAGCACCGGCAGTTCAGCATGCTCGCTGCGCAACTGCTTGAGCAGCTCCAGACCGCTGCCGTCGGGCAGCATTACATCCAGCACCACGGCTGCCGGGGCGTGGGCAGCCAGGGCTTGGCGCGCGCTCATGCCATCGTGGCAGGCGCGCACTTCAAAACCTTCCTGGGTCAGCCAGCTGCCGAGCAGCTCGCAGAGTTCCTGGTCATCATCAATCAGTAACAGCTCGCTCATGACTCACTCAATTCAACCATTGACGGCGTCTTCTGTGTCCGCCACTGGCAAAGATACCGCAGAGTACCGAGAACAGTGCAACGCCTGAGCCAATCAGGAACCATAATTGTTGATCGCTCAGTGGCGATTGCGCGGTATCGGCCTGCATTTGCTTGATCGACAGCTTCAGGCGCTGGTTGTCCTGGCGCAGGCGTGTGAGCTGGGCGCTTTCTCGCTCACTGTCGGCGTTGTGCAATTGCTCGGTGAGGGCTGCACGCTGCTTTTCACTCTCTTCAAGGCGCTGTTGCAGCTCGGTGATCCGGGCACCGGCTTCCAGCGACAGGGTTTGTTCGGCACTGGCCAATGGGCTCAGCAACAGCAAGCAAAGCAGCAGGAACAACGGACCTTGGCGCATTGGAACTCCTGATTGATATCGATTCAGGAGGTTGTCGGCCGCTGGTCGGAATTAATGAGGGTGGGGGCCAATGCCAGTCAGTAGACCCAGGGCCTGTAATTGGGGCTGCTTAGCAGCCCAATCGCAGGCTCCCACAAAGCGCTGGGTCAACCCCATGAACGAGGTATGCACAAACCCTGTGGGAGCGGGCTTGCCCGCGAAACGTGCAACGCGGTGTCAGATCAAGGCAGGACTTGCTTGAACGGCTTCACAACCACTTTGTCGTACACACCTGCGGCAATGTACGGGTCAGCATCGGCCCAGGCTTGCGCGGCGCTTAGCGAGTCGAACTCGGCAACGATCAGGCTGCCGCTGAAACCTGCTTCGCCCGGGTCGTTGCTGTCGATGGCCGGGTGCGGGCCGGCCAGCACCACGCGGCCTTCGGCCTTGAGTTGCTGCAGGCGCTCGATGTGCGCAGGGCGGGCAGCCAGGCGTTTTTCCAGGGAGTTGGCGACGTCGCTGGCGATGATGGCGTAGAGCATGTCAATCCTCGGTCTTGGGGGTGGTAGGGTCGCTGTCGTGCAGGTGGCGCGACAGGTAAACACCTTGGGCGACTAGGAACAACACCGTCATGCCCAGGCTGCCGAACACTTTGAAGTCGACCCAGAAGTCCTGGAAGGTGAAGGCGACGAACAGGTTGGCCGCGCCGCAGATCAGGAAGAAGCCGATCCAGGCCAGGTTCAACCGCGTCCAGATGGCATCGGGCAAGCTCAGCGCGTGGCCCATGATGCGCTTGATCAACACCCGGTCGCCGATGATATGGCTACCGGCGAAGGCCAGGGCGAACAGCCAGTTGACCACCGGTGCCTTCCATTTGAGGAAGGTCTCGCTATGGAACGCCAGGGTCAGACCGCCGAACACCAGGCACGCGACCAGGGTCAGCCACTGACCTTTTTCCAGCTTGCGTTGACGGATGAACAGTGCGCCGTAGACCACCAGCGAGCTTGCGATCAATACTGCCGTTGCACTGTAGATACCGCCCAGTTCGAAGCTGTGGCCAGCGAACTCCAGTGGGCGCGGGTCGAGCTTGTAGACGATGAAGAACAGCAGCAGCGGGATGAAATCGATGAATTGTTTCACAATGGCAGCCAGAAGCGGGATGTGACGGCATAATATCAAACATCGATTCCAGCGGTAGCGCTCCTCCATGAATGTTGATCTGCACTGTCACAGCACGGCCTCCGATGGCGCCCTGTCGCCCGCGGTATTGGTCGCCCGCGCCCACGAGCACGGTGTGCAGACATTGGCCCTGACTGACCACGACACCCTTGAAGGGCTGGCCGAAGCCCGCCAGGCCTGCCTTGCCAAGGGTATGCATTGGGTCAGCGGGGTGGAGCTTTCGTGCACCTGGGGCGGCGCGACCATTCACATATTGGGTTACGATTTCCCCCTCGATGCACCGCCGCTACTGGAGGCTATCGAGGCCCTGCATCGGGGGCGTTGGCTGCGCGCCGAGGAAATCGACCGCCGTCTGGCGGCCAAGGGCATGCCGGGCACGCTTGAAGGCGCACGTGCGGTGCAGCAAGCGCTGGGCGATAGCGGCAACGCCCCGGCGCGGCCGCACTTTGCCGACTACCTGGTGCGCGCCGGGCACGTCAAGGACCGTGGCGAAGCCTTTCGCAAGTGGCTGGGGGCGGGCAAGCTGGGCGACGTCAAGCTGCATTGGCCAACCCTTGAGGAAACTGTCGCGACCCTGCGCCAGTCGAATGCCTGGGTGAGCCTGGCCCATCCCATGCACTACGAACTGACCCGCAGCAAGCGCAGACGGCTGATTGCCGACTATATTCAGGCAGGCGGGCAGGCACTTGAAGTGGTCAATGGGATGATGCCGGCCGAGCAGGTGGGCACTATGTCCATCCTCACCCGTGAGTTCGGCCTGCTGGCAAGCGCTGGCAGTGATTTCCACGGCCCTGGCACCTGGGGCGAAATCGGTGCTTACCGGCCATTACCCGAGGACCTGCCACCTCTGTGGCGCCGATTCAAGCATGAACAGCCTATGGCGATATGAACAGGACGACTTCGTGAGCCAATTTTTCCAGATTCATGCGGAAAACCCGCAGGCGCGCCTGATAAAACAGGCCGTTGAAATCATTCGCAAGGGCGGGGTGGTGGTGTACCCGACCGATTCGGCCTACGCGATGGGCTGTCAGATCGGCGACAAGAACGCTGTCGAGCGGGTGCGCCGGCTGCGCCAACTGGACAAGCATCACAACTTCACCCTGCTGTGCTGCGACCTGTCGCAGATGGGGCTGTTCGCCAAGATCGACACTGCCACCTTCCGCTTGCTCAAGGCGCATATCCCAGGGCCGTATACCTTCATCCTCAACGCCACCCGCGAAGTGCCGCGCCTGCTGCTGCATGAAAAACGCCGCACCATCGGCCTGCGCGTGCCTTCCAACCCCATCGTGCTGGCCTTGCTTGAAGAGCTGGGCGAGCCGCTGATGAGCGTCAGCCTGATCATGCCGGGCGAAGACGAGCCGATGACCGACCCCTACGAGATCCGCCAGGCGTTGGAGCATCACGTCGACCTGATCATCGATGGCGGTTTCGGCGACCTCAAGGCTTCCACAGTGATCAACCTGGCCGGCGACGAGCCGGAAGTGATCCGCGTCGGTTGTGGTGATCCCGCGCCATTCTTGGCCCCTGCGTGAATCAGGTGATCGAAGTAACAGCGCCGCCGAGCGACAGCAACGCCCCCCTGCAGTTGCAACTGGCGCTGGTGTATGGCGAGGCCGTTACCGAGCTGCCGCTTGACTTGTACATCCCCCCAGACGCTTTGGAAGTGATCCTCGAAGCCTTCGAGGGGCCGCTCGACCTGCTGCTGTACCTGATCCGCAAACAGAACATCGACATTCTCGATATCCCGGTGGCGGAGATCACTCGCCAGTACATGTCCTACGTCGAGCTGATGAAGTCGGTGCGCCTGGAGCTGGCGGCGGAATACCTGGTGATGGCCGCGATGCTTGCCGAGATCAAGTCGCGCATGCTGCTGCCGCGCTCCACCGAGGTCGAGGAAGAAGAGGGCGACCCGCGTGCCGAGTTGATCCGCCGCTTGCAGGAGTACGAGCGCTTCAAGGCGGCCGCCGAGGGCATTGACGAACTGCCGCGGGTTGGCCGCGATGTGCTGATCCCACGCCTGGAGGCCCCGCAGGCCAAGGTGCGCAAGCTGTTGCCGCAGGTCAGCCTGGAGGAGATCCTGCTGTCGATGGCCGAAGTCATGCGCCGCAATGACTTGTTCGAAAGCCACCAGATCACCCGCGAGACCCTGTCGACCCGCGAGCGCATGAGCGAAGTGCTCGAACGCCTCAAGGGTGGCGCCTTTGTGCCCTTCGTCGAGCTGTTCAGCGCCGAGGAAGGCAAGCTGGGTGTGGTGGTCACCTTCATGGCGATTCTCGAACTGGTGAAGGAATCGCTCATCGAACTGGTGCAGAATGAGCCGTTCGCCCCGATCCATGTCCGTGCCCGGACCGAGTGAAACAAGCAGACCTGAAGACCCATGAACCTGAATGAACCGCGCGACCTGGCGTCGCTGATCGAGGCATTTCTGCTGGCCTCGGGCAAACCGCAATCGCTTGAACGCCTGTATGAGCTGCTCGAAGAAGCCGAGCGGCCGGCGCCTGCCGTGTTCAAGAAAGCCCTCGAGGTGCTGGCCAAGTCGTGTAATGGCCGGGCTTTCGAACTCAAGGAAGTGGCCAGCGGCTACCGCCTGCAAATCCGCGAAAACTTCGCGCCCTGGGTCGGGCGGCTGTGGGAGGAGCGGCCACAACGCTACTCGCGGGCACTGCTCGAGACCATGGCATTGATCGCCTATCGCCAACCGATCACTCGCGGCGAGATCGAAGATGTGCGTGGCGTGGCGGTCAACACCAATATCATCAAGACCTTGATGGAACGCGAGTGGATTCGCATCGTTGGCTACCGCGAAGTACCCGGGCGGCCGGCGATGTTTGCCACCACCAAGGCGTTTCTCGATCACTTCAACTTGCACAGCCTCGATCAATTGCCGGCGTTGGCCGAGCTGCGCGAGATGGAACCGGAGCCGCTGGTTGACCCGGATGACGCCCCAGTGCCGGCGCATTTGCAGGCGCTGGCCGATGCCAGTCTTGGCGATGAAGAGCTGGGCGAAGGGGGGGAGCCACGCGAAGAGACCAGCTTCCGGACCTTGCTGGTGGAGCTGGATGCCATGGAAGAGGGGTTGAAGACTGATTTCGATGATCTGCGCGATGAGTCGCCGGACGATGAAGCAGCGTCCTCGGTTGAAGATGAGCCTGAGGTGAAGTCCTGATTTAGCAGTGTCAGTGCTGGCCTCATCGCGGGGCAAGCCCGCTCCCACGCTGATGCGGCTCATTTGGCTGGGTGGCTCGGGCTGCGTGGGAGCGGGCTTGCCCCGCGATGAGGCCGAAATTGGCACACCACAGGTCGACCGTTCAGCGCAAACCCCAGCCCCCTGCACAAAACCGGCTACTCTGCAGTGCGTTCGCCCTGCGAACCGCGTATGATGCGCGCCCCTTTGGCGCATTCGTCGCCAATAGCCAATTTCATTCCTACACCGGGAGGTGCCCAGATGAGTGAGCAAAACCTGCAAGAAACCCAAGCCATCCCCCCATCCGGCGAGAAACTGCAAAAAGTTCTCGCGCGCATTGGCGTGGGCTCGCGGCGTGACGTCGAGGCCTGGATCAGCCAAGGCCGGATCAAGGTCAACGGCGTCGCCGCCACCCTCGGCCAGCGCGTTGACCTGCACGACGCAATTGCCGTCGATGGCAAGCTGATCAAGCGCGTGGAGGCTGCCGAGGCCACCCGCCGGGTGATCATGTACAACAAGCCTGATGGCGAGATCTGCACCCGTGACGACCCAGAAGGGCGCCCGACTGTGTTCGACCGCCTGCCGCGTCCGAAAGAAGGCCGCTGGATCAACATCGGCCGTCTGGACATCAACACCACGGGCCTGCTGCTGTTCACCACTGATGGTGAACTGGCCAATCGCCTGATGCACCCGTCCTACGAGATGGACCGCGAGTACGCCGTGCGTGTGCGTGGCGAAGTCGACGACGAGATGGTCGACCGGCTCAAGGCTGGCGTGGTCCTCGAAGATGGCCCGGCGAAGTTCACCGACATCCAGAAAGCGCCTGGTGGCGAAGGCTTCAACCATTGGTACCACTGCGTGGTGATGGAAGGGCGTAACCGTGAGGTTCGTCGTCTGTGGGAATCCCAGGGCGTGATCGTCAGCCGTCTGAAGCGCGTGCGTTTCGGACCAGTGTTCCTCAACTCCGACCTGCCGATGGGCCGCTGGCGCGAAATGAGCCAGGGCGAGATCGACATCCTTGCCGCTGAAGTGGGCCTGCAGCCGGTAGCGCTGCCGACCATGAACCTCAAGGCCAAGGACAAGATGGAGCGTATGCAGCGCAAATCGACCCGTCCGCTGGGCCGGGGCGAGCGCGTGCGTACCTTGCGTCCGGCGCAGGAAGGTCAAGCTGAGCGCCCGGCGCGGGCGGCCCGTGAAGACGGTGCTGCGCGCAAGGGTGGCCGTAGCAGCAGTACCGTTGCCGAGCGTCCGAGCGATATGCGCAAGCGCACCAGCAAGCCAGAAGGCGGTAAGCCTGCGGGTGGCAAGCCTGCTGGCACCGGTCGCGGTAAGCCTCGCGGCTGATCAAGTCTGTAGCTCAGAAAGCCAGCCCGAAGGCTGGCTTTTTTGTGTCCGTTAGACAGAGGCTGGGTTAGCCCCCTCAAACGATGTGGACGTTCCAACGTACTGATTCATCAGAATTTTTTACCAAATGGCAATATTTCGAACCACTGCGTAAGGAAATGTTTACGCTATTGCTCGTTTCAACTGCCCTTCCTCTTCGTTGTAAATAAAACTTGCCAAGTCCTACGCGTTTGAGCATGCCCCCCAGCCCCACCCCCTCTTGCCCAACCCGCCGCAGCACGCTGATATAGCGCCATGCCGTGTGCACAGCCTGGCCGGAGCGCCGGGCATCAAAACAACAAATGGAGGCGCCATGTACGCCGATCACTGCGCCTTTTCAGGCCTTCGCCCCAGGACCGCTGCGTTTTTTCATCAGGAAATGACGCAACGCGTTGACGCCTGCGCGTTTGCAGGGGTATACAATGCGCCGCGTTTTACCTGTGACCCCTTTGCGTACCGCGCACTCTTGCTGACTCCCGGTTGACCGTCCTGGCCCAGTGCCTGTCGTGTCGCCCGAGTCCAAGAAAAATCCAAGGTAATCACCTTGCCCATTCCGCTGCGCCACGAGCGCGGTGGGTCCGATTCCGTCACAGATAAAAACAAGCAGGTGACTTCGTTCATGAGTGGACAAAACATGCAGTCAGGCGAGCTCAAGCGGGGCCTGAAAAACCGCCATATCCAGCTGATCGCTCTGGGTGGCGCGATCGGTACCGGATTGTTCCTGGGCTCGGCCGGTGTGATGAAGTCTGCCGGTCCGTCGATGATCCTTGGCTATGCCATCTGCGGCTTCATCGCTTTCATGATCATGCGCCAGCTCGGCGAAATGATCGTCGAAGAGCCGGTTGCCGGCTCCTTCAGCCATTTCGCGCACAAATATTGGGGCGGTTTCGCCGGCTTCCTGTCGGGCTGGAACTGCTGGGTGCTGTATATCCTGGTCGGCATGTCGGAGCTTTCGGCAGTCGGCAAGTACGTCCATTACTGGTGGCCGGAGATCCCCACCTGGGTCACCGCCGCGGCGTTCTTCCTGCTGATCAACGCCATCAACCTGATGAACGTGAAAGTCTTCGGCGAGGCCGAATTCTGGTTCGCGATCATCAAGGTCGCGGCGATCGTCGGCATGATCGGCCTGGGCGCCTACCTGCTGACCAGCGGTAGCGGCGGCCCTGAAGCCTCGGTAACCAACCTGTGGGCGCATGGCGGCTTCTTCCCCAATGGCGTCAGCGGCCTGGTCATGGCGCTGGCGATCATCATGTTCTCCTTCGGTGGCCTGGAAATGCTCGGTTTCACCGCAGCCGAGGCCGACAAGCCGAAGACCGTGATTCCCAAGGCGATCAACCAGGTCATCTACCGGATCCTGATTTTCTACATCGGCGCCCTGGTGATTCTGCTGTCGTTGACCCCATGGGACAGCCTGGTCGCCAGCATCGATGCCTCCGGTGGCAGCTATGGCAGCAGCCCGTTCGTGCAGGTGTTCTCGCTACTCGGTAGCGATGTGGCTGCGCACTTGCTGAACTTCGTGGTGTTGACTGCGGCGCTGTCGGTGTACAACAGCGGCACCTACTGCAATGCGCGGATGCTCTATGGCATGGCCGAGCAGGGCGATGCCCCTGCTGCGCTGGCCAAGATCGACAAGCGCGGCGTGCCGGTGCGCTCGATTCTGGCTTCGGCAGTGGTCACCCTGATTGCCGTGCTGCTCAACTACTTCATGCCGCAGCATGCCCTGGAGCTGCTGATGTCGCTGGTGGTAGCGGCGCTGGTGATCAACTGGGCGATGATCAGCTACTCGCACCTGAAATTCCGTCAGCACCTTGACCGTACCGGGCAGAAGCCATTGTTCAAGGCGCTGTGGTACCCCTATGGCAACTATGTGGTACTGGCCTTCGTGGTGCTGATCCTGAGCATCATGTTGATGATCCCGGGGATCCAGGTATCGGTGTATGCGATCCCGGTATGGTTGTTCGCGATGTTCGTGGTCTACATGCTCAAGGGCAGACGTGGGACGCAGGCTAACCGGGCGGCAAGCTCTGTAGCCAAGTAAGCGCTGAGCGTGTTACTTGAAACCCGATGACAGGTGACTGGCATCGGGTTTTTTGTTGTCTGTCCGGGTGCTATCGCGGGGCAAGCCCGCTCCCACGCAGGCCGCCAAGCACGCGTGCCAAGCATGCGTGCCAGGCATGCGTGCCAGGCATGACTGCGTGGGAGCGGGCTTGCCCCGCGATAGCGCCCGCTGGGCTTTAAATCTGCTCCAGCAGCCAGCCACGAAATGCCCGCAACGACGGCAATGCCTCATTACGCGGCGGATATATCAGGTAGTAACTGCGCTGGCTGGCAAACGCGACGCCCGGGCTGAACAGCTCGCCCTTGGCCAGTTCTTCCTCGACCAGAACCCGCGGCACCAGGCCAATGCCAATGCCTGCTCGTACCGCCTGGATCAGGTGCGAGGTCAGCTCGAAGCTCGGCCCCAGGCGCATCGCTCGGTGTGGCAGGTCATGGTGGGAGAACCACTCGCCCCAGGCGTGCGGGTTGTTGGCCACATTCAGCAGTACCTGTTCGCTGATGCGCGCCGGGCTCCAACCCTGCGCCTCACTGGCAGCCTCCTGCGGCAGGATCACCACCAGCTCTTCGGCATGCAGGCGATGGCAGATCAGCCCTGGCAGGTCATGGCTGGCCACGCCGATGGCGGCGTCGATCTCACTGGTGTCGAAGTTGATCGCTTCAATGCGTGAATGAATATGTACCAGCATCCCCGGATGGGCCGCGTAGAAAGCATGCAGACGCGGCAGCAGCCATTTCGAGCCGAACGTCGGCAGGGTGGCCAGGCGCAAGGTGCCGACGCCTGTCTGGTAGGCCAGTGCCTGCAAGGTGGCGCTGCGGATCCGCCCGAGCGCTTCGCTGAGCTCGCGCTGGTACAGGCGCCCGACGTCGGTCAACTGCACCTGGCGCCCTTCGCGGCGGAACAAGGTCAGGCCTAACTGCTGCTCCAGTGCCTGCACCTGGCGGCTGACCGCGCTCTGGGTCAGCGACAGTTCGGCGGCAGCGCGAGTATAGCTTTCATGCCGAGCGGCGGCCTCGAACGCCAGCAGCAGCGACATCGACGGGGTCAGGTGGCGGTAATTCATTCATAAAGCTCATCAATAGCGGCAGGAATATCCGTTTGCCCCTGGCCGGAAAGTACAGGAACATTGGCATATTCGTCATCCCTGGCTGTGTAACCTATGCCGGGAAGACAGGTTTACCGTGAATCAGCCCATATCAAGAGGCCATCCAACGATGATCGCCCAGCTGTCGACCAGTGCCCCTGCCGTCAACTACCCGGAATTTCTCGAAGCCCTGCGCAGCAGCGGTTTCCGCGGCCAGATCAGTGCCGACTACGCCACCCGTACGGTGCTCGCCACCGATAACTCGATCTATCAGCGCCTGCCACAGGCGGCGGTGTTCCCGCTCGATGCCGACGATGTGGCCAAGGTGGCCGCACTGATGGGCGAGCCGCGTTTCCAGCAGATCAAGCTGACCCCGCGTGGCGGTGGTACCGGCACCAACGGCCAGTCGCTGACTGACGGCATCGTCGTCGACCTGTCGCGGCATATGAACCAGATCCTGGAGATCAACGTCGAGCAGCGCTGGGTGCGCGTCCAGGCCGGGGTGGTCAAGGATCAGCTCAATGCGGCGCTCAAGCCACACGGCTTGTTCTTTGCCCCGGAGCTGTCCACCTCCAACCGCGCTACCGTGGGCGGCATGATCAACACCGACGCCAGCGGCCAGGGTAGTTGCACCTACGGCAAGACCCGCGACCACGTGCTTGAACTGCACAGCGTGTTGCTCGGTGGCGAGCGCCTGCATAGCCTGCCGATCGACGATGCGGCGCTGGAGCAGGCTTGCGCCGCGCCGGGCCGTGCTGGCGAGGTCTATCGGGTTGCCCGCGACATCCAGCAGAACCAGGCCGAGCTGATCGAAAGCACCTTCCCCAAGCTCAATCGCTGCCTGACCGGCTACGACCTGGCGCACCTGCGCGACGAGCAGGGCCGCTTCAACCTCAATAGCGTACTGTGCGGCGCCGAGGGCTCGCTGGGCTACGTGGTCGAGGCCAAGCTCAATGTGCTGCCGATCCCCAAGTACGCAGTGCTGGTCAACGTGCGCTACACCAGCTTCATGGATGCCCTGCGAGACGCCAATGCGCTGATGGCGCACAAGCCACTGTCGATCGAAACCGTCGACTCCAAGGTGCTCATGCTGGCGATGAAAGACATCGTCTGGCACAGCGTTGCCGAGTACTTCCCGGCTGACCCTGAGCGGCCGACCCTGGGTATCAACCTGATCGAGTTCTGCGGCGACGAGCCGGGCGAGGTCAACGCGCGGGTGCAGGCGTTCATCGCGCATCTGCAGAGCGACAAGGGGGTCGAGCGCCTGGGTCATACCCTGGCCGAGGGGGCCGAGGCCGTGACGCGGGTCTACACCATGCGCAAACGCTCGGTGGGCCTGCTGGGCAACGTCGAGGGCGAGGTGCGGCCGCAGCCGTTTGTCGAAGATACGGCAGTGCCGCCTGAGCAGCTGGCTGACTATATCGCTGACTTCCGTGCGCTGCTCGACAGCTATGGTCTGGCCTATGGCATGTTTGGCCACGTCGATGCCGGGGTGTTGCACGTGCGTCCGGCCCTGGACATGAAAGACCCGGCCCAGGCGGCGCTGGTCAAGCCAATCTCGGATGCGGTGGCTGCGCTGACCCAGCGTTACGGCGGTCTGCTGTGGGGCGAGCATGGCAAGGGCCTGCGTTCGGAATACGTGCCGGATTACTTCGGCGAGCTGTACCCGTCGCTGCAACGCCTGAAGGGCGCGTTCGACCCGTATAACCAGCTCAACCCAGGCAAGATCTGCACGCCACCGGACAGCGCCGAAGGCCTGACCAAGGTCGATGGCGTGAGCCTGCGCGGTGATCTTGATCGAACCATCGATGAGCGCGTCTGGCAGAGTTTTGGCAGTGCTGTGCACTGCAACGGAAATGGCGCCTGCTACAACTACGACCCCAACGACGCCATGTGCCCGTCGTGGAAGGCCACCCGTGAACGGCAACATTCGCCCAAAGGTCGCGCTTCGCTGATCCGGGAGTGGCTGCGTCTGCAAGGTGCGGCGGATATCGATGTGCTGGCGGCGGCGCGCAGCAAAGTGTCCTGGCTCAAAGGGCTGCCGACCCGCCTGCGCAATAACCGAGCGCAGAAGCAGGGCCAAGCGGACTTTTCCCACGAGGTGTACGAGGCCATGGCCGGTTGCTTGGCCTGTAAGTCGTGCGCAGGGCAATGCCCGATCAAGGTCAATGTCCCGGACTTCCGTTCGCGCTTCCTTGAGCTGTACCACGGCCGCTACCAGCGCCCGCTGCGCGATTACCTGATCGGCTCGCTGGAGTTCAGCATTCCCTATCTTGCCCATGCGCCGGGCCTGTACAACGCGGTGATGGGCTCGACGTGGGTGAGCAAACTGCTGGCGGACAAGATCGGCATGGTCGACAGCCCACTGATCAGCCGTTTCAACTTCCAGGCCACCCTGAGCCGTTGCCGGGTCGGTGTTGCCAGCGTGCCAGCGCTGCGCGAGCTGACCCCGGCCCAGCGTGAGCGCAGCATCGTGCTGGTCCAGGATGCCTTTACCCGTTACTTCGAGACGCCGCTGCTGGCCGCGTTCATCGAGCTTGCCCATCGTCTGGGGCATCGTGTGTTCCTGGCGCCCTACAGCGCCAACGGCAAGCCGCTGCACGTGCAGGGCTTTCTCGGTGCGTTCGCCAAGGCGGCGATCCGCAATGGTAGCCAGTTGAAGGCGCTGGCCGACTGCGGCGTGCCCTTGGTCGGCCTGGATCCGGCGATGACGCTGGTCTATCGCCAGGAGTATCAGAAGGTGCCTGGCCTGGAAGATTGCCCGAAGGTGTTGCTACCGCAGGAGTGGTTGATCGATGTGCTACCTGAGCAGGCGGTGGCGGATGCTGGCCACTTCCGCTTGATGGCTCATTGCACCGAGAAGACCAACGTGCCGGCCAGTACCAAGCAGTGGGAGCAGGTGTTTGCCCGCATGGGGCTGAAGCTGGTGACCGAGGCGACCGGCTGCTGCGGGATGTCCGGCACTTATGGGCATGAGGCGCGCAATCAGCAGACGTCGCGGACCATCTTCGAGCAGTCGTGGGCGACCAAGCTGGATAAACAAGGGGAGCCGTTGGCGACTGGCTATTCGTGCCGTAGCCAGGTCAAGCGCATGGCCGACAAGCAGATGCGCCATCCGCTGGAGGTGGTGTTGCAGTACGCCCTGCGCTGACCCTCAAGCGCATCGCGGGGCAAGCCCGCTCCTACAGATCTGTGGGAGCGGGCTTGCCCCGCGATGGCCATTCAGGCTTGGCGCAACCGCCGCGCCTGGCGGTACAGATACAGGCTCAGCACCAGCCCGCAAGCCGAGGCCGCTGCGGCAAACAGAAACATCGAGGCAAAGCCAAACCCAGATGCCACTGCGCCCACCAGCGGCCCGGTAATGCCCAGCGACAGATCGATGAACAGCGAATACGCCCCCACCGCGGCGCCGCGGTTGGCTGCTGATACCTGATTCACCGCCTCGACCCCCAGTGCCGGGAAGACCAGCGAGAAGCCAAACCCACTCAACGCAGCGCCCGCCAAGGCAATCTCGGCACTCGGCGCCTGCCACAGCATCAGCAACCCCAGGGTTTCCACCGACAGGCAGGCAATTGCCATCCGGAAGCCGCCGATGCGGTTGATCAGGTTGCCGAACAACAGTCGAGCACTGATAAAGCTGGCGCCAAACAGGCTCAGGGTCAATGCGGCATTGGGCCAGTCGCGGCTGGCGTAGTACAGGGTGATGAAGGTGGCGATGGTGCCAAAACCGATCGAGCCCAGGGCCAGCCCCGAGCCGTGCGGAAACACCTTGCCCAGCACCTGCAAAAACGGCAGGCGCACACCGCTGACAATGGGCGCGGCGCGCTTGGGCCATGCCAGCAGCAGGCCCGTCACTGCCAGCAGGATGATGCTCACGCCCATGCTCCACAGCCCCCACTGCTTGACCATCAGCACTCCCAGCGGGGCGCCGACGGCCAGCGCGCCGTAGCTGGCGATACCGTTCCAGGAGATTACCTTGGCGGTATTGTGCGCGCCCACTCGGCCGATACCCCAGCCGATCGAGCCGGAGCCGACCAGGCTTTCTGCGCTGCCCAATACCAGTCGGCCAATCAACAGGCAGGTCAGGCTGAGCCATGGCATGTGGTTGAGAAAACTGCAGGCGAGCATGAACACGCCGCTCAGGCCGCAGCCGAACAGGCCATACATGACCGCTTTTTTGCTGCCCAGGTTGTCGATGATGCGGCTGGCCGTGGGGCGGCTGAGCAAGGTGGCGAGGTACTGCACGCTGATCACCAGGCCCGCGACTACTGCGCTAAAGCCCAGTTCGTTATGCACATAGCCCGGCAGTACGGCCAAGGGGATGCCGATGTTCAGGTAGCCGATAAAGGTGAAGATGACGATCGAGACGACTTGCAGGGTGACCGCAAGGGGGCGCGGTGAATCGGGCATGGAGGGTCTTCGTGGCAGGGGATCTGGACGGTGTGAAAACGTGATGACGTGGGAGTTCCCGAAGGTCAGCCGTTTTCACACTGTCGTGCGCGGTTATTCCTGATCAGCGCTGGATGTATCGTCGCCATCCTGCTCGACGGCAGGCGTCGGCTCGGAGTGGGCGGCAACGGTTTGCTCTTCGGGGTTCAGGCTTGGGAAGGGAAGATTCGGGATTTCATGCATCTCGACGTTCCTCGCAAGTGTGAGTGAAAAGGCTGCGCCAGGCGCGTTTATGGCTTTGGAAAGCTGGGGCAGGATACAGCAGTCTGCATGACAGTTTGAACTTTTTGCCTGTCAGTTGTCGGTTTTGCGGGCGGATACCGGACGGCAACGGGTCGGTTGGCCCTTCTAAATGCAATCGCGGGGCACGCCCGCTCCCGCGCGCCTGCTTCATTGCGCAGGGCGTAGGAGCGGGCTTGCCCCGCGATCAGAGGTGTAGCGAGTTACTTGCGGCCTTCAGCCGTCTCGGCAACTTTGTCAGTGCGCGCGCACATGATGAAGTCGTTGCGATGCAGGCCCTTGATCGAGTGGCTCCACCAGGTCACGGTGACTTTGCCCCACTCGGTCAGCAGGCCTGGGTGGTGACCTTCGGCTTCGGCAATTTCGCCAACGGCATTGGTGAACGCCAGCGCGTGCTTGAAGTTCTTGAACAGGAAAACCCGCTCAAGCTCCATGTGGCCGTCACGCACTTCGATGTTCCAGTCCGGGATCTCGCGGATCAGCTGCGCCAATTCTTCATCGCTGACTTTCGGCGCATCGGCGCGGCAGGCTTCGCAGTGGGCTTGGTTCAAGGCATTCATGGGTGTCATTCCGGTTTGAGTTGTTATCGTCAAGGCGGCTCAGGCAGCGACCTTGGGTGGAAACTTCGGCGCGTGCAGGCCCAGCTGCATGCCCTGGTGGACCATGCCCATGATGTCTTCGTGGGCCAGGTCGAACAGGCGCTTGAGGTTCGGCAGAACGAAATACAGCGGCTGCAGGATGTCGATCCGATACGGCGTGCGCATGGCTTCGATTGGGTCGAACGCCTGGTGTTCCGGCTCGTTCGACAGGCTGTAGACGGTCTCCTTGGGCGAGGAGAGGATGCCACCGCCATAGATCTTGCGACCTTGCGGGGTGTCCATCAGGCCGAACTCGATGGTCATCCAGTACAGACGCGCCAGGTACACCCGCTCTTCCTTGGTCGCGGCCAGGCCGAGCTTGCCATAGGTGTGGGTGAATTCGGCGAACCAAGGGTTGGTCAGCAGAGGGCAGTGGCCAAAGATCTCGTGGAAGATGTCCGGCTCTTGCAGGTAGTCGAGCTCTTCCGGGGTGCGGATGAAGGTAGCCACCGGGAAGCGCTTGCTGGCGAGCAGTTCGAAGAAGGTCTGGAAGGGGATCAGCGCCGGGACGCGGGCGACCTGCCAGCCCGTGGTAGCGCCCAGTACCTTGTTGATTTCGCCCAGCTGCGGGATGCGGTCATGGGGCAGCTTGAGCTGCTCGATGCCGTCCAGGTATTCCTGGCAGGCCCGGCCTTCGATCACCTTCAATTGACGGGTGATCAGGGTGTTCCATACCGCATGCTCTTGCTGCGGGTAGTCGATAAAGCCGTGCGCGTCGGGCTCGCGTGCCACGTACTGCGTCTGTTTCATGTGGCTCTCCTGGTGAGGGCGGTCTTTCTTGTTATGGATGCGACATGCCCTAGGAATAGCCCTTCAGCGCAGCCTTTGCACCGGGTGTGGGGTGTTTGCTGATCAGGTGAAGCGGGTGATTTCGTAACGTAAATTTTACAAAAAAGCGCTTATCCCGGAAAATCACGGAGATCCGGCTGACCTTTTACCTGAATTTGTCAGCTTATCTTTACGACTTTTACGCGTGCCGATGAAAAAATCGGCGGCTTCGGGACATTTCCATGCGTATCAAAGTGCATTGCCAGAACCGCATCGGCATTTTGCGAGACATCCTCAACCTGTTGGTCGAGTACGGCATCAACGTGCTGCGCGGCGAGGTTGGCGGCGACCACGGCAATGCCATCTACCTGCATTGTCCGAACCTGGTGAACCTGCAGTTCCAAGCCTTGCGGCCGAAATTCGAAGCGATCGCCGGGGTGTTCGGCGTCAAGCGCGTCGGCCTGATGCCCAGCGAGCGTCGGCATATGGAGCTCAATGCGTTATTGGGTGCATTGGAGTTCCCGGTGCTGTCGATCGACATGGGCGGCAGTATCGTGGCGGCCAACCGTGCGGCGGCGCAGTTGCTTGGGGTGCGGGTCGATGAGGTGCCAGGCCTGCCGCTGGCGCGCTACGTCGAGGACTTCGACCTGCCCGAGCTGGTGCGGGCGAACAAGTCGCGCATCAATGGCCTGCGCATCAAGGTCAAGGGGGATGTGTTTCTCGCCGACATCGCCCCGTTGCAGTCCGAGCATGACGAAAGCGAGGCGTTGGCCGGGGCGGTGCTGACCTTGCATCGCGCCGACCGCATTGGCGAGCGCATCTATAACGTGCGCAAGCAGGAGCTGCGCGGATTCGACAGTATTTTCCAGAGCTCGCGGGTGATGGCCGCCGTGGTGCGCGAAGCGCGGCGCATGGCGCCGTTGGATGCGCCGTTGTTGATCGAGGGCGAAACAGGCACTGGCAAGGAGTTGCTGGCGCGTGCCTGCCACTTGGCCAGCCCGCGTGGGCAGGCGCCGCTGATGGCGCTCAACTGCGCGGGGTTGCCGGAGTCGATGGCCGAAACCGAGCTGTTTGGCTATGGTCCGGGCGCTTTCGAGGGCGCGCGCGCGGAGGGCAAGCTGGGGCTGCTGGAACTGACCGCAGGAGGCACGCTGTTCCTTGATGGGGTGGCCGAAATGAGCCCGCGCCTACAGGTCAAGTTGCTGCGTTTCTTGCAGGATGGTTGCTTTCGCCGGGTGGGCAGCGATGAAGAGGTGTATCTGGATGTGCGGGTCATTTGCGCCACCCAGGTCGACCTGTCCGAGCTGTGCGCGCGGGGCGAATTCCGCCAGGACCTGTACCACCGCTTGAATGTGCTGTCGCTGCATATCCCGCCGCTACGAGAGTGCATGGATGGCCTCGAAGGCCTGGTGCAGCACTTTCTCGATCAAGCCAGCCGGCAGATTGGCTGCCCGATGCCGCGCCTGGCGCCCGCCGCCATGGAAAAACTCAGCCACTACCATTGGCCGGGTAATGTGCGGCAATTGGAGAACGTTTTATTCCAGGCTGTTTCATTATGTGAAGGCGGGCTGGTGAAGAGCGAACATATTCGTCTGCCGGATTATGGCGTGCGCCAACCGTTGGGGGAGTTTTCGTTGGAAGGGGAACTTTCGCAGATTGTCGGCCGCTTTGAAAAAGCGGTGCTGGAAAGTTTGCTTGGCGAATACCCAAGTAGTCGGGCATTAGGCAAAAGACTGGGGGTTTCGCATACAACCATTGCCAACAAGTTGCGTGAATACGCCTTGGGCAAATCGTCCGAGTAAACAGTTGAAGGGGCCGCTAAGCGGCCCCATTCACAGGGATCAACCGTTGGAGCAACCGTTACCCATCACGCGGTATTCGAGAATGTGCTTCTGGCCCTTGGAGTCCTCGTAGGTCATGCGGGCGGGCACTACTTCACAGACGTTAGGCACTTCGCTCATGGACAGCACACGGGCAATGTCCAAGTGCTGCGAGTAACTGTACTGTTCAACCGGAATCTGCTCGACATCGTTTGCAACTTCGTCGGCCATCGCCGCGCTGCAAAGACCGCCAAGTACCAATACCAGTAACGCTTTCATTTTCAATTTACCTGTCTAAGGTCGTGAGGGGGCACGCGGCGCTTGTGACGCCGCGAGTACAACGAGTGTTTAACTATCGGGATGAAGAGGGGATTAACGTTGCCTTCGTGGGGGCTGTTACCAGAAGTTAATCGCCTTGCCGTTGCTGGCGAGGTGAATTTTATGGCCCGGCCTACAGCTGAAACAGTGGGGGTTTTGATAAAGACTGTTGACAGAATCTGTAACAATCGCCGGGAAAGCAGCTTTTGATTACTGGTCGAATGCCGGTGTTGTGCGGGCTAGAGCGGTTGCGCGAAACCTCTGCGGCGAAGGAGGGGCTTGCTACTACCAACGTCGAATGGCCTTAGCCGCTCTGGTACAGTTACAAACGGTTCCATACAAAAACAACTATTACACCGAGGTAACACAGATGAGTGCGGCTCCACTGTATCCCGTTCGTCCCGAGGTTGCGGCTACTACCCTGACCGACGAGGCCACCTACAAGGCCATGTACCAGCAGTCGGTGATCAACCCCGACGGTTTCTGGCGCGAACAGGCCCAGCGCCTGGACTGGATCAAGCCGTTCACCAAGGTCAAGCAGACCTCCTTCGACGATCACCATGTCGATATCAAATGGTTTGCTGACGGCACTCTGAACGTTTCCTACAACTGCCTGGACCGTCACCTCGAAGAGCGCGGCGATCAGGTGGCGATCATCTGGGAAGGCGACGATCCTTCCGAAAGCCGCAACATTACCTACCGCGAGCTGCACGAGCAGGTGTGCAAATTCGCCAACGCCCTACGTGGCCAGGATGTGCACCGCGGCGACGTGGTGACCATCTATATGCCGATGATCCCCGAGGCGGTGGTGGCCATGCTGGCTTGCGCCCGAATTGGCGCGATCCATTCGGTAGTGTTCGGTGGCTTCTCGCCTGAGGCCCTGGCCGGTCGAATCATCGACTGCAAATCGAAGATTGTCATCACTGCCGACGAAGGCGTGCGTGGCGGTCGGCATACGCCGCTCAAGGGCAACGTCGACCTGGCCCTGACCAACCCTGAAACCAGCAGCGTGCAGAAGATCATCGTGTGCAAGCGCACCGGTGGCGACATCGCCTGGCACCAGCACCGCGATATCTGGTACGAAGACCTGATGAAGGTCGCCTCCAGCCACTGCGCACCTAAAGAGATGGGCGCCGAAGAAGCGCTGTTCATCCTTTATACCTCTGGCTCGACTGGCAAGCCCAAGGGTGTCCTGCACACCACTGGTGGCTACATGGTCTACGCCTCGCTGACCCATGAGCGGGTGTTCGACTACCGCCCGGGCGAAGTCTACTGGTGCACCGCCGACGTTGGCTGGGTCACCGGCCACAGCTACATCGTCTATGGCCCGCTGGCCAATGGCGCCACCACCGTGCTGTTCGAAGGTGTGCCGAACTACCCGGACATCACCCGCGTGTCGAAGATCATCGACAAGCACAAGGTCAATATCCTCTACACCGCGCCGACCGCGATTCGCGCGATGATGGCCGAAGGTCAGGCCGCCGTTGCCGGCGCAGATGGCTCCAGCCTGCGCCTGCTCGGTTCGGTGGGTGAGCCGATCAACCCTGAGGCCTGGAACTGGTACTACCAGACTGTCGGCAAGGAGCGTTGCCCGATCGTCGACACCTGGTGGCAGACCGAAACCGGCGGCATCCTGATCAGCCCGCTGCCAGGGGCGACTGGCTTGAAACCGGGTTCGGCAACCCGTCCGTTCTTTGGCGTGGTGCCGGCCCTGGTGGATAACCTGGGTAACCTGATCGAAGGCGCCGCCGAGGGTAACCTGGTGATCCTCGACTCCTGGCCGGGTCAGTCGCGTTCGCTGTATGGCGACCATGACCGCTTTGTCGACACCTACTTCAAGACCTTCCGCGGCATGTACTTCACCGGTGACGGTGCGCGCCGTGACGAGGATGGCTACTACTGGATCACCGGTCGCGTGGATGACGTGCTCAACGTTTCCGGTCACCGCATGGGTACCGCCGAGATCGAAAGTGCGATGGTGGCCCACCCGAAAGTCGCTGAGGCGGCGGTGGTCGGCGTGCCGCATGACATCAAAGGGCAGGGCATCTATGTGTATGTGACCCTCAATGCCGGGGTCGAGTCGAGCGAGCAATTGCGCCTGGAGCTGAAGAACTGGGTGCGCAAGGAGATTGGTCCGATCGCTTCGCCGGATGTCATCCAGTGGGCGCCAGGCCTGCCCAAGACCCGCTCGGGCAAGATCATGCGGCGGATCCTGCGCAAGATCGCCACGGCCGAGTACGACGCGCTGGGCGATATTTCGACCTTGGCCGATCCAGGTGTGGTGCAGCACCTGATCGATACCCACAAGGAAATGAGCCGCGCTTCGGCTTGATAGCGGCCAGTCTGCACAGAACCCCGCCAGCAACGGCGTAATGCAGTTCACTTAAAATGTGTGTCGTCTGTTTTGGGGCTGCGTTGCAGCCCTTCGCGGCGGTTCGGCGCCCCGACAAGCCCGCTCCCACAGGTATAGCGCCGTTCTCAAGCTGAGCGCTATCCCTGTGGGAGCGGGCTTGCCCGCGAAGGGCCGCAAAGCGGCCCCAAAATCTCAAGTGAACAGCATTACGCCAGCAACGGCGGGTTTTTTGCATTCTGTTACCTCGACATTCATCGGTAACCGTTTTCTGTCACCTTGGTCGCACGAGAACGGGGCCGTCAGAAACATTCCTGTGCCATTGTGGGGCAATCCTGCAGACAATTCGTGCAGGTTTGCACGCTACACTTGCCGGAATACAAGGGTTTGCCAATAATAGGCGCACTTATTGCTTCGTTTACAGGTTGTTTTCTTTTCGCTCTTGCATAATGAGTGAGAGCTGTCAATATCGCCCGCCGCGGTTTCAAGCGCTTCTGTAACTAGTTGTCGCTTTGAAGAAATATCGACTACCGGGCTGTCGTTAAAATGCCACTCACTCGCTCGTGGTCTGCGACCTTGGTCGATACCCCTCGCGGCTCGCGTTGTACCCATTCGCATTCGGGCAGCTGTTACCCCTGCCTTGTATTGCCCCGTACCGATGGAGTTACCTGATGAAGAAGCTCGCACTGCTTGGCGCCCTGGCGCTGTCCGTGTTGTCCCTGGTATCGCACGCCGATGAGAAACCGTTGAAGATCGGTATCGAGGCCGCCTACCCACCCTTCGCCTTCAAACAGCCCGATGGCAGCATCGCCGGCTTCGACTACGACATCGGCAACGCCCTGTGCGAAGAGATGAAGGCCAAGTGCACCTGGGTCGAGCAAGAGTTCGACGGCCTGATCCCGGCACTGAAAGTGCGCAAGATCGACGCCATCCTGTCGTCGATGTCGATCACTGACGATCGCAAGAAGTCGGTCGATTTCACCAAGCGCTACTACCTGACCCCGGCTCGCCTGGTCATGAAGCAGGGCGTCACCGTCAGTGACAGCCTGGCTGAGCTCAGTGGCAAGAAGATCGGCGTGCAGCGCGGCTCGATCCACGACCGTTTCGCCAAGGAAGTCCTGGCGCCTAAAGGTGCAACCGTGGTGCCTTACGGCACCCAGAACGAAATCTACCTGGACGTGGCTGCCGGTCGCCTCGACGGCACCGTGGCTGACGCTACCCTGCTCGAAGATGGTTTCCTCAAGACCGACGCCGGCAAAGGCTTCGCGTTCGTTGGCCCATCGTTCACCGACGTGAAGTACTTCGGCGACGGCGTCGGCATTGCCGTGCGCAAAGGCGACAAGGCCAACGCTGAGCGGATCAACGCCGCCATTGATGCCATTCGCGCCAACGGCAAGTACAAGGCGATCCAGGACAAGTACTTCAACTTCGACATATACGGGCCTGACGCTCAGTAAGACATCGAGTTTCACCTGTGCAATGGTGCAAACAGCAGAGACTCTGAGGTTTGCACCATTTTTCATTCCCTGGGTCTAGAGGAATCCCAATCATGTTGAAAGGCTACGGGGCAGTCATCCTCGACGGGGCGTGGCTGACGCTGCAGCTCGCCCTGTCGTCGATGGCCCTGGCCATCGTGCTTGGCCTGATCGGCGTGGCGCTAAGGTTGTCGCCAGTGCGCTGGCTGGCCTGGCTGGGCGATATGTATGCCACGGTCATTCGCGGCATTCCGGATCTGGTGCTGATCCTGCTGATCTTCTATGGCGGCCAGGACATTCTCAACCGGGTGGCGCCGCTGCTCGGCTACGAAGACTATATCGATCTCAACCCGCTGGTGGCCGGTATCGGCACCCTGGGTTTCATCTTTGGTGCTTACCTGTCGGAAACCTTCCGCGGTGCCTTCCTGGGCATTCCCAAGGGGCAGGCCGAGGCAGGCGTGGCGTACGGCATGAGCAGCCGCCAGGTGTTCTTCCGCATCATGGTGCCGCAGATGATTCGCCTGGCGATCCCAGGCTTTACCAACAACTGGCTGGTATTGACCAAGGCTACCGCGCTGATCTCGGTGGTGGGTCTGCAGGACATGATGTTCAAGGCCAAGCAGGCGGCTGATGCCACCCGCGAACCCTTCACCTTCTTCCTGGCGGTGGCAGCCCTGTACCTGGTGATCACCAGTGTCTCGCTGCTGGCGCTGAAGTACCTCGAGAGGCGCTACTCGGTGGGCGTTAAGGCGGCAGAACTATGATCTTCGACTACAACGTCATCTGGGAGGCGCTGCCGCTTTATCTTGGCGGCCTGCTGACCACCCTCAAGCTGCTGGCGCTGTCGCTGTTGTTCGGTCTGCTGGCGGCGGTACCGCTGGGCCTGATGCGCGTTTCCAAGCAGCCGCTGGTGAACATCACCGCCTGGCTGTACACCTATGTGATCCGCGGCACGCCGATGCTGGTGCAGCTGTTCCTGATTTACTATGGGCTGGCCCAGTTCGAGGCGGTGCGCGAGAGCATCTTCTGGCCGTGGCTGTCGAGCGCGACGTTCTGTGCCTGCCTGGCCTTCGCCGTCAACACCAGTGCCTACACTGCAGAAATCATCGCCGGTAGCCTCAAGGCCACCCCGCATGGTGAGATCGAAGCGGCCAAGGCCATGGGCATGTCACGCTTCAAGATGTACCGGCGCATCCTGCTGCCGTCGGCCATGCGCCGGGCGCTGCCGCAGTACAGCAACGAAGTGATCATGATGCTGCAGACCACCAGCCTGGCCTCGATCGTCACCCTGATCGACATCACCGGCGCGGCGCGCACCGTCAATGCCCAGTACTACCTGCCTTTCGAGGCCTATATCACGGCGGGCGTGTTCTACCTGTGCCTGACCTTCATTCTGGTGCGCCTGTTCAAGATGGCCGAACGCCGCTGGCTCGGCTACCTGGCGCCGCGCAAGCACTGAACGCTCTGTGAGAACCGACAGCATGTACAAACTCGAAGTCCAAGACCTGCACAAGCGCTATGGCAGCCATGAAGTGCTCAAGGGCGTGTCCCTGGCCGCCAAGGCAGGCGATGTGATCAGCATCATCGGCTCCAGCGGTTCGGGCAAGTCGACCTTCCTGCGCTGCATCAACCTGCTCGAGCAGCCGCATGCCGGCAAGATCCTGCTCAACAACGAAGAACTCAAGCTGGTCGCTGGCAAGGATGGCGCGCTCAAGGCTGCCGATCCCAAGCAGCTGCAGCGCATGCGCTCGCGCCTGTCGATGGTATTCCAGCACTTCAACTTGTGGGCGCACATGACGGCGCTGGAAAACATCATCGAAGCACCGGTGCATGTGCTGGGCATGAGCAAGAAAGACGCGCTGGAAAAAGCCGAGCATTACCTGGCCAAAGTCGGCGTTTCGCACCGCAAGGACGCCTACCCAGGGCATATGTCCGGTGGCGAGCAGCAGCGTGTGGCGATTGCCCGGGCGCTGGCGATGGAGCCGGAAGTGATGTTGTTCGACGAGCCGACCTCGGCGCTAGACCCAGAGCTGGTGGGCGATGTACTCAAGGTCATGCAGTCGCTGGCCCAGGAAGGCCGGACCATGGTGGTGGTCACCCACGAGATGGGCTTTGCTCGCGAGGTGTCCAATCAGCTGGTGTTCCTGCACAAGGGGGTAGTGGAGGAGGCGGGCAATCCGCGCGAGGTGCTGGTCAATCCGCAATCGGAACGGCTCAAGCAGTTTCTCTCTGGCAGCCTGAAGTAAAGGCTGCACCTTTGCACCATAATAGGGCATGCTGCGCAGCGAGCGCAGCCTGACCCGGCGCCACTGACTCGAACTTCCCAAGGTTTCGGACCACGCCCTATGACCACCCAGCGAATCGGTTTTCTCATCTGGCCCAGCACCAAGCCGTTGACCTTGGCGTTGGCCGAGGAGGCATTGCTGGTGGCCCAGCGGGTGCATCCAGATGTCGTCTACGAGCTGGTGTTCCTTCAGGCCGAGCCGTCCGAGCAGCAAGGCTGGCGTCTGCCGGGTGAGCCGTGGAATGGGCGTCTGGAAGGTGTGCACAAGCTGTTGCTGCTGGCCGATGAGCCGCCCACGGCGGTCAATGCCACGTTGTCTACTGCGCTCAAGCAGCTGGCGCGCAGTGGCTGCATGATCGGTGGGCTTTCCGCAGGCGTGTATCCGCTGGCGCTGTTGGGTTTGCTCGACGGCTATCGGGCTGCGGTGCATTGGCGTTGGCAGGACGATTTCGGCGAGCGCTTCCCCAAGGTGATCGCCACCAGCCATCTGTTCGACTGGGATCGCGACCGCCTGACCGCCTGTGGCGGCATGGCCGTGGCTGACCTGCTGCTGGCGGTGCTGGCCCGTGATCATGGTGCCGAACTTGCCGGGGCGGTGTCGGAAGAGTTGGTGGTCGAGCGCATCCGTGAGGGTGGCGAGCGTCAGCGGATTCCATTGCAAAACCGCCTGGGTTCCAGCCACCCAAAGCTGACCCAGGCAGTGCTGCTGATGGAGGCCAACATCGAAGAGCCGCTGACCACTGACGAGATCGCCCAACATGTGTGCGTATCTCGCCGACAGCTGGAGCGGATCTTCAAGCAGTACCTTAATCGGGTGCCGAGCCAGTATTACCTGGAGCTGCGCTTGAACAAGGCGCGGCAGATGTTGATGCAGACCAGCAAGTCGATCATCCAGATTGGCTTGTCGTGCGGGTTCTCTTCCGGGCCGCATTTCTCCAGCGCCTATCGCAACTTCTTTGGCGCCACCCCGCGCGAAGATCGCAACCAGCGCCGTAGCAACAGCCCGTTCGAGCTCAGCTCGGCCCCTGCCGAACGCGGCTGAAATCTGCCCCGGATAGATTGCGTGGGAGCGGGCTTGCCCCGCGATTGCGTCAGCAGAGCCTACACCGCTCCCAATTGAGAAACGCTCGCTTGTCACCCTCGCTGCCAAGCTGTCGCACTAGGCTGTGAACAAGCGTTCACCCATTTGCGGCTGCCATCTCCCCGACAAACCCTGCCTCCTTTACACTGCGCGATTGCGACACTGTTTGTCGCATTGCCGAAAGCCTGGCTAAAACAGGGTTTTGCGCTGTAACAAGTTGTCGCTTGGCCGCAAGGACAGGCGCTGATCAGTCCTTACAATCCCCCCATCGCTCGCCACTTTCAGGCCAGCGTTCCTCTTCAGGAGACTCAGATGTCCGTTGAGCAAGCCCCGGTGCAACGTGCCGATTTTGACCAGGTCATGGTTCCCAACTACTCCCCGGCGGCCTTCATTCCTGTGCGAGGCGAGGGTTCCCGAGTCTGGGACCAGTCGGGTCGCGAGCTGATCGACTTCGCGGGCGGCATCGCGGTAAATGCCTTGGGTCATTGCCATCCGGCACTGGTCAAGGCCCTGACTGAGCAGGCCAATACCCTCTGGCACGTCTCCAACGTGTTCACCAACGAGCCGGCCCTGCGCCTGGCGCATAAACTGGTGGATGCAACCTTTGCCGACAAAGCGTTCTTCTGCAACTCTGGCGCCGAATCCAACGAGGCCGCTTTCAAGTTGGCCCGTCGCGTCGCCCACGACCGTTTCGGCCCTGAAAAGCACGAGATCATCGCCACCCTGAACAGCTTCCACGGGCGCACCCTGTTCACCGTCAGCGTCGGTGGCCAGCCGAAGTACTCCGACGGTTTCGGCCCGAAGATCACCGGCATCAGCCACGTGCCGTACAACGATCTGGAAGCGCTCAAGGCGCAAATTTCCGACAAGACCTGCGCGGTAGTGATCGAGCCGATCCAGGGTGAAAGCGGCGTAGTGCCAGCCGACAAGGCCTACCTGGAAGGCGCGCGTAAACTGTGCGACGAGCACAATGCCCTGCTGATCTTCGATGAAGTGCAAACCGGCGTTGGCCGTACTGGCTCGCTGTACGCCTACCAGCACTACGGCGTTACCCCAGACATCCTCACCAGCGCCAAGAGCCTGGGCGGCGGTTTCCCGATTGGCGCCATGCTGACCACCGCAGACCTGGCCAAGCACCTGGCCGTTGGCACCCACGGCACCACCTACGGCGGCAACCCGCTGGCCTGCGCCGTCGCCTGCGCGGTGCTGGATGTGGTCAACACGCCCGAGGCCTTGGCGGCTATCACCGCCAAGCACGCGCGCTTCAAGGCGCGCCTGGAGAAAATCGAGCTGTTCAGCCAGGTGCGCGGCGTCGGCCTGCTGATCGGCTGCGTCCTGGTCGATGCCTGGAAAGGCAAGGCCAAGGACGTGCTCAACGCGGCCGAGAAGGAAGGCCTGATGGTCCTGCAGGCCGGCCCGGACGTGGTGCGTTTCGCGCCAAGCCTGGTGGTCGAAGATGCCGACATCGATGAAGGCCTGGATCGCTTCGAGCGCGCCATCGCCAAGCTGACCCAGGGCTGATCGCCCTTGTCGCCGGCCCGGTGCGTAACGCCGGCCGGCGATCGCTGAATTCCAGTGCGGGTGCCTGCCAAGTCAATAATCACGGCGCCCGCCGTTTTTCCGTGCCGAGCCACTCGGCCCGTATTCCAAAGGAGTGACACCATGCTGGTAATGCGCCCCGCGCAAATGGCTGACCTCAATGAAGTGCAGCGCATGGCTGCGGACAGCCCCGTTGGTGTCACTTCGCTGCCGGATGATGCCGGTCGCCTGGGCGACAAGATCGCCGCGTCCGAGACCTCGTTCGCCGCTGAAGTCAGCTTCAACGGCGAGGAGAGCTACTTCTTCGTCCTCGAAGACAGCGAAACTGGCAAGTTGGCCGGCTGCTCGGCGATCGTCGCCTCGGCGGGCTACTCCGAGCCGTTCTACAGCTTTCGCAACGAGACCTTCGTGCATGCGTCGCGCGAGCTGAAGATCCATAACAAGATCCACGTGCTGTCGCTGTGCCACGACCTGACGGGCAACAGCCTGCTGACCAGCTTCTATGTGCTGCCCGAATTGGTCGGCACTGGCTGGGCCGAGCTCAATTCGCGGGGTCGCTTGCTGTTCATGGCCGCTCACCCTGAGCGCTTTGCCGATTCGGTGGTCACCGAGATCGTTGGCTACAGCGACGAGCACGGCGAGTCGCCGTTCTGGGATGCCATTGGGCGCAACTTCTTCGACCTCAATTATTCCGATGCCGAACGCCTGTGTGGCCTGAAGAGCCGCACCTTCCTCGCCGAGCTGATGCCGCACTACCCAATCTACGTGCCGCTGCTGCCGGACCTGGCCCAAGAGGCCATGGGCCAAGTGCACCCGCGTGCGCAGATCACCTTCGACATCCTCATGCGCGAAGGCTTCGAGACCGAGCACTACATCGACATCTTCGACGGCGGCCCCACCCTGCATGCGCGGGCTTCAGGGATCCGCACCATCGCGCAAAGTCGCGCGGTGCCGGTCAAGCTTGAGCAAGCGCCGGCCAAGGGTGGCCGCCCGTACCTGGTGTGCAACGGCCAGTTGCAGGATTACCGCGCTGTGTTGCTGGAGCTCGATTGGGTGCCGGGCAAGCCGGTCAGCCTCAGTAGCGAAGCCGCCGAGGCCCTGGGTGTCGGTGAAGGGGCAAGCGTGCGTCTGGTCGCCGTTTGATGGCCGTGGCCGGATAGCCACGGGGCGCGACCGGCAGCAGAGTTTCGCGGCAGGCACAGACCGCCGCACAAGGAGATAGCATGATCGTTCGTCCTGTACGCAGCAGCGATTTACCCGCGCTGATCGAATTGGCACGTAGCACCGGCACGACCGGGCTGACCACCTTGCCGGCCAACGAGGAGCGCCTCGGCCAGCGGGTGCGCTGGGCCGAGAAGAGCTTTAACGGCGAAGCCGGGCGCGGTGACACCGATTACCTGTTCGTGCTGGAGAACGACGAAGGCCTGGTAGTGGGTATCAGCGCCATCGCCGGAGCGGTCGGCTTGCGTGAGCCTTGGTACAACTACCGGGTCGGGCTGACGGTCAGCGCTTCGCAGGAGCTGAACATCTATCGTGAAATCCCCACGCTGTTTTTGGCCAACGACCTGACCGGCAATTCCGAGTTGTGCTCGCTGTTCTTGCGTAGCGACTATCGCAATGGCCTCAATGGCCGCCTGTTGTCCAAGGCGCGGATGCTGTTCATCGCCGAGTTTCCCGAGCTGTTCGGCAAGAAGGTGATCGCTGAAATGCGCGGTATCTCCGACGCGGCCGGTCGCTCGCCGTTCTGGGAATGCCTGGGGCGGCACTTCTTCAAGATGGAGTTCAGCCAGGCGGACTATCTCACTGGCGTGGGTAACAAGTCGTTCATCGCCGAACTGATGCCCAAGTTCCCGCTGTATACCTGCTTCTTGTCTGAAGCGGCGCGCGAGGTCATTGGCCGGGTGCACACCGACACCGAGCCTGCACTGGCCATGCTTGAGCGCGAAGGCTTCAACTATCAAGGCTATGTCGACATCTTCGACGCAGGCCCGGCGATCGAGTGCGAGACCGCCAAGATCCGTGCCGTGCGCGAGAGCCAGAACCTGGTGTTGGCGGTGGGTACGCCAGGCGACGATGCCACGCCTTATCTGATTCACAACCGCAAGCGCGAAGACTGCCGCATCACCGCAGCGCCCGCACGCCTGGCGGCGGGCACCTTGGTGGTCGATCCGCAGACCGCCAAGCGCCTGCGCCTGGGCGCAGGCGATCATGTGCGCGCGGTGCCACTTTCGGCCGCGCGGGAGGCTCAGTAATGACGACTCATTTCATCGCGGGACACTGGCAAGCGGGGCAGGGCGAGCCACTGCAATCGCTCAATCCGGTCACTCAGGCAGTCGTTTGGAAAGGTCAGGGCGCCACTGCCGCTCAAGTCGACGCGGCAGTGACAGCCGCGCGGCAGGCCTTCCCGGCCTGGGCGCAACTGAGCCTGGATGCGCGTATTGCCGTGCTTGAGGCTTTTGCCGATCAGCTCAAGGCCAATGCCGACGAGCTTGCGCGTTGCATCGGTGAAGAAACCGGCAAGCCTTTGTGGGAGTCGGCCACCGAAGTGACCAGCATGGTCAACAAAGTGGCGATCTCGGTGCAGAGCTATCGCGAGCGCACCGGGGAAAAAAGTGGTCCACTGGCGGACGCTACGGCGGTGTTGCGGCACAAGCCGCATGGCGTGGTGGCGGTGTTTGGCCCGTATAACTTCCCCGGCCACCTGCCTAACGGCCATATTGTGCCGGCGCTGTTGGCGGGTAACTGCGTGGTGTTCAAGCCGAGTGAGCTGACCCCCAAGGTCGCCGAGTTGACGGTCAAATGCTGGATTGCCGCCGGCTTGCCTGCGGGTGTTCTCAATCTGCTGCAGGGCGCTCGCCAGACCGGTGTCGCCCTGGCCGCCAATCCAGGTATCGATGGCCTGTTCTTCACCGGCTCCAGCCGTACCGGCAATCTCCTGCACCAACAGTTCGCAGGACGCCCGGACAAGATCCTTGCCCTGGAAATGGGCGGCAATAATCCGCTGCTGGTCGATCAGGTCAAGGACCTGGACGCTGCGGTGTACACCATCATTCAGTCGGCCTTCATTTCTGCGGGGCAGCGCTGCACCTGCGCCCGCCGCCTGCTGGTGCCGCAAGGTGCCTGGGGTGACGCGCTGCTGGCGCGCCTGGTCGAGGTGAGCCGCACGATCAGCGTTGGCGCGTTCGATCAGCAGCCGGCACCGTTCATGGGTTCGGTGATTTCCTTGCAGGCCGCCCAGGCATTGCTGGATGCGCAACAAGCCTTGCTCGGCAATGGCGCTGTAGCGCTGTTGGAAATGACCCAGCCGCAGCCTGACGCCGCGCTGTTGACCCCGGGCATTGTGGATGTCACCGCTGTGGCTGAGCGCCCGGACGAGGAATTCTTCGGGCCGTTGCTGCAAGTGATCCGCTACAGCGATTTCGACGCCGCCATCGATGAAGCCAACGCTACCCAGTACGGCCTGGCGGCGGGCCTGTTGTCAGACTCGCGTGCGCGCTACCAGTACTTCTGGCTGCGTAGCCGGGCCGGCATCGTCAACTGGAACAAACAGCTGACGGGGGCGGCCAGCAGTGCGCCGTTCGGCGGTGTGGGTGCCAGCGGCAACCACCGCGCCAGTGCCTATTACGCGGCCGACTACTGCGCCTATCCGGTGGCTTCGCTGGAGACCGCCAGCCTCGCCCTGCCGGCGACTTTGACGCCGGGCGTCACCCTATAACAAACGGTCTCGGAGCCTAGCCGATGAAATCCTACGAAGTGAATTTTGATGGCCTGGTGGGGCCGACCCACAACTACGGCGGTCTGTCTTACGGTAACGTGGCCTCGCAGAGCAATAGTCAGCAGTGCTCCAACCCGCGTGAAGCGGCGCGCCAGGGCCTGGCCAAGATGAAGGCGCTGAGCGACCTGGGCTTCAAGCAGGGCGTACTGGCCCCGCAGGAGCGGCCGGATGTCGCCGCCCTGCGTCGGCTGGGCTTCTCTGGCAGCGATGCCGAGGTGATCAGCCGCGCCGCGAAAGAGGCCATGCCGCTGCTGGTCGCCAGCTGCTCGGCGTCGAGCATGTGGGTGGCCAATGCCGCCACGGTCAGCCCAAGCGCCGATACCGCCGATGGTCGCGTGCATTTCACCGCTGCCAACCTCAACTGCAAGTACCACCGCAGCATCGAGCACCCGACCACCAGCCGGGTGTTGGCAGCCATGTTTGCCGATGAGCAGGTGTTCGCTCATCACCAGGCGCTGCCTGCGGTGGCCCAGTTCGGCGACGAAGGTGCGGCCAACCACACGCGCTTCTGTCGCAGCTATGGCGAGCCAGGGGTCGAGTTCTTCGTCTATGGCCGCAGCGCTTTTGACAGCCGCTTCCCGGCGCCGCAAAAGTACCCGGCTCGGCAAACCCTCGAGGCCTCGCAGGCCGTGGCTCGGCTGCATGGGCTCAGCGACGACGGGGTGGTCTACGCTCAACAGAACCCGGCAGTGATCGACCAGGGGGTGTTCCACAACGACGTAATCTCGGTGGGCAACGGCGAGGTGCTGTTCTACCACGAAGACGCCTTCCTCGAGACCGATGCGGTACTTGCGCAACTGCAAGCTAAACTGGCCAGCAAGGGCGCCAACTTCCAGGCCATCCGGGTGCCTCGGGCGGCGGTAGCGGTAGAGGACGCGGTGCGTTCCTACCTGTTCAACAGCCAGCTGCTCTCGCGTGAAGATGGCTCGATGCTGTTGGTGGTGCCGGAGGAGTGCCGCAACAACGAGCGGGTCTGGAGTTATCTCGGCCAGCTGACCAGCACTGGCGGCCCGGTCAAGGAGGTCAAGGTGTTCGACCTCAAGCAGAGTATGCAAAACGGCGGTGGCCCGGCTTGCCTGCGCTTGCGCGTGGCCTTGAAGGAATCGGAACTGGCGGCGGTCAATCCAGGCGTTATCATGTCGCCGTCGCTGTACGACACCTTGGTCCGGTGGGTAGACAAGCACTACCGCGATCGCATGAGCGAGACCGACCTTGCCGATCCGCAACTGCTGGTCGAGTGCCGTACGGCCCTGGATGAATTGACCCAGATCCTCATGTTGGGTTCGGTCTATCCGTTCCAACGCCAACCTTGAAGAGAGAATTGTAATGTCCGACGCCCTGCGCCTGATCCTTGAAGATGAAGACGGCACCCAGCTGGAAACCTCCTGCACGCGGTTTGCCGTGGTCTGGCAAGGTAAAGAAGTGTGGATCCAGCAGGACGGCCGCGGCCAGCTGCTGATCGGCGTCGATGTCGCCGAAGACGACACCGAGTACGCCAACCTGCTGCTGCGCCCGATGGCCACCAACCTGGTCAGCCTGGAGCTGGAAATGGAGTCGGCAGAAGTCGGCGACGATGACGACCACGTCCACGGTCCTGACTGCGGTCACCACCACTAAGGAAACGCCTATGCTCGCTCTCGGCAAATTGCTTGAGCTGACCCTGACCGATCACGAACCGGCCGAGAAGACCCAAGTGACCACCCGGGGCGTGCGTTTGCGCTGGCTGGGCGAGGGGGCGTTGGAAGTACGCCCGCCTGAAGGCGAGGATTGCGGCCTCGACCTGCTGTTGTCAGCCGGCATCCATGGCAACGAGACGGCTCCGATCGAGCTGCTCGAGAAGTTGCTGCATGGTGTGGCCAATGGCGAGATCAGGCCGCGCGCGCGGGTGCTGTTCCTGTTCGGCAACCCGCCTGCGATCCGCAAGGGCGAGCGTTTCATCGAGCAGGATATCAACCGCCTGTTCAACGGCCGTCACGAGCTTTCCAGTGGTTTCGAAGCGTTGCGCGCCGCTGAGCTTGAGCAGTTCGCCCGGGTGTTCTTCAGCAAGCCTGAGCGCACCCGCCTGCATTACGACCTGCACACTGCTATCCGCGGCTCGAAGATCGAGCAGTTTGCGCTGTATCCGTACAAGGAAGGGCGCAAGCACTCGCGCCGCGAGCTGGCCCGCCTGGCAGCGGCGGGGATGCAGGCGGTACTGCTGCAGAGCAAGTCTTCGATCACTTTCAGTGCCTTTACCTATGAGCAGCTGGAGGCCGAAGCCTTCACCCTGGAGTTGGGCAAGGCGCGGCCATTTGGGCAGAACGAGCAAGTCAATCTCGACCGGCTCGAGACCCGCCTGCGCCAGATCATCGAGGGCAACGAGCCGCCGACCGACGACACGCTCGATGGTTTGCAGCTGTTCAGCGTGGCGCGCGAGATCATCAAGCACAGCGACTCTTTCAACTTGCACCTGCCGACGGATATCGAAAACTTCTCCGAGTTGGCCAAAGGCTACCTGTTGGCCGAAGACCTGGCCGAGATGCGCTGGGTGGTCGAGGAGGAGGGCGCGCGGATCATTTTCCCCAACCCTAAAGTGCGTAACGGCTTGCGCGCCGGCATCCTGATCGTGCCGACTTCTGCACAGCTGCTGGGTTGAGCGTGCATGTTGGCGTGACAGCGAGAACGAGAGAACAAAATAGCGTGGGAGCGGGCTTGCCCCGCGATAGTGGTTAGCGATTCGCCCCCCGTTCTGCCACTGCACCCAAGCAAATCCTTGGATCCAAACACCGATGAAAACCTTTTAATTCACCACCTATTCCATTTTCCCTTCCCCTGAGCGGTAATTGGCTTGCCACCGGCCAAACGCTCGCCTTAGCATCCCGATCATGTTTTTGCCCGCGTTGAGCTGAAATTCCGTCCAATCGACGGTTTCCATCGCATAAACACACTGCACCGAGATTGCAGGACCGATATAATGCGGCCCTTTGCCGTCGTTTCGACGCGTTTGCCTTAACGGCCGCCGTTTCCGTGGAAGAACCTATGAAAAGCGCAGAAATCCGTGAAGCCTTCCTCCGCTTCTTCGAGGAGCAGGGGCATACCCGAGTCGCCTCCAGCTCCCTGATTCCGGGCAATGACCCGACCCTGCTGTTTACCAACGCCGGTATGAACCAGTTCAAGGACTGCTTCCTCGGCCAGGAAAAGCGCGCCTACACCCGCGCTGCCAGCAGCCAGAAGTGCGTACGCGCCGGCGGAAAGCACAACGACCTGGAAAACGTCGGCTACACCGCGCGTCACCACACCTTCTTCGAAATGCTGGGCAACTTCAGCTTCGGCGACTATTTCAAGCGCGACGCGATCACCTTTGCCTGGACCTTCCTGACCTCCGACAAGTGGCTGAACCTGCCCAAGGAAAAGCTCTGGGTCACCGTCTACGCCAGTGACGATGAAGCCTACGACATCTGGACCAAGGAAGTCGGCGTGCCGGCCGAGCGCATGGTGCGCATTGGCGACAACAAAGGCGCGCCCTACGCCTCCGACAACTTCTGGACCATGGGCGACACCGGCCCGTGCGGCCCATGCACCGAGATCTTCTACGATCACGGCGCCGACATCTGGGGCGGCCCACCCGGCTCGCCAGAAGAAGACGGCGACCGCTACATCGAGATCTGGAACAACGTCTTCATGCAGTTCAACCGCACCGCCGATGGCGTCCTGCATCCGCTGCCAGCGCCGTCGGTCGACACCGGCATGGGCCTGGAGCGGATCAGTGCGGTCATGCAGCACGTGCACTCGAACTACGAGATCGACCTGTTCCAGAACCTGCTGGCAGCTGCGGCCAAGGCCATCGGTTGCAGCAACGACGGCCAGGCTTCGCTGAAGGTCGTCGCCGACCATATTCGCTCCTGCGGCTTCCTGATCGCCGACGGCGTGCTGCCGTCCAATGAAGGCCGCGGCTATGTGCTGCGCCGGATCATTCGCCGTGCTTGCCGTCACGGCAACAAGCTGGGTGCCAAGGGCAGCTTCTTCTACCAGATCGTTGCGGCACTGGCGGCCGAGATGGGCGAAGCTTTCCCTGAGCTGACCAGCCAGCAGGCGCATATCGAGCGCGTGCTCAAGGCTGAAGAAGAGCAGTTCGCCAAGACCCTCGAGCAGGGCCTGCGTATCCTCGAGCAAGACCTGTCGCAGCTTCAGGGCACTGTCGTCCCAGGCGACGTGGTGTTCAAGCTGTACGACACTTACGGCTTCCCGATGGACCTGACCGCTGACATCGCCCGTGAGCGCGAGCTGAGCATCGACGAGGCTGGCTTCGAGCGTGAGATGGACGCCCAGCGTGAGCGTGCCCGCTCCGCCAGCGCCTTCGGCATGGACTACAACAGCCTGGTCAAGGTCGACACCGCCACCGAGTTTCTCGGCTACGACGCCACCGAAGGCCAGGGCAAGGTCATTGCTCTGTACAAGGATGGCCAGGCGGTCGACCAGCTGGGCGAAGGCGAGCAGGGCGTTGTCGTACTGGATCGCACGCCGTTCTACGCCGAATCCGGTGGCCAGGTCGGTGACTCTGGCTACCTGCAGTCCGGCGCTGTGCGCTTCGACGTGCAAGACACTACCAAGACCGGTGGGGCATTCCTGCACCATGGCGTTGTCGCCAGCGGTGCTCTGGTCATCGGCTCGCCGGTTGAAGCCAAGGTCGACGCCGAGGTGCAACACGCTACCTCGCTGAACCACTCGGCCACTCACCTGTTGCACGAAGCGCTGCGTCAGGTGCTGGGTGAGCATGTCCAACAGAAGGGCTCGTTGGTCGACAGCCAGCGCCTGCGCTTTGACTTCAGTCACTTCGAGGCGCTCAAGCCAGAGCAGATCAAGGCTCTGGAAGACATCGTCAACCGCGAAGTGCGCAAGAACACCGAGGTACTGACCGAACTGACCGATATCGAAACCGCCAAGCGCAAGGGCGCCATGGCGCTGTTCGGCGAGAAGTACGGCGATACCGTGCGCGTATTGAGCATGGGCGGCGATTTCTCGGTGGAGCTGTGCGGCGGCATCCATGCAAAGCGCACTGGCGATATCAGTGTGTTCAAGATCATCAGCGAAGGTGGCGTGGCCTCCGGTGTGCGTCGTATCGAGGCGATCACCGGCGCCGCGGCCCTGGCTTACCTGAACGCTGCCGAAGAGCAGGTCAAGGAAGCCGCGCAACTGGTCAAGGGCAACCGTGACAATCTGATCGACAAGTTGTCGGCTGTGCTGGAGCGCAACCGTCAGCTGGAGAAGCAGCTCGAGCAGCTGCAGGCCAAGGCCGCCAGCGCCGCCGGAGACGATCTCTCCAACGCGGCTGTTGAGGTCAAGGGCGCCAAGGTTCTCGCCGCACGCCTGGATGGTCAGGATGGCAAGGCCTTGCTGGCCCTGGTCGATCAGCTGAAGAACAAGCTCGGCCATGCAGTGATCCTGCTGGGCAGCGAGCATGAGGGCAAGGTCGTGCTGGTGGCTGGCGTGACCAAAGACCTCTCCGGCCAACTCAAGGCCGGCGATCTGATGAAGCAGGCCGCTGCAGCGGTAGGCGGCAAGGGCGGTGGTCGTCCGGACATGGCCCAGGGTGGCGGCGTTGACGTCGCTGCGCTGGACAATGCCCTGGCCCTGGCTGTGCCGTTCGCCGAACAGGGGCTTTGAGATGAAGCGGCCCGCTGTCTAGTAGCGGGCCGCTTCATGTTGGATTGATTATTGGGTGCCCATCGTGGGCAGAGGCAGCTTTGAAATGGCGTTGATCGTACAGAAATTTGGCGGCACCTCTGTCGGTTCCATCGAACGAATCGAGCAGGTTGCCGACAAGGTCAAGAAATTCCGTGACGCGGGCGATGACCTGGTGGTTGTGCTGTCGGCCATGAGCGGGGAAACCAACCGCCTGCTGGACCTGGCCAAGCAGATCAGCGACAAGCCGGTTCCGCGTGAACTGGATGTGATCGTCTCGACTGGCGAGCAGGTGACAATTGCCCTGCTGGCCATGGCCTTGATCAAGCGTGGCGTGGATGCGGTGTCCTACACCGGCAACCAGGTGCGCATCCTCACCGACAGCGCGCACAACAAGGCGCGCATCCTGCAGATCGACGACCAGAAGATCCGTGCCGACCTCAAGGCAGGTCGCGTGGTGGTGGTGGCCGGTTTCCAGGGTGTCGACGAGCACGGCAGCATTACCACCCTGGGCCGTGGCGGCTCGGACACCACCGGTGTGGCCCTGGCCGCGGCGCTCAAGGCCGACGAATGCCAGATCTACACCGATGTCGATGGTGTCTACACCACCGACCCGCGTGTTGTGCCCCAGGCCCGTCGCCTGGAGAAGATCACCTTCGAAGAGATGCTGGAAATGGCCAGCCTCGGTTCCAAGGTGCTGCAGATTCGCTCGGTGGAGTTCGCCGGCAAGTACAACGTCCCGCTGCGCGTGCTGCACAGCTTCAAGGAGGGTCCAGGTACCCTCATTACCATTGATGAAGAGGAATCCATGGAACAGCCGATCATTTCCGGTATCGCCTTCAACCGTGATGAGGCCAAGCTGACCATTCGTGGCGTACCGGATACCCCGGGCGTTGCCTTCAAGATCCTCGGCCCGATCAGCGCTTCGAACATCGAAGTGGACATGATCGTGCAGAACGTCGCGCACGATAACACCACCGACTTCACCTTCACTGTGCACCGCAACGAATACGAAGCGGCGCTCAAGGTACTTGAGAATACTGCTCGTGAGATCGGTGCCCGTGAAGTGATCGGCGACACCAAGATCGCCAAGGTTTCCATCGTTGGTGTTGGCATGCGCTCGCACGCCGGTGTTGCCAGCCGCATGTTCGAAGCGCTGGCCAAGGAGAGCATCAACATCCAGATGATCTCCACCTCCGAGATCAAGGTCTCGGTGGTCATCGAAGAGAAGTACCTGGAGCTGGCGGTGCGTGCCCTGCACACCGCGTTCGAGCTGGACGCCCCTGCCCGTCAGGGCGAGTAAGGCGTTGCCTCGGGAAGGGCGCGGCTTGCCGCGCCCTTCGCGTTTCTGGATGCCATGGAGAGTCCTGTCCTACTCATCATGGCAGCCACACGGGCCCTGCCTTCGTCCCTGGTGCACGGCCCGGCTATCACAGACTGTAATCCCTGATTGAACTGCGTAAGGAGAAAGCTATGTTGATTCTGACTCGTCGGTGCGCCGAGAGCCTGATCATTGGTGACGGTGAGATCACCGTTACGGTCCTGGGTGTCAAAGGCAACCAGGTACGTATTGGCGTCAGCGCCCCTAAGGAAGTGGCCGTTCACCGCGAGGAAATCTACCTGCGAATCAAGAAAGAGAAGGATGAGGAGCCAAGCCTTTAATTCTTTTGAAGTTTTTTTCAAAAAAAGGGTTGCAAACGAGGAGGAGGCTGTTTAATATTCGCCTCGTGTTGCGGTGAGGTGGCCGAGTGGCCGAAGGCGCTCCCCTGCTAAGGGAGTATACCTCATAAGGGTATCGGGGGTTCGAATCCCCCCTTCACCGCCATTATTTGCGTAGGGCGCTTCAGCTGGACAAGGTTGCTAAGTCGTTGAAATTAAACGAAAAAGTACTTGTCAAAACGGTAAAGCGAACTATAATGCGCGGCAAGAATTGGACTCATAGCTCAGCTGGATAGAGTACTCGGCTACGAACCGAGCGGTCGCAGGTTCGAATCCTGCTGAGTCCACCATACAACATGACGATTTTGCTTGCAGGGTCGGATTGTATAACCAGTGGTAATCTGGTCTAAAACTACCAACTTGGACTCATAGCTCAGCTGGATAGAGTACTCGGCTACGAACCGAGCGGTCGCAGGTTCGAATCCTGCTGAGTCCACCATATAGCGCGGCGATTGTGCTTGCACGGTCGCCTTGTTTCAACCAGTGGTAACCTGGTCTAAAACTACCAACTTGGACTCATAGCTCAGCTGGATAGAGTACTCGGCTACGAACCGAGCGGTCGCAGGTTCGAATCCTGCTGAGTCCACCATATACAGCAAAAAGCCCGCTTTTATAGCGGGCTTTTTGTTTTCCGCTATTCACTGAATTGTCAGTGATGTCCAGCTAGACTCTCAGATAAGCCCTCTAGGCCTGCAGCGCCTAGGCGAGCGATCATCATCTTACGGCTTGAACATTGTCTGTGCTTTTTTATGGGCAGCCGCCGTCGCACTGATGGCTTCGAGCGTTGTCATAGCTTTATCGCGCAAACGATTGTTCTTGCCAAAAATTTAAGCGATCTGACAGCTGTTGCAGTGTATGATTGCGCCCGTCAGCCCCGCCGGGGCTTGTGGAATACCACCATGGACTTACCCAGTAGTTACTCCCTAACACGATTTGCCAAGTTAGATCTGACCGATTGATTCCCCCGGCGTGCTCCGCTGCTGGGAGTGGAGTTCGCCTATGACCGAAGTAGAAGTAAAGAAAGCCCAAGAGAGCCTGCAGGATCGCCTGGCTCAGGTGATCGATCTATTGCAGCGCCAGCGGGTAGTTGAAGACCTGACTCATCGCCAGGAAGGTCATCACCATGACCTGGTGGAAAATCTTGTCCACCGCCAGAATCTGGTTGAGCTGCAACGCAAGCTCGACGATCTGCACCCCGCCGACATCGCCTACATTCTCGAGGCCCTGCCGCTCGACGACCGTCTGACCGTTTGGCAGCTGGTTCGCTCCGAGCGCGATGGCGACATCCTCCTTGAAGTGTCCGACGCGGTCCGTCAGACCCTGATCGCCGATATGGACGATCACGAGCTGCTCGCCGCCGCCAAGGAGATGGACGCTGACGAACTGGCGGACCTCGCTCCTGAGCTGCCGCGTGATGTCGTTCATGAGCTGATGGAAACCCTCGATGCCCAGCAGCGCGAACGCGTCCGTTCGGCCCTGAGCTACGACGAGGAGCAAGTGGGTGCGCTGATGGACTTCGAGATGGTCACCATCCGCGAAGACGTCAGTCTTGAGGTGGTATTGCGTTACCTGCGCCGTCTCAAAGAGCTGCCTGGCCACACCGACAAACTGTTCGTAGTCGACTACGACGGTATCCTCAAGGGCGTGCTGCCGATCAAGCGTCTGCTGGTCAACGATCCGGACAAGCAGGTGGCCGAAGTAATGGCGACCGATCCGGTGTCGTTCCATCCGGACGAAGATGCCTACGATGCGGCCCAGGCCTTTGAGCGTTACGACTTGGTTTCCGCGCCGGTAGTAGACAAGAGCGACCGCCTGATCGGCCGTTTGACTATCGATGAAATGGTCGACCTGATTCGTGAGGAGAGCGAGAGCGAAGTCCTCAACATGGCTGGTCTGCGTGAAGAGGAAGATATCTTCGCCTCGGTCTGGCGTTCGCTGCGCAACCGTTGGGCGTGGCTGGCGATCAACCTGGTGACTGCGTTTCTCGCTTCGCGGGTGATCGGGTTGTTCGAAGGTTCCATCGAGAAGCTGGTGGCGCTCGCGGCATTGATGCCGATCGTGGCGGGCATTGGCGGCAACTCGGGCAACCAGACCATCACCATGATCGTCCGCGCCATGGCCCTGGACCAAGTCAGCCCGGGCAACACCGCGCGGCTAATGCGCAAAGAGCTGGCTGTATCTCTGATCAACGGCCTGATCTGGGGTGGGGTGATCGGGGCGGTGGCGTACTGGCTCTACGGTAGCTGGTCACTTGGGCTGGTAATGACCGGGGCGATGACCTTGAACCTGCTGTTGGCAGCATTGATGGGCGTATTGATTCCAATGACCCTGGCGCGTCTGGGGCGCGACCCGGCAATGGGCGCGAGCGTGATGATCACTGCAGTGACCGACAGTGGTGGTTTCTTCATCTTCCTTGGCTTGGCCACCTTGTTCCTCATGTAAGTGAGCAAACTACAGACGAAAAAAAGCCAGCATTAGCTGGCTCTTTTTTTGACCGCTGGAAGGGATCAGGACGCGTCAGCGGCCATTTCCACGTCGTGGGCGATCAGTGCCACCAGGGCATTTTGCTGGCGGTGAGAGAGCTGACGGAAGCGCTGCAACAGCTCGCGCTCGTGCAGGCTCAGCTCTGGGCTATCCAAACGCATGCTCAGCTCGTCGCCCAGTGCGCCTTCCTGGATAAGACTCTGTTCCAGGCGGGCGATGATCTCGGAGTTCATGCTGCGGTGATGGTTGCGGGCTACCTCGGCAATGCGCTCACGCATCCCGTCAGGCAGGCGGACGACAAACTTGTCAGCGGTGCGGCTCGAATAGATAGCCTGTTTCATTGGGCGCATATAAATTGACCGGTTTACTGGTTCAGGGGAAGCGGTTCTCAAATTGGCCGCACGGTGGAAGTACGACCGTGGCGACGACAAAATGTTCAACCGTCATGTAATTTTGGGTGTTCATCTTGCCTCAATGTCGCCGTTTCCTTGGCGTCAATTCTGTGACAAATAGTGATCCGGATAAAGGCTTTTTGCCAGTACCAATTATCAGAAATGAGCACTGGTTTGAAAAGTTTTGCTTTTGTCGGATGGTCTTGACGTCAGACCTTTGTCGTCAAAATCTGGTAACGGGCGGCAAAGGCAGGGGAAAACACCTAGAATGCGCAGGTTCCCTATTAGAGAGCATAGTGGCTATGCAACATGACGCAAGCGGCGTTCCGACTAAGACAGGGCGCCTGATATTCCTGATTGGACCCTCTGGATCGGGAAAAGATTCCCTGATTGACGCTGCTCGCGCGAAATTGACTACGCACGGCGTCGAAGTTGCCCGCAGGGTCATTACCCGCTCGGCAGAGGCCAAGGGCGAATCGGCTCACGGCGTGACCCCGGAGCAATTCGAAGCGATGCGCGAGGCCGGGCAGTTTGCCATGTATTGGCGTGCTAATGGCCTTGCGTACGGCATACCTGCGCAGATTGACCGTTGGTTGGAAGCGGGGCATCACGTTTTGGTCAATGGCTCGCGTGGTTATCTGGCTGAGGCCCGTCGGCGCTATCCCAATCTACTGGCAATTCGCCTGGATGTTGCCCCGCAGGTGCTACGACAACGGCTGCTGGCGCGCGGTCGGGAAACGCTCGAAGAGATCGAGCACCGTCTGCAACGTAATGCCCAGCTAGCCAAGCACGATGATCAGAGTGTGCAGGTGCTGGACAACTCGAGCACGTTGCACAAGGCGGTCATGGGATTGTTTGACTTGCTGCATCGTCAGGGCTTGCTTAAGGCCGCAGAGCAGGGCCACGCCTGCTAGAACTCAGAGAAAAGGATTACCTGCAAAAAGCCCGAATCAAGCATGACAAACGCCAGCCTGCTGGTTAACATGCTCGCCGTCACGCCCGTTCGTCAGTCATTGACGGCACCTGTGTCTCAGTAGCTCAATTGGATAGAGCATCCCCCTCCTAAGGGGAAGGTTGGCAGTTCGAACCTGCCCTGGGACACCATTTCATCTATATCGCTAGCCTTTTTTGCCTTTGACGCGGGTTCCAGCGACTCAGCCTAATACTTAGTCCAAGCTTGACTAAACTGCTTCCACCACATCTCTCTTTTGGATGTACGGAGCAGCCATGCTTGATTACTTCGCACTCGGTGTGTTGATTTTCGCAGGTCTGGTGTTGTTCTACGGCATCATCGTGCTGCACGACATCCCTTACGAAATTGCCGTTCATCGCAACCATCCGCACCAAGACGCTATCCACGCCACCGGTTGGGTCAGCTTGTTCACCCTGCACGCGTTATGGCCGTTCCTGTGGATCTGGGCAATGCTCTACCGCGAGGATCGCGGCTGGGGCATAGGCACAAGCACAGGCTTGGATCGCCATAGCCCAGCAGCTGAGTTGCAGCAGCAGATCGTCGAACTGCAACAGCGTGTGGCGCATCTGGAAGCAAGGCAGGCCAACCCTCGAGACAGTGAGTATGAGTCCGGCGGGGGGATCTAGACCATGGACCTGCTGCTGATCCTCACCTACGCCGCAATCTGCATTGCAATCTTCAAGCTGTTCAACATTCCGCTAAACAAGTGGACTGTGCCCACCGCCGTATTGGGCGGTGTGGTGATGATCGGCGCACTGATTTTCACCATGAACTACAACCACCCTTATTCGGAGGTGGCGCGTTCTTATTTCGTTTCAGTGCCGGTGGTGCCAGTGGTCAGCGGCAAGGTGATTGATGTGCCGGTCAAGGGCAACGAGGTCTTGCAGGAGGGCGATGTACTGTTTCGCATCGATCCCGCGCCTTTTCAGTACCGCCTGCAATCGCTCAAGGCCCAGCAGGTGGCGGCAAGGGGCGATCTGTTTCGCATCAACGAGCTGATCAAGCGCAATTTCGGCACCCGGCGTGAGCAAGAAGCAGCGCTGGCCCGGGTCGGCGACCTGCAGGCGCAGATCGACAACGCCCAGTTCGAGCTGGACAACACCGTGGTACGCGCCCCGAGCAAGGGCTTTGTCACCCATGTGTCACTGCGTCGCGGGATGATGGCGACGCGTTTGCCACTGCGCCCGTCGATGGTGTTCATCCCGCAGGAGGGTCAGTACTTCGCTGCGTGGATGCGCCAGAACAGCCTGCTGCGCCTGGTCGCGGGGGATGAAGCGGAAGTGGCGTTCGATGGCATCCCGGGCAAGGTGTTCAAAGGGCGGGTGAAGAGTGTCATCACGGTAATTGCCGAAGGCCAGGTGCAGCCTTCTGGCACGCTAGTGAGCTACACCGGCTCGCCGCCGCCCGGGCGGGTGCCGGTGATCATCGAGATCACCGATCCGGCGTTTGCCCAGTACAGCGCGCAGATGCCGGGCGGCGCCTATGGCCAGGCGGCGATCTACAGCAAGCACTTCGAACACATCGGCACCATGCGCAAGATTCTTTTGCGCATGGCGGCCTGGATGAACTACATCTTCCCGTTCCATTGATGGCAACGCTGACCCTCGGCGCACCGCTGGGCGGTAGATGCAGGCAGGGTAGGGGGCGCGACCTACACTAACCAGGCTGTTTCCTCTCACCCGCTTTCAAGCGCAGGTTGCAAAAATCATCATGCTCAGGCCATCGTCGCTCAGCCTTTTTATCGCCTTGCTGCTGGCTAGTGCCCAAGGGGTAGCCGAATCTGTGGTGCCCTTGCGCGGCCAGAACTCACAGCAGACTCAAGCCGACATCAGTGAATGCCACTCCATTGCCAACAGCGCCAGCAGCACCCCGCCTGCCTCGGGTGGTCGGCTCAGAGGTGCGGCGGTCGGCGCCACGGCCGGGGCAGTTGGCGCCCAGGTTCGCGGCAACCAGCACGAAGAAGTCTATGACCGTATCGACGATGACGTGAAACAGGAGTACCGACAAAATCGCGCACGCGAGACTGCGGCTGCCGGTGCTGTGGTCGGTGGTGCCAGGCAGCGTCAGGAGCGTCGCCAGCAACGCCACAACGCTGAATCAACCAATGCCAGCGCGTACACCAGCTGCCTGCAAGGCAAGGGGTATCAGGTCACGCCTTGAGTGCAGCGACCCGCAGCACCCAGCCACGTGTCACCAGGAGGTATTGGCATGTCCAAGAGCAAGAAAGGCAAACCGCAGAAGGGCGAGAAACTGAAGAACAAGGACTACCTCGAACACCTGCGTCATCTGCATGTCGAGTTGGTCAAGTTGCAGGAGTGGGTCAAAGCCAAGGGCATCAAGGTCTGCATCATCTTCGAAGGCCGTGACGGTGCGGGCAAGGGCGGGACCATAAAGGCCCTGACCGAGCGGGTTAGCCCACGCGTGTTTCGAGTAGTGGCCCTGCCAGCACCGAACGACCGGGAAAAAAGCCAGATGTACTTGCAGCGCTATCTGCCGCATCTGCCTGCCGCGGGGGAGGTAGTGATCTTCGATCGCAGTTGGTACAACCGCGCCGGCGTCGAGCGGGTCATGGGTTTTTGCACCCAGGAGCAGGCCGAGAGCTTTCTCAATGCCGTGCCAAGCGTGGAGCGGGCGATTATTGATTCGGGGGTGATACTGCTCAAGTACTGGCTGGAAGTCAGCGAGCAGGAGCAGACCCGACGCCTTGAGGCGCGCATCGAGGATGGGCGGAAAATATGGAAGCTGTCGCCAATGGACCTTAAGTCCTACAGCCGCTGGTATGACTATTCGCGCGCACGGGACGAGATGTTCAGAGCTTCTGACACCGGCCATGCCCCCTGGTTTGTCGCTGACTCAAATGACAAGCGCCGCGCCCGCCTCAACATCATTGCCGATCTGCTCAGCCGGATCCCGTACAAGGACGTGCCACGCGAGAAAGTGAAGTTGCCCAAGCGGCAGAAACCCGGGAACTATCGCGAGTCGGATTATCAGTTCAAGCGCGTAGCAGAACAATTCTGAGCGCTAACGAGTAGGGGCGAGCGTATCCATTTTCGCTGCCCCGGCCAGCCTGTCAGCTGGCCATGACTTGCAGCTGATCCTTGCGTTGCTCGGCATTGTGCGCGGTCGCAGGATCTGCAGCAGGGTTGACTGCTGCCGCGCTCAAGGCCTGCTCTTGCAACTTGGCCTGCGTTTCGAGCTCGATGTCCTCTTTCAGTCGCTGGGCGATCTGCTCACCGATCTTCTGCTTTTGCTCGGGCGGCAGGGCTTCGAACTCCTCAGGGGTCAGGCCGAGCTCCGCAAGAATCTTCTCCTGGATCTTCTCCTCCGGAGTCTTGCTCATATAGTCGCGAAACTCCTGCAGCGCATTACTGCCGTCCTGCGTGCCGATACTGGCCTGCTGGCGGGCGCTGATATCAGGGTTTTGCAGCGCTACCTTGAGCTTGGCGAAGGCTTCCTCGCGAGCATCTTCAGCGTTTTGCTGCGAGGTGTTGGCTTGGCTGTTGTGCTGGCGGGTGGTGTTGGTTGCGACGGTCTGGCGTACCGGCATGACCTCGGCCAGCGCCTGTTCGTTGGTGATACGGCTTTGTGGCTGAACAGCATTCTGCCAGCCTAGCCCATTGAGGCTGATCATCATGACTCCTCCTTGGAGTATCAAAGGCAGGGCTTAAGAGGCAAAAGCTGTGCCAGCCTTAGGCTCTGTACGAAAAGCCTTGATACTTGTTCATGCTGCGTTGAAAACAGCCTCGGAATGCTCATTTACTCCAGTAAAGTCGAGCGCGACTCCGACCGTTCCTCGGCTGTTTTCGCCTTGCCTGACCGGCGTCTCAAGACTTTTCATACAGACCCTAGAAAACGGCTAAATAGCCCATCGGGAGTATTCCAGCCGCTACCCCGGTAGGAATATGCTTGCCACGCACAGGAACAGGATTGCCGCCAGCGGCAAAAGCAATGTTGCTCAGCAGCCCCGCGCAGGGGCGCAGTTGCTGGACACTACGGAGAGCGTCCATGAGTCAGGAATCAAGGCCGGTACCCGCCGGCTTCAGTGAACAGCAGTTGCACACGCTGTTTGAGCTGATCAGCGATGGTATCTGGGATTGGGACGCCAATAGCGGCTACGTCTATCGAAATCCTGGTTGGTACGCCATGTTGGGTTACCAGAGCCATTCGCTGGATAACAGCGTGCTGACCTGGGAAAGCGTGATCCACCCTGAAGATTATCCGCGGGTGATGGCGCACTTCGAGGCCTACATCAACCAGCGCAATGAACATTACCGGATCGAGTACCGCTGCCGCTGCCAGGATGGCAGTTACCTGTGGATCGAAGACAGCGGCCATATCATTGCCCACAACCCGGATGGCTCGGTGGCGCGCATGCTCGGTGCCCATCGCAACATCGATGCGGGCAAGCGCCTGGTGGCCGAACTCGAACAAAAAAACCATAGCCTGGAAGCCCAGGTCGCCGAACGCACCCGCGAGTTGTCCTGGGTCAACCAGCAACTGCAACGCCAGCTGGATGAAAACCGTGAACTGGCTGAACGCGATGCGTTGACCAGAATCGCCAACCGCTATCGGCTGGAAAAGGCCTTGCAGCAAGAATGTGAACGGGCGCGACGCTTTCGTCAGCCGTTTTCCCTGCTCGCGATGGACGTTGATGATTTCAAACCGATCAACGATCGCTATGGCCATGCCCGGGGCGATGCGGCATTGATCGAATTGGTCGAGTGCATTCGCCTGTGTTTGCGCGAGCAAGACCTGCTGGCCCGTTGGGGCGGTGATGAGTTTGCCGTGGTCTTGGCGCAAACGTCCTTGAATGAAGCGCTTGAGCTCGCTGCGAAGATTCGCCGGGCGCTGGAGCAGATCGAGCCGGTCGGCGATTGCCGCCTGACCCTCAGTTACGGTGTGGTGCAGTGCCAGCAAGGCGAAGACCCAGCTGGGCTGCTCGGGCGAGCCGATAAAGCCCTGTACCGCGCCAAGGCAGCAGGCAAGAACGTCATCAGCGAATAAAAAAAGACCCGCGGCGCAGCTAGCGCAGCGGGTCAAATCGGCCTTCGCCGCTTCAGTGTCAGATGTGCAGAGCCTGGCCCAGCGCCCTCAATGCGGTTTCCTGGACCGCTTCACCCAGGGTCGGGTGGGCGTGGATGGTGCCGGCGATGTCTTCCAGGCGAGCGCCCATTTCCAGCGATTGGGCAAATGCGGTCGACAGCTCCGAAACGGCTACGCCCACGGCTTGCCAGCCGAGGATCAAGTGGTTGTCGCGCCGAGCCACCACGCGCACGAAGCCCGTTTTCGATTCCAGGGTCATGGCCCGGCCGTTGGCCGCGAACGGGAACTGCGCGACGATGCAGTCCAGCCCTTGCTCGCTGGCCTGCTCCGGCGTCTTGCCGACCACCACCAGTTCCGGATCGGTGAAGCATACTGCGGCAATCGCGGTGGGCTCGAAGCGTCGCGTGTGGCCGGCGATCAACTCGGCGACCATCTCGCCCTGGGCCATGGCCCGATGGGCAAGCATGGGTTCGCCGGCCAAGTCGCCAATCGCCCAGACGTTGCGCATGCTGGTTTGGCAGCGCTCATCCACGGCCAGCGCAGCACCCTTCATCTGCAACCCCAGGCTTTCCAGGTTGAAGCCCTGGGTGCGCGGCCTGCGACCCACCGCCACCAGCACTTGGTCAGCTTCGACCCGCAGTTGCTGACCTTGGCCATCACGGGCCAGCAGGCAACCGTTTTCATAGCCCTCTACGCTGTGGCCCAGGTGCAGGCTGACGCCCAGCTTCTTCAGCGACTCGGCCACTGGGGCAGTCAGCTCAGCATCGTAAGTCGGCAAGATGCGCTCGCGCGCTTCCACCACGCTGACTTGAACGCCCAGCTTGCGGTAGGCGATGCCCAGTTCCAGGCCGATATAGCCACCGCCGACCACCACCAGATGCTTGGGCAGCGCCTTGGGTGCCAGTGCCTCGGTCGAGGAGATGATCGGCCCGCCGAGCGGCAGCATCGGCAATTCGACGCTGCTCGATCCTGTGGCCAGCAGCAAGTGATCGCACTGGATGCGCTGGCCATCGACTTCGACACTCTTGCCGTCGAGGATCTTCGCCCAGCCATGTATCACCGTCACGCCATTCTTTTTCAGCAAGGCCGCGACGCCGCTGGTCAGGCGGTCGACAATGCCGTCCTTCCAGGCCACGCTGCGGGTGATGTCCAGGCGCGGCGCAGAAACACTGATGCCCAACGCCGATTGCTCAGTGTGCTGGCAGGTCTGGTGAAACTGCTCGGCCACATGGATCAGCGCCTTGGACGGAATGCAGCCGATGTTCAGGCAGGTCCCGCCCAACGCCTGGCCTTCGACCAGCACGGTAGGGATGCCCAGTTGCCCGGCGCGGATGGCGGCGATGTAGCCACCAGGGCCGCCACCGATGATCAGCAGGGTCGTGTTGATAATCTGTTGCATGCTCACTCCACGAACAGGCAGGCGGGCTGTTCCAGCAGGCCGCGCACGGCCTGGATGAACAGGGCGGCATCCATGCCATCGACCACCCGGTGGTCGAACGAGCTGGACAGGTTCATCATCTTGCGCACGACGATCTGGCCGTCGATCACCACCGGCCGTTCGACCATGCGGTTGACGCCGACGATCGCCACTTCCGGAGTGTTGACCACCGGCGTGCTGACGATGCCGCCCAGGGCGCCCAGGCTGGTCAGGGTGATGGTCGAGCCGGACAGTTCTTCGCGGCTGGCCTTGTTGTTGCGCGCAGCGTGGGCCAGGCGAGTGATCTCGCTGGCGTTGCCCCACAGGTTGCCCGCCTCGGCGTGGCGCAGCACCGGCACCATCAGGCCGTTATCGCCCTGGGTGGCGATACCGACGTGGACCGCACCATGGCGGGTGATGACCTGGGCTTCGTCGTCGTAGGTGGCGTTGATCTGCGGGAAATCGCGCAGGGCCACGACCATGGCGCGTACCAGGAACGGCAACAGGGTCAGCTTGCCGCGGCTATCGCCGTACTTTTGGTTGAGCTGCTGGCGCAGCGCTTCCAGGGCGGTGACGTCGATCTCCTCGACATAGCTGAAATGCGCGACCCGGCGCTTGGCGTCCTGCATGCGCTGGGCGATCTTGCGGCGCAGGCCGATCACCGGCACCTGCTCGCTGTCGCTGCGTTTGGCGTAACCGCTGGGCGCTTGACCTGCGCTGCTGTGTGGCTTGCTCATGAAGCCATCGAGGTCTTCGTGCAGGATGCGTCCGGCAGGGCCGCTGCCATGTACATAACGCAGTTCGATACCGGCATCCAGCGCGCGCTTGCGCACAGCCGGGGAGGCCAGCGGTTTTTCATTGGCCTGGCGCGGCACGATAGGCGCCGCAGCAGCGCTACTGGCCGGCTGGCTGGCTACGGCGACTGGCTCGGGGCGCAGCTCAGGCGTGCTTGCAGCGGGCGCCGGGGCTGGCTGTTGCGCAGGCTTGGCCTGCGGTGCGTCGACGTGGTTGCCGCTGCCTTCGACTTCAATGCGGATCAGCTCGCTGCCCACCGCCATGACTTCGCCAGGCTGGCCGCCAAGGGCCAGGACCTTGCCACTGACCGGCGAGGGGATTTCCACCGTGGCCTTGTCGGTCATGACATCGGCGACTACCTGGTCCTCGGCGATCACATCGCCGACTTTGACGAACCATTCCACCAACTCGACCTGCGCGATGCCTTCACCGATGTCCGGCATCTTGATGACGTGCGTGCCCATTCAGACCTCCATGACCCGTTTCAATGCCGCACCTACCCGTGAAGGGCCTGGGAAGTAAGCCCATTCCTGCGCGTGAGGGTAGGGGGTGTCCCAACCGGTGACGCGCTCGATCGGCGCTTCGAGGTGATGGAAGCAGTGCTCTTGAACCAGCGATACCAGCTCGGCGCCAAAGCCGCAGGTGCGGGTGGCTTCGTGGACCACCACGCAGCGGCCGGTCTTTTTCACCGACTCGACAATGGTGTCCAGGTCCAGCGGCCACAGGCTACGCAGGTCGATGACTTCCGCGTCGACGCCGGTTTCCTCGGCAGCGACTTGCGACACGTACACGGTAGTGCCATAGGTCAGTACGGTAACGTCGTTGCCCGGGCGGGTGATCGCCGCCTTGTCCAGTGGCACCGTGTAGTAACCATCCGGTACTGCGCTCTGGGCGTGCTTGGACCACGGTGTAACCGGGCGGTCGTGGTGGCCGTCGAACGGGCCGTTGTACAGGCGTTTGGGTTCAAGGAAGATCACCGGGTCGTCGCATTCGATCGAGGCGATCAGCAGCCCTTTGGCGTCATATGGGTTGGAGGGCATCACGGTGCGCAGGCCGCACACTTGGGTGAACATCGCCTCTGGGCTCTGGCTGTGGGTCTGGCCACCATAAATGCCACCGCCACAGGGCATGCGCAGGGTCAGTGGCGAAATGAACTCGCCGGCTGAACGATAGCGCAGGCGGGCCATCTCCGAGACGATCTGGTCGGAGGCCGGGTAGAAGTAGTCGGCGAACTGGATTTCCACCACCGGCCGCAGGCCATAGGCGCCCATGCCCACGGCGGTACCGACGATGCCACTTTCGGAAATCGGCGCGTCGAACACTCGCGATTTGCCGTACTTGGTCTGCAAGCCTTCGGTGCAACGGAACACGCCGCCGAAGTAGCCGACGTCCTGGCCGTAGATCACCACATTGTCGTCGCGCTCAAGCATGACATCCATGGCCGAGCGCAGGGCCTGGATCATGGTCATGGTGGTGGTGGACATGGCGGTTTCCAGGTCGATGCTGTTGTTGTGATCGTTCATCTCAGACCCCCAGCTCTTGGCGCTGACGGCGCAGGTGTTCGGGCATTTCCTTGTACACGTCCTCGAACATCGAGGCGGCGCTTGGGATATGGCCATTGCTCAAGGTGCCGAACTGTTCGGCGTCTTTCTGGGCCTTGAGAATCTCGGCTTCGAACTCGGCAGTCACCGCTTGATGTTCTTCCTCGGACCACTGGCCGATCTGGATCAGGTGCTGCTTCAGGCGAGCGATCGGGTCGCCCAGCGGGAAGTGGCTCCAGTCATCGGCGGGGCGGTACTTGGACGGATCGTCGGAAGTCGAGTGTGGGCCGGCGCGGTAGGTGACCCACTCGATCAAAGTCGGCCCCAGGCCACGGCGGGCACGTTCAGCGGCCCAGCGCGAGGCGGCGTAGACGGCGATGAAGTCGTTGCCATCGACGCGCAGCGAAGCGATGCCACAACCTACGCCACGCCCGGCGAAGGTGGTCGACTCACCACCGGCAATGGCCTGGAAGGTGGAGATCGCCCACTGGTTGTTGACCACGTTGAGAATCACCGGCGCGCGGTAGACGTGGGCGAAGGTCAGGGCGGTGTGGAAGTCCGACTCGGCCGTGGCGCCGTCGCCGATCCAGGCCGAGGCGATCTTGGTGTCACCCTTGATCGCCGACGCCATGGCCCAGCCGACCGCCTGGACGAACTGGGTGGCCAGGTTGCCGCTGATGGTGAAGAAGCCGGCCTCGCGGACCGAATACATGATCGGCAACTGGCGGCCCTTGAGCGGGTCGCGGGTGTTCGACAGCAACTGGCAGATCATGTCCACCAGCGATACCTCGCGGGCCATCAGGATGCTCTGCTGGCGGTAGGTCGGGAAGCACATGTCGCTGCGGTTCAAGGCCAGTGCCTGACCGCTGCCAATGGCTTCCTCGCCCAGGCTCTGCATGTAGAAGGACATCTTCTTCTGGCGCTGGGCAACCACCATGCGACTGTCGAAGATGCGCGTCTTGAGCATGGCGCGCATGCCTTGGCGCAGCACCTGCGGGTCAATGTCCTCGGCCCACGGGCCGACGGCATTGCCGTTTTCATCCAAAACCCGGACCAGGCTCTTGGACAGGTCCGCCGTTTCGGCAGGCTCGACATCAATAGGGGGTTTACGTACCAGGCCTGCATCGTTCAGACGCAGGTAGGAAAAATCGGTCTGGCAGCCTGGCCGGCCGGTAGGCTCGGGCACATGCAAACGCAGGGGGGCGTACTCGTTCATGCTGTTTACGCTCGCTCGGATGTTGTTTTTGTGAGCTTTGAAGCGGTCGCCGCTGACTACTGGCTCGTGACTGGTAGGTCAGCGCTAATTACATGTTAGAGGGAGCTCAGGAGAATTTTTCTCTCAAGTTCATTGCGTTTGTCCTGAGGGGAAGATAAACATTCCGGATAAACACAAAAATCAGGTGATTTTGTCTCATGCGCAAACTCGATCGCACGGATATCGGCATTCTCAACAGCCTGCAGGAAAACGCCCGGATCACCAACGCGGAGCTGGCGCGCTCGGTGAACCTGTCACCGACGCCGTGTTTCAATCGGGTCAAGGCGATGGAGGAGTTGGGGGTGATTCGCCAGCAGGTGACCTTGCTCTCGCCCGAGGCGCTGGGGCTGGATGTGAATGTGTTCATCCATGTCAGCCTGGAGAAACAGGTCGAACAGTCGCTGCACCGCTTCGAGGAAGAGATCGCCGAGCGGCCTGAGGTAATGGAGTGCTACCTGATGACGGGCGATCCGGATTATCTGCTGCGGGTGCTATTGCCGAGCATTCAGGCGCTGGAGCGGTTTCTCGATTACCTGACGCGTTTGCCGGGGGTGGCCAACATTCGCTCCAGCTTTGCCCTCAAGCAGGTGCGCTACAAGACCGCCTTGCCGTTGCCGGCCAATGGCATGACCTTGCGTGAGTGATCTGAACCTTTGTCCGGGCGGCCAAACCACGACTGTTCACTAAACCCGCATGTATCCGCAATCAGCTGCTTGATATTTTAAACACCCCCAGCCTATGTTGTGCTTGTCGCCGTCCCCGGCATACAAAAACAACAAGGATAGAGTCATGACGACCGAAGCCCAGCGCGCCTTCGCCGAGCACCTCATGGGCATTGCTGAAATCGAGTGCGTAACCCCTGACCTCAATGGCGTCCCGCGCGGCAAAGTGATGACAGCCGAAGGTTTCCTCGAAGGCCGGCGCCTGCAAATGGCCCGTGGGGTACTGCTGCAATGCATCATGGGTGGTTACCCGGCCGCCACGTTCTACGGCAGCGACGACGGCGACCTGGCATTGGTCGCCGACCCCGCCCAGGTTCACCGCCTGCCCTGGAGCGACGAGGCGCGGGCTCTGGCCATCTGCGATGCCAACGAGCTCGATGGCGCCTCATCCGGGTTGTCGACCCGTGGCCAGTTGAAGGCAGTCATTGCCCGTTATGCTGCACTGGGCCTGGCGCCAGTGGTGGCCACCGAGCTCGAATTCTTTGTCTTCGCCCCTAATGGCGACCCTGGCCAGCCGTTCCAGCCGCCGCTGGGCACGGACGGTCGCCGCGAACTGGGTCATTCGGCGTTCAGCGTCAGCTCCAACAACGGCTTGCGCCCATTCTTCAATGAGGTATACCGCTGCATGGCCGCACTCGGCCTGCCGCGCGACACCTTCATGCACGAGATGGGCGTCAGCCAGTTCGAGATCAATCTGCTGCACGGCGACCCGCTGCTGTTGGCTGACCAGACGTTCCTGTTCAAGCACCTGCTCAAGGAAGTCGCGCTCAAGCATGGCCTGACCGTGGTGTGCATGGCCAAGCCATTGGCGAAAACCCCAGGCAGCTCGATGCACATCCATCAGAGCCTGGTCGAGATCGGCAGTGGGCGCAATGTCTTCAGTGATGCGGCAGGGCAGCCCACCGAGACCTTCCATCACTTCATCGGCGGCCTGCAGGCGTGCATGGCGGACTTCACCGCGTTGTTCGCGCCCAACGTCAATTCCTATCAGCGCCTGTGCCATCCCTACGCCTCGCCCAACAACGCCTGCTGGTCGCAAGACAACCGCGCCGCTGGCCTGCGCATCCCGGCCAGTTCGCCGTTGGCGCGTCGGGTCGAAAACCGCTTGCCCGGCGCCGACGCCAACCCCTACCTGGCGATCGCCGCCAGCCTGGGCGCCGGCTTGCATGGCATCGAGCAGCAGTTGCAGCCGACGCCGGCGATCCAGGGTGAATTCGAAGTGCCGGAGCACCTGAGCCTGCCCTGCACCCTGCATGCTGCGCTGGAGCGGCTCAAGCGCAGCACGCTGGCGCGGGAACTGTTCGGCAAGGAGTTCATCGAAGGCTATGTCGCGACCAAGACCCTGGAGCTGAGCGATTTCTTCGATGAGATCACCCCGTGGGAGCGCCGCGTGCTGGCGGCACAAGCCTGATCGCGACACAACTGACACTGGACACGTCCGGCATGAGTTTTTTCCGGGGTGGGGGCCTGCGCCGCCACGGATTTGCCCTTATGCTTGCCAGCACCCCCTCCACCTGACCAGGGAGCCCTTCGGGACGCATGCGACAGATCTGGAAGTCTTTTCGTTCGCTGTATTTCGCCGCCCTGATGATGCTGATCGGCTCGGGCCTGTTGAGTACCTACCTGGCCCTGCGCCTGGCTGCCGACCATGTCGACAGCCTGTGGGTCGGTGCGCTGATGGCGGCCAACTACTTCGGTCTGGCGCTGGGCGGCAAGATCGGTCACCGGCTGATCGGCCGGGTGGGTCATATTCGCGCCTATGCCACCTGCGCCGGCATCGTCGGCGCAGCGGTGCTGGGCCATGGCCTGACCGACTTGCTACCGGTATGGGTGGGCCTGCGGATGATCGTCGGCCTGGGGATGATGTGCCAGTACATGGTGATCGAGAGCTGGCTCAACGAGCAGGCCGACGCCAAGCAACGCGGTGCGGTGTTCAGTGGCTACATGATCGCCTCGTACCTGGGCCTGGTGCTCGGGCAGTTGATCCTGGTCGTGCACCCTGAGCTTGGCCCAGAGCTGTTGATGTTGGTCGCCATGTGCTTTGCCCTGTGCCTGGTGCCGGTGGCCATGACCCGGCGGATTCACCCGGCGCCCCTGCGTCCGGCGCCGATGGAGCCGAAGTTCTTCATCAAGCGAGTCCCGCAGTCGTTGAGTACGGTGCTCGGCTCGGGCCTGATCGTCGGTTCGTTCTATGGCCTGGCGCCGCTGTATGCCTCCAGCCAAGGCTTGAGCACCGAGCAGATCGGTCTGTTCATGGGCTGCTGCATCTTTGCCGGGCTGGTGGTGCAGTGGCCGCTGGGCTGGCTGTCTGATCGCTACGACCGTGCGGTGTTGATCCGCAGTGCGGCGGTGGGGCTGGCATTGGCGGCGGCGCCGCTGGCGATCTTGCCCAGTGTGCCGCTGGAGGTCCTGTTTGCCATTGGCTTTGTGATTTCCTTGCTGCAGTTCTGCCTGTATCCATTGGCGGTAGCGTTTTCCAACGACCACGTGGAGAGTGAACGGCGGGTCTCGCTGACCGCCATGCTGCTGGTGACCTATGGCGTGGGCGCTTGTATCGGGCCGTTGGCGGCGGGGGTGCTGATGAAGGTGCTGGGCCCGCAGATGCTGTATGCGTTCTTCTTGTTCTTCGCCTTGGTGCTGGTATGGCGCATTCGGCCTAAAGCGGTTACGGGCTTGCACCAGGTGCAGGACGCACCGCTGGGCCACGTGGCGATGCCGGCCGCTGGCTCGCCGCTGTCGGCAGCCCTCGACCCACGGGTCGATGAGCAGACGGTGCAAGACGTGATGCAGGCGCCGATTGCGGCGGAAGATACCGAGGATGAGCAGCAAGAGCAGGACATGCCTGCGGCGCAAGTCGACAAGCCGGCTTGAATCCTGCTGGCACAAATAGAGAAGCCACCCGAGGGTGGCTTTTTCATTTCTGCAGCAAAATCAATAATCGTCCTTGTCGAACCGCCGCGCCTCACGCTGCAGCTGGTAGACAAAACTCTCGATCTTGCGCTGCGCCTGACCATTGAGGTTATGGAAGCGCACACCGGCAAACGTCGTGTTGATCCGCTCTTCGTAATGCAGGTGACGCAACTCCACCATCACATCGTTCAGCCCCAGCGGGTTGGCTGCCTTGAAGCGCTCATACACCTGCCCCAGTTGCAGGCGCTCCTCGACGTTGCCGTCAAAGCGCATCTTGCAGCCGGTGGCGGAAATATCCAGCAGCTTGCCGCGCAGCGCGCCATTGCCCTTGAGGTGAGTGCCATCGAGCGTGACATCGACCAGCTGCGACAGCTTCAACGCAGCGCGGAAGGCATTACGCCGCTGGTGATAGGTCACTTCTTCCGGCAGTGGGCCGCGGTAGCTGCGGTGGCCGTCGATTTCGGTGATGGTCAGCGGGGTGTTGCATTCCCAGGCTATACGGACACCGTCGTGGAAGCCTTCGACGCGGAAGGGTTCGCCATTCTCGATGAATTTTTCGCCGTCGCGCGGGATCATCTCGTCCAGCGCCAAGGTGTTGCTGTCACGGTCCACATGCACCACGTAGCTCTGGAATCGCTGGCTGCGCTCATGGAAGGTGATGATCAGCGGATCGTGGCTATCCAGCAGCTGGCGCAGGTTGGCGGCAATCTCCAACGGAGTGCTCAGCACCTTAGGCGGCTGGGGAGCATCGGATTCATTGAACACGGGTTATCAATCTCCAGGCAAAAACAACACACGCAAGTAACGGCATTTTGCCAGTATGTTCCGTGCCTTGATAGAAATAATCACACTTGGCTGAGCGCCCGAGGCTTAGCCAGTGGCGAGGTCGCGCCACGGCTATCGTACAGCGACGGAGAATCGCCGCCGTTGAGGATTCTGATCTGGTTGGCCGTGACTTGCTGCTGCATCTGAATGATCCGGCCATTGGTCTCGTTGACCTGCTGGCAGGTGTCCATCAGTTGGGTCAGCACATCGAGTTGCTGCAAGATCAAGTCGCCATTTGGCGACTGCGCCGCGAGTGCCTGCACGCCGGCGCGATTGGCACTCAGGCCAAGGCTTGCGAGCAGGTTGTTGCGCCGCTGGCCCTGCTGTTCGAGCAATATGATCAACGACTGTTTGCGCGCCAGGATTTCTTCCAGCGCGACCATTTCCCGGCCATGCAGGGCCACTGCTTCGCTCTGTAGCAGCTCGAGCAGCTCCTGGGTAGGGGCGATGTCGTCTTCGATCAATTGCAGCAGGGTAGTATCGTGCATGGCTGGCTCTTGGCTTAAAGCGTCCTAGAAGTCAGCGCGACGAAGGGTCAGCGCTGAGCTTCGAAATCTAGCAGTTTGCTGGCGACCCGGCCGGCATCGACCTGGTAGCTGCCATCTGCGATTGCCTGCTTCAACTCGGCCACACGGGCACTGTTGACCACCGGCTGATCGCGCAGCTTGTCGCTGATCTTCTGCAACTGCTGGGCCTCTTGACTGAGGTGTACCGCTTCTCCGCTGACGCTGGAGCGCGCTGGCGCTTCACTGGCTTCGCCGGTTTTCTCGGCGTTGCCGGTCGCGGTAGTGCCGCGAACGCCGCCCGTAACGGACGGAGAGTTATTCAAACGACTGAAGTCGATGACCATGATCAGAAACCTCTGGGTATTTGGACGCTTGCCTTGTTTTCGGCCACCCCGAAAAAAACTTTAGGCACAAATGCATAGCCGCTTGTCAGCAAGCTCGCGCAACCCGTTTTCTGACACAGTTTAGGTAAAGCGGTTCCTTACCGCCAGCCCTGCTACATGGCCACCTCGACCTGCCCGGGTCCGGTGACCCGCGCCTTCACTACGCGTTTTGAGTTCAGATTGCGTACCCGGATCTGTTCGCTCAGGCCGCCCTTGCTCAGGGCTTCACCGGGCATGCGCACGCTCAGGCTGCCGCTGCGGGCGATGATCACCACGTGATCGCCCTTACGGATCACCTCGGCCTGTTCCAGGTGTTGCGGGGTCAAGACCTGATCAAGCACGGCCGGGCGCAACAGCTTCATGCCCAGCGCCTGGTCCAGGTCACTGAGAAAACCTTGGTTGAGTGTGCCGACGTCGCGTTCACGCAAGGCGACATCGCCTTCGCCCACCACACTCTCGCGCTTGAGTGGACGGACCATCACCACCACCTCACGGAACAGCTTGACCTGCGCCGGGACGAACACTGTCCACGGTGCGCTGCTGTCACAGCGCACACGCACCGTGACCCGACCCAGCGGCTGCGCTGGGCTTTCCAGTGAGGCGTCCAGCGCCTGGCTGCACAGCGGCATGCGCAGCCGTGGGTCGAGGGTGTTGACCTGGATCTCGTAACGCCCCGGGGTCTGGGTGGTGGCCAGGTAATCTTCGACGGTGAATTCAAGAAACCCTTGGGTGACACCGATAAGCTGTTCAGGCAAGGTTACTGTGTCCGCCAGCGCGCGAGTGCTGGGGGCGAGCAGGCACAACACGGCCAAGTGGCCGGCCAGCAGGCGCGTCAGTCGTCGGAAAAATGTCGTTTTCGTGTACATAGCGCTCAAAAAAGCAAAGCCCGTGCCGACTTTATAGGCAGGCAAAAAATGTAAAGGAGTCTGGCATGGCTGGTGTTATGGATTCGGTCAACCAGCGCACGCAGCTGGTTGGGCAGAATCGCCTGGAACTCTTGCTGTTCCGCCTCAATGGCGATCAGCTTTATGGCATCAACGTGTTCAAGGTCCGGGAGGTGCTGCAGTGCCCGGAATTGACCGTGTTGCCCAAGTCTCATCCGGTGGTACGCGGCGTTGCCAACATACGCGGGGCGACCATCCCAATTCTTGACCTGTCGATGGCTACCGGCTTGCCGGGCCTGAAGGAAGAAACCCGCAACAGCTTCGTGATCATCACCGAGTACAACACCAAGACCCAGGGCTTTCTGGTGCATTCGGTCGAACGCATCGTCAACATGAACTGGGAAGAGATTCATCCGCCACCCAAGGGCACCGGTCGCGACCATTACCTGACCGCGGTTACCCGGGTCGACAACCGCATGGTGGAAATCATCGACGTCGAGAAGGTGCTGGCCGAAGTGTCGCCGTCGTCCGAGTCGGTGTCTGCCGGCGTGGTCGATGCCGAGGTGCAGGACAAGGCGGTACTGCTGCGAGTGCTGACAGTCGACGATTCGTCGGTGGCGCGCAAGCAGGTCAGTCGCTGCCTGCAAACCGTCGGGGTCGAGGTGGTGGCGCTCAATGATGGCCGTCAGGCGTTGGATTACCTGCGTAAGCTGGTCGATGAGGGTAAGCGTCCGGAAGATGAGTTCCTGATGATGATCTCGGACATTGAAATGCCAGAAATGGATGGCTACACCCTTACCGCAGAGATTCGCAGCGATCCGCGCATGCAAAAATTGCACATCGTCCTGCATACTTCCCTGTCTGGGGTGTTCAACCAGGCCATGGTCAAGAAAGTCGGCGCCGACGACTTCCTGGCCAAGTTCAAGCCGGACGACCTTGCCCAACGGGTGGTCGACCGGATCAACGCGACGCATTGAAACGGCCGGGGCACGTCCCCGGCCCCAGCGATTGAAAAGAGGCGGCAGCATTGTCTACGGGTAATTTGGATTTCGAACAGTTCCGGGTCTTCCTGGAGAAAGCCTGTGGCATCCTGCTGGGCGAGAATAAGCAGTACCTGGTCTCCAGCCGTCTCAACAAGCTGATGGAGCAGCAGGGCATCAAGTCTCTGGGTGAGCTGGTGCAGCGCATTCAGAGCCAACCGCGAAGCGGCCTGCGTGAGCAGGTGGTCGACGCCATGACCACCAACGAAACCCTGTGGTTTCGCGATACCTATCCATTCGAAGTGCTCAAGAACAAAGTCATCCCTGAGTTCCTCAAGGGTAACCCTGGGCAGCGTCTGCGCATCTGGTCGGCGGCTTGCTCCTCCGGGCAGGAGCCGTACTCGCTGTCGATGGCCATCGACGAGTTCGAGCGCAGCAACCTTGGCCAGTTGAAAATGGGCGCGCAGATTGTCGCCACCGACCTATCCGGGGCGATGCTGACCAACTGCAAAAGTGGTGAATACGACAGCCTGGCGATTGCCCGTGGCCTCTCGCAAGAGCGTCTGCAGCGTTATTTCGACCCGAAAGGGCCGGGGCGCTGGGCGGTCAAGGCGCCGATTCGCAGCCGGGTCGAGTTCCGCTCGTTCAACCTGCTCGATAGTTACGCGAGCCTGGGCAAGTTCGATGTGGTGTTCTGCCGCAACGTGCTGATCTACTTCTCGGCTCAGGTCAAGAAGGACATCCTGCTGCGTATTCACAGCACGCTCAAGCCTGGCGGGTATCTGTTCCTGGGCGCTTCGGAGGCGCTCAACGGTTTGCCGGATCACTACCAGATGGTTCAGTGCAGTCCGGGGATCATCTATCAGGCCAAGTGATTGGCCCATGTAAAAAGGCCGGTGTCGCGAGACACCGGCCTTTTTGTTTTGCGTTGCTTGCACTGGGCTTATCGCCAGACAAGCCGCAGTGCTATCTCAGGGCAGGCTTAGAAGTCGTAGCGCACCTTGGCCGAGAACACGTCGGCATCAAAGCCCGACTTGCCGATGTAGTCGTAGTTCAGGCCCAGGGTCACCGCGCCCAGCTTGTAGTCCGCGCCCACACCCGCTTCATAGCTGTCACGCACGGCGCTGGCGCCATGGGTCACGAACGGCGTGTTGCCAAGCAGGAAGGTCGAAGTGCTGCTGGCCTCGTCGGCGGCAAAGTCGTGATAGGCCATCAGCTTGAACTGCGGCTCCAGGGTGCCGGCGCCCAGGTTGTAACTGCCCGCAACACGCACGCCGGCACCCAGCTCGATGGCTTCGTAACGCTGGTCCTCGACCTTCAGAGCTGCAGACGAGCCCTTCTCGCGGTAGCCGTCGATTTCCACGCGGCTGTAACGCGCAGCCAAGCGTGGCTCGACCAGCAACTGCGGGCTGATCCGGTAGGTGTAGCCACCGACCAGGTTCAGGCCGAGCAGGTCGCTGTCATAGTCAGCCTTGGCCTTGGTGCCAGCGATCTCGCGTTTGCCTTGGTTGTCGTTCAAGCCATAGGTCAAGCTGGCATCGACGAAGTAGTTGCCTTGCTCGAAGCCGCCATACAGGGTGAAGGCGTGGCTGTCGACTTCAGTCTGGTTGCCGCCTTTGCCGTTGACGTCGGTGTTGATGAAGCTATACGCCAGGCCCAGGGTGAGCTGGTCGTTGAGCTTGCCATCGGCGCCGACGGCGATACCGCGGCTGTAGGCGTTGTAACCGGCGATGCCGTCACGCTGACCTTGAGTGGCATCGCTGTACAGCGATTGCACCCACACGCCGGTCTCTTTGAAGGCTTCACCGGAAGAGGCGCCGCGCAGGCCGCTGGTGCGGCTACTGGTGACACTGCTGACCAGGCTTTGGCTGGTGGTGGCAGCCTGGGTGGCGCCGCCGTTGGTTTCCGGGGTCAGTTGCTCGGCGAGCTTGGCCAGCTCGGCGCCGCTGGCATTTGCCGCGGCGCGCAGCAGTGGATCGTTTTCGCCCAGCTTGCCCAGGATGCCGTCCTGGACCAGGGCGCCAAGCGAGCGCTTGTGGTTGTCCGAGCCACCATGCTGCTCAAGGATCTGGTCGATGCCTTGCTGGCTCTTGGTGGTGACCACCGCCACCACTTGATTGTCACGAATGACGCTGCTGTCGACATTGAGCAGGGCCGACGTGCTGGTGACGGCGATGGTGCCTTGTGGGTCGACATTCTCGCCGCTGGCATCGAGCACTTGCAGTTTGCCAGCCTCGATCAAGGTGTAGCTGCTGCCGTTGGCGCTGAAGTCGTTGCCGCGCGCGGCCAGTTTCAACTGGGCGCCTTGACCGAATTCGGCAGTGCCGCTGACCTGTACCACCGCCCGCGACGGATCGGTGTCGGCACCCAGGGTCAGGCCCAGTGCCGAGTTGCCCGCTACGTACAGGTTGCCGGCAATGCTGGTGTGCGCCGACTGCAGCGACAGCGTGGTGGCCAGGTTGTCGCTGGCCGAGCCGACATTGATCCAGCCGTTATCCTTCAGGCGAATGTTGGCGCCATCGGCGCTGCTGTCGGTGCCGGTGAACGAGGTGTCGCCCTCGACTTCGATGTTCGACAGGTCGATCAGGTTGCCGACGATGACGCTGCCTTTGCGCAGGATCAGCTCGACCGGGCGGTTAGCCTCGGAAGCGTCGATGGCTTCATCCTGGGAAATGATGCTGCCGCTGTTGTAGATGTTCAGGTCGCCGTGTTGCTGATACCAAGGCTGCAGACCAGGGCCATCGAAATCGACGTTGCCAATGGTGATCGCGGCGTCTTGGGCAATGATCTTGCCGGTGTTGAGCAGGTGGACACCGTCGGCGCTGCTCAGGCTGGCGCCATCGAGCATGATGCCGTTGGCATCTTCACCGGTGGCGATGATGGTGCCGTGGTTTTCGATGCCCGCCAGGTCAACCATGTCGCCGTACTTGCTGGTGGTGGCGTCGATGGCCGTGGCGCCATCGCCGCTGACTTCGATAGTGCCGAAGTTGATCAGCTTGCCCTTGATGGTGCCGCCTTCGAGGTTGATCCCGCGCGAGTCTTCACCTTTGGCGACGATGCGGCCGGTGCTGGCATTGACCAGGTCGCCTTCGATCAGCGAGGTGCCGGAGAAGTCCAGGGCACGGGCCACGTCGATTTCGCCATCGTCATCCAGCGGTTCGCCAATCGCTGCCAGCAAGCCTTGGTTGATTACGCTGCCGCCGATGTAGGCCGGATCGATCATCAGCGCGTTGGCGCCACCGCCCGTGGCGGTGATGCTGCCTTTGTTGATCACGTCGCCTTCGATGGTGTTGCGTGCCCAGCCCAGGTTGTCTTCCCAGCTGTCCATGTCGACGCCACCGGCAAAATCACCGGTGCTGTTAATGGTGCTGTTGAGGATCAGGTTGCCGGTGATGGTCGAGCCATTGAGCTCGATAGCGTCTTCGTCACTGCCGCCGGTATAGCTGCCAGTGAATTCGAGGTCGCCGTTATGGGTCTGGTGTTCGCTCTTGTAGCCGGCATTGGTCAGTTGCACGGTTTCGGCGAAGGCGGGCAGGGCGCTGGTGGTGATGGCCAGGGCCAGCAAGGTTTTGCGGAAGGTCAACGGAGCCACGGGTTCTTTCCTTGGAAAACAGTGGGAAAACAACGCGCATCCATGCGTGGCGTGAGACCTTCGATCCATAAGATAGTGGCCTCATGCCACATATCAGCGCGGTCGCGGATGCTAGCGTAATTGATGGCTAATTGACACTTTTGCCTGGCGTCAATTTTTTGCTTTGCCGCTTTTGCCGCTGATCGATTGCCGCTTGCCGCTGCGTGAGCGGAAGCAGTTTGCCGCTTTTCTGGCATGACGGCGTTGGTCGAGTTGGCCCAAGCCCAGGCTTTCCGGGCTTTTCCAAGATTGGCACAGGCCTTGCTATAGCTTGGCCAACGACACTCCGGTCAACCGTCGAAGGTTTCCAGACATGAGCATCAGTTTCGACAAGGCGCTTGGCATTCACGAAAAGGCTCTGAGCTTCCGCGCCCAGCGCGCTGAAGTGCTGGCCAACAACATTACCAACGCCGACACGCCCAACTTCAAAGCGCGCGACTTGGATTTCTCCTCGGTGCTGGCTGCCGAGGCCGACAAGCAGCAGAAGGGGCGTATTGCCCTGGACCGGACCAACACCCGGCATATCGAGGCCGAAGGCCTGGCCATGGCCGACGACACCCTGCAATACCGCACGCCGATGCAGCCGTCGATCGACCAGAACACCGTGGATGCCCAGATCGAGCAGGCCAACTATGCCGAAAACGCGATCGGTTTCCAGGCCAGCTTCACCATGCTCAACAGTAAATTCAAAGGGCTGGTATCGGCCCTGCGCGGAGAGTGACCATGTCCCTTGCCAACGTTTTCAATATCGCCGGTAGCGGCATGAGTGCGCAGAACACCCGCCTCAACACCGTGGCGTCGAACATCGCTAACGCCGAGACCGTGTCCTCGAGCATCGACCAGACCTACCGTGCGCGTCACCCAGTGTTCGCCACCACCTTCCAGCAGGCCCAGGGTGGCGTAGGCCAGTCGCTGTTCCAGGATCAGGGTGAAGCCGGTCAGGGTGTGCAGGTCATGGGCATCGTGGAAGATCAGAGCAACCTTGAAGCGCGCTACGAGCCGAATCATCCGGCGGCGAACAAGGACGGCTACGTCTACTACCCGAACGTCAACGTGGTTGAAGAGATGGCTGACATGATCTCCGCCAACCGTTCGTTCCAGACCAACGCCGAGCTGATGAACACTGCCAAGACCATGATGCAGAAAGTACTGACCCTGGGTCAGTGATAAGGAATCCGGACCATGGCAATCGATACTTCAAACGGTGTGAACCTCAACGATGTGATCTCGGCATCGGGCGTCAGCACCGGCACTAAAAAGACCACGACCGATACGGCGTCCAAGACCGGTACCGATAGCTTGGGCAAGGATGCGTTCCTGCAGCTGCTGGTTACCCAGATGCAGCACCAGAACCCGCTGGACCCACAGGAAAACGGCGAGTTCGTTGCCCAGCTGGCGCAGTTCAGCAGCCTGGAAGGCATCACCTCGTTGAACGAGTCGGTCAATACCATTACCAACTCGCTGGGCTCGTCCCAGGCCCTGCAGGCATCTTCGCTGGTCGGTCGCTCGGTGATCGTGCAGAACGACAAGGCGGTGGTCGACACGGCTGAGAGCTTCAATGCCCAGTTCGTTGTGCCGCAGGCCATCAGCGAAGCGAAGATCACCATCAAGGACAAGGACGGCAACACCGTCAAGACCATCGAGTTGGGCGAGCAGAAAGCCGGTTATGCCGACTTCATCTGGGATGGCACCAACGACAAGGGCGAGAAGGTCGATCCGGGTACCTATACCTTCACTGCCTCCACCACCGTGGAAGGCCAGTCGGTGCAGATGAACACCCTGCTGCCGGCCAAGGTAACCAGCGTCAGCTTCAGTGCCAATGGCGAGATGGTGCTCAACCTTGCAGGGGTGGGGAAAGTTTCCCTGTCCGACGTCCAAACCATCGGGATTTAAGGCCGACTAGAACGGCAAAAGGAGTAGCTATATGTCTTTCAATATCGGTCTTAGCGGTCTGTACGCGGCCAACAAGCAACTGGACGTTACCGGCAACAACATTGCCAACGTCAACACCACCGGCTTCAAATCCTCGCGCGCCGAGTTCGCCGACGTCTACGCTGGCGCCAACCGCCTGGGCGTGGGCAAGAACCAGATCGGTAACGGCGTGCGTCTGGCTGCGGTGTCCCAGCAGTTCTCCCAGGGCGACATCAACAACACCGGCAACGTGTTGGACATGGGTATCCAGGGCCAGGGCTTCTTCGTTCTTTCCGACAACGGCTCGCGGGTGTATACCCGTGCTGGCGCCTTCCAGACCAATAAGGACAACTTCGTGGTCACCTCGGACGGCCTGCGCCTGCAAGGCTACGCCGCCGACTCGAGCGGCAAGATCCAGAAGGGCGTGTTGAGCGACCTGAAGATCGACACCTCGGCGCTGGCGCCGAAGTCCACTACCCTGATCGACCAAGGCATCAACCTCAACTCCTCGGCTGATTCCATTCCGCTGATGGTCGATGACGGCAACAACTCCACGCCGCCGGTGCTGGTGCCCAACAAGGTCTTCGACCCGTCGGATGAAACCACCTATACCAAGTCGTTCCCGACCAAGGTCTACGACAGCCAGGGTAACGAGCACACGATGGAGCAGTTCTATCGTAAGACCGGTACCAACGAGTGGACCATGTACACCCTGGTCGATGGGCGCAACCCGTTCGACCCAAGCAGTGAGGTCCCGCTGACTGGCACCATCAGCTTCAACAGCGACGGTTCGGTAAGCTCCATGAGCGCAGATAACACCGGTCACCCAGCTGGCGCCTCGTTCAGCGTTACCAACAATGTCTTCACCATGACTGGCTGGGTGCCAGCGGCCAAAGATGCCTCGGGTAACTGGGCGGCCAATGGTGCTGAAGGCAATGCCGCAGGCATGCGTCTGTCGATGAACAGCACCACCTCCTACAACACTGAGACTGCGCGTATGTCGCAATCCCAGGATGGTTATGCCACCGGTATCCTGTCGAGCTTGAGCATCGACTCCACGGGTGTGATGTTCGCAAGCTTCAGCAACCAGCAATCTCGCGCCATTGGCCAGGTAGCGATTGCCAGTTTCGCCAACGAGCAGGGTCTGCAGCAGGTTGGTGGTACGCGCTGGACCGAGACCTTCTCCTCGGGTATCCCGGGCATCGATGCGCCGAAGACCGGCACCTTGGGTAGCGTTGAATCCAACTCGCTGGAAGCCTCCAACGTCAACCTGACCCAAGAGCTGGTCGAGCTGATCAAGGCGCAGAGCAACTACCAGGCCAACGCCAAGACCATCTCCACTGAAAGCACCATCATGCAGACCATCATTCAGATGACCTGATGGTTGTCTTGGGGGTTGGGGTTGCTGTGCAGCCCCACTTCCCCAGCGTACGGAATAGTCCATGAAAAAACTGATCATCACCTGCGCCGCCGCCTTCTTCCTGCTCCAGGCCCAGGCGGCCACTGCGCCCTGGTGGCGCTGGGAAAGCCAGGTCGATGGTCGTTTGGTCTGCTCCCAATGGTCGCCAGGGGAGGGGTGGAAGAAATTTGCCGGCCCGTTCAACAACGGCGGTTGCCGCGACATGTAATCGGTTTGCCGTCATCGGCAAGCAGGCGCCGGATATCCGGCGTCGACCTTTCCCTGATGTACCGCAAAGGCCCGTATTTACGGGCTTTTTAATGCTTTTGAAAAGTTGGTTCGGAACTTGCTTTATTGCCTGTACAGCAACGGCGAGCGGCAAGTAATCGCCAGTGCAGCGGAGGATGACTGTGGACAAGATGCTTTACGTGGCCATGACCGGCGCCAGCCAGAACGCGCTGGCGCAGAAGGCCCATGCCAACAACCTGGCGAACATTTCCACCAACGGCTTCCAGCGTGACCTGGAGCAGGCGCGTTCGATGCCGGTGTTCGGTGACAGCTTTCCGGCGCGCGCCTTTGCCATGAGCGAGCGTCCAGCCACTGATTTCAGTGCTGGTGCCATGGTCGAAACCGGCCGTGAGTTGGATGTCGCTGTCAGCGGTGACGGATTTATCGCGGTCCAGGCGCCAGATGGCAGCGAAGCTTATGTGCGCACTGGCAGCCTGAACATCGACGCACTTGGCGTGCTGCGTGCCGGCAACGGCATGCCGGTAATCGGCAACGGCGGCCCGATCGCCATTCCGCCAGAGCAGAAAGTTGAGGTCGGCGAAGACGGCACCATCAGTGTCCGTGCCATGGGTGAAGACCCGCGGGTGATGGCCGAGGTCGACCGGATCAAACTGGTCAATCCGGACACCAAGGGCCTGACCAAGGGTCTGGACGGAATGATCCACACCACCAATGGCCAGCCAGCCGATGTCGACAACAACGTCAAGGTTGTGTCGGGCTTCCTGGAGTCGAGCAACGTCAACGCCGTCGAGGAAATGACCTCGGTGCTGGCGCTGTCCCGTCAGTTCGAGCTGCACGTCAAGATGATGAACACGGCCAAGGAAGGCGATGAAGCCATGGCGCGTGTTTTGCAAATCGGCTAACCACATTTGAACGGGTGCCGTAAAACAGGCGCACGAGGAGAACACTAAATGCTTCCGGCTCTTTGGGTCGCTAAAACCGGCCTGTCCGCCCAGGACACCAACCTCACGGTCATCTCCAACAACCTGGCCAACGTCTCGACCACCGGCTTCAAACGTGATCGCGCCGAGTTCCAGGACCTGCTGTACCAGACCAAGCGCCAGCCAGGTGCCCAGTCGACCCAGGACAGCGAGCTGCCGTCGGGTCTGCAGGTCGGTACCGGTGTGCGCATCGTCGGCACCCAGAAGAACTTCCAGACCGGCAGCCTGCAGACCACCGAGAACCCGCTGGACATGGCAGTCAACGGTCGCGGTTTCTTCCAGATCCTGCAGCCGGATGGCACGGTTTCGTACACCCGTGACGGTACCTTCCACCTGAACTCCGACGGCCAGATCGTCAACGCCGATGGCTTCGCCCTGGAGCCTGCGATTGTCGTGCCCAACGATGCCCAGACCTTCACCGTCGGCCAGGACGGCACTGTGTCGATCACCACCGCCGGCAACCCGGCCGCGCAGATCATCGGCAACCTGCAGACCGCCGACTTCATCAACCCGGCCGGCTTGCAGGCGATTGGTAACAACCTGTTCCTGGAGACCGCCGCCAGTGGCGCGCCGCAGGTCGGTACCCCAGGCCTGAACGGCTTCGGCACCACCCTGCAGCAGACCCTGGAGAACTCCAACGTCAGCACCGTGGAAGAGCTGGTCAACATGATCACCACCCAGCGTGCCTACGAGATGAACTCCAAGGTCATTTCCACCGCTGATCAGATGCTGTCGTTCGTTACCCAGCAGCTCTAACCCTAAGGTCGCTGTCGCAGCGTCTGTTCCACCGTGAGGTAAGCGTCATGAATCGTCTGTTGTCCGTATTCGCCCTGGGGGGGGCGGTGTTGTTGGCCGGTTGCGTCGCGCCGACGCCCAAGCCCAACGACCCGTACTACGCGCCGGTATTGCCGCGCACCCCGTTGCCGGCGTCGGCCAACAACGGTTCGATCTACCAGGCTGGTTTCGAGCAGAACCTGTACAGCGACCGTAAGGCGTTCCGGGTCGGTGACATCATCACCATCACCCTCAATGAGCGCACCTCGGCGAGCAAGAGCGCCAACTCGCAGATCGACAAGGACAGCACCGCCAATCTCGGGCTGACCTCGTTGTTCGGCGCCGTGCCCAACACCAACAATCCGTTCGGCAGCGGCGACCTGTCGCTCGAAGCCGGCTACAGCGGCAGCCGTGCGACCAAGGGTGACAGCAAGGCAGCCCAGGGCAATACCCTGACCGGCTCCATCACTGTGACCGTGGCCGAAGTGCTGCCCAACGGTATCGTCGCGGTGCGCGGTGAGAAGTGGATGACGCTCAATACCGGTGACGAGCTGGTGCGTATCGCAGGGTTGGTGCGCGCCGATGACATTGCCACTGACAACACCGTGCCCTCGACCCGTGTCGCCGATGCGCGCATCACCTACTCGGGGACGGGTTCGTTTGCCGACGCCAGCCAGCCCGGGTGGTTGGATCGCTTCTTCATCAGCCCGCTTTGGCCTTTCTGAGTGCGGATGCCCATGTTCAACTTCAGGCAGCTGATTGCCGCAACCGTTCTTTTGTCCGCAGCGTTCGGCGCTCATGCCGAGCGCCTGAAGGACATCGCCAGCATTTCTGGCGTACGTACCAACCAGCTGATTGGCTATGGCCTGGTGGTGGGCTTGAACGGCACCGGTGACCAGACCACGCAAACCCCGTTCACCCTGCAGACGTTCAACAACATGCTCTCGCAGTTCGGCATCAAGGTGCCGGCGGGCTCCGGTAACGTGCAGCTCAAGAACGTCGCCGCGGTGTCGGTGCATGCCGACCTGCCAGCGTTTGCCAAGCCGGGCCAGGTGGTGGATATCACCGTCTCCTCGATTGGTAACTCCAAGAGCTTGCGCGGTGGCAGCCTGTTGATGACCCCGCTCAAGGGGATCGACGGCAACGTCTACGCCATCGCCCAGGGCAACCTGGTGGTCGGCGGCTTTGACGCCGAAGGCCGCGACGGCTCGAAGATTACCGTCAACGTACCGTCGGCCGGTCGGATTCCAGGTGGCGCCAGTGTCGAGCGTGCAGTGCCGAGCGGTTTCAACCAGGGCAATAGCCTGACCTTGAACCTCAATCGCCCTGACTTCACCACCGCCAAGCGCATCGTCGACAAGGTCAATGATTTGCTCGGCCCAGGCGTCGCCCAGGCGGTCGATGGTGGTTCGGTGCGCGTGACTGCGCCGATGGATCCAAGCCAGCGGGTCGATTACCTGTCGATCCTGGAGAACCTTGAGATCGATCCGGGCCAGGCGGTGGCCAAGGTCATCATCAACTCGCGCACCGGCACCATCGTTATCGGTCAGAACGTCAAGGTTTCGCCAGCGGCGGTCACTCACGGCAGCCTGACTGTAACCATTACCGAAGATCCGATCGTCAGTCAGCCAGGGCCATTCTCCAATGGCCAGACTGCCGTGGTGCCGCGTTCGCGGGTCAACGCCGAGCAAGAAGCCAAGCCGATGTTCAAGTTCGGCCCCGGCACCACGCTGGATGAAATCGTCCGCGCGGTGAACCAGGTCGGCGCGGCACCCAGCGACTTGATGGCGATCCTTGAAGCGCTCAAGCAGGCTGGCGCGTTGCAAGCTGACCTGATCGTGATCTGAGGACCGAGCATGAACTCCAAGAGCCTGGTTTCCAGCCCAGCCGACAGCGGTGCCTACACCGACCTCAATCGCCTGACGTCACTCAAGCACGGAGATCGCGACAGCGAGGCCAACGTGCGCAAGGTGGCTCAGGAGTTCGAGTCGCTGTTCATCAGCGAGATGCTTAAAGCCTCGCGCAAGGCCACCGATGTGCTGGCCGAAGACAACCCGATGAACACCGAGACGGTCAAGCAGTACCGCGACATGTACGACCAGCAGTTGGCGGTGAGCATGTCCCGCGAAGGTGGCGGTATTGGTTTGCAGGACGTGCTGGTGCGCCAGCTGTCCAAGCAGAAGAGCCCAGTGGCCAGTACCAGCCCGTTCCCTCGTGGCGAGGGCGCTGGCCCGGCCTTGTGGGGCAATAGGGTTGCCGAGCCGGTCCATGCAAGCTCCGGCAGCGCTGCGCGCAACGATGTGGCGGCGCTCAATTCGCGGCGCCTGTCGTTGCCGGGCAAGCTTACCGATCGGTTGCTGGCAGGTATCGTGCCGTCGGCGGGCAACCCTGCGGTTGCAACCAATACAGCGGCGATTCCTGCCCGCGATGGGCAGTTGGTCAATGGTGTGGTCAAGGGCGACTGGGAGCCGGCGCAAGCCTTCGCTGCTGCCGATGGCGGCACGCGCATCCTCGGGCGGGCCATGGCCCAGCCACCGCTGGCGCCGAAGAAAGCCTTTGGCAACAGCGACGAGTTCGTCGCCACCATGTTGCCGATGGCCGAGCAAGCCGCCAAGCGAATCGGCATCGATCCGCGCTACCTGGTGGCCCAGGCGGCGCTGGAAACCGGTTGGGGCAAGTCGGTCATGCGCAACACCGATGGCAGCAGTAGCCACAACCTGTTTGGCATCAAGGCCACCGGTAGTTGGCAGGGCGGTGAGGCGCGGGCGATCACCAGCGAGTTCCGCGACGGCCAGTTCGTCAAGGAGACCGCAGCGTTCCGTTCCTACGACTCCTACCAGGACAGCTTCCACGACCTGGTTAGCCTGCTGCAGAACAATTCGCGCTATCAAGATGCGGTGAAGTCAGCCGATAACCCAGAACAGTTCGTGCGAGAACTGCAAAAGGCCGGGTACGCCACCGACCCGAACTACGCCAGCAAGATCTCGCAAATCGCAAGACAGATGAAGTCGTACGAGAGCTACGCAATGCTCGGTACCACAACGCAACTTTAAGGGTAGGGATCCATGGCGAGTTTGATCAATATTGGCATGTCCGGGCTGGGAGCTGCCCAGTCCGGGATGTATACCCTGGGTAACAACATCGCCAACGCCGATGTCGAGAGCTACTCGCGCCAGCAAAACGTGCAGAAGACCAAGGGCGGCCAGCAGACCGGCCAGGTCTTCATCGGTACCGGGACAACCCTGGCCGACGTGCGCCGGGTGTACAACGCCTACCTGGAAAACCAGCTGCGTACCACCACTTCGCTGTCCAGCGACGCCACTTCCTACCTGAACCAGATCACGCCGCTCGATACCGCCCTGTCGAGCGCTGACACCGGTATTACCGCCGCCCTGCAGAGCTTCTTCAGCGCCATGCAGGATGCCTCGGCGAAGCCGACCGAAGATGCGTCGCGCCAGTTGCTGCTGACCAGTGCCCAGACCCTGGCCAAGCGCTTCAACACCCTGTCGTCGCAGCTCAACCAGCAGAACAGCAACCTCAACAGCAACATGGCCTCGCTCGCCACTCAGGTGAACAACCTGACCAAGACCATTGCCGATCTCAACGAGCAGATCTCCAAGGTCGGCGCCATTACCGGTCAGCCCAATGACTTGCTCGACCAGCGTGACGGCGCAGTGCGTGAGTTGACCGCACTGATCGGTGCCGATGTCGTCGAGCAGAAAAACGGCAACTACGACATCTACCTGAAGAACGGTCAGGCACTGGTGCTGGGCAGTACCACCCAGACCATCGGCGTTGAGCCAAGCGCGACCGATCCGACCCGCATGAGCCTGATCCTCAATCGCGGCTCGACCAAGATGGACATCACCAACAGCACCACCGGTGGCGAGCTGGGCGGGCTGATTCGCTACCGCAAGGAAACCCTCGACCCTGCGCTCAACGAGCTCGGCCGGGTGGCCTTGGTCGTCGCCGATGCGATCAACAGCCAGCTGGCCCAGGGCATCGACAAGAACGGCAACTTTGGCGCCAGCCTGTTCGGTGACATCAACAGCCTCAAGGCCATCAGCGAGCGCAGCGTGCCCAAGCTGGGCAACAGTACAGGCTCCGGCAACCTCGATGTGACCATCAAGGACACCGGCAAGCTGACCACCAACGACTACCAGGTCACCTTCACCAGCGCCACCGAATACACCGTGCGCCGCCTGCCGGACAACACCGAGATGGGCAGCTTCGACCTCACCACCACACCGCCACCGGTGATCGACGGCTTCACCCTGTCGCTCAATGGCGGCGGCTTGGCGGCCGGTGACAGCTTCAAGATCACCCCGACCCGCAATGCTGCAGCGAGCATCGAATCGGTGCTGACCGATCCCAAGCGCCTGGCCTTGGCCTCGCCGTTGACCGCCACCAGTGGCGCGGGCAACAAAGGTACCGGGGTGATCACCCAGCCGACCCTGACCACTGAACTGGACATCTACGATTCGGCCCAGCTCAGCGCCATGCAGAATGGCTTGAAGTACTCGACGCCGGTCAAGCTGGTGTTCGGTGACGACGCCAGCTCGCCGCAGTCGTACACAATGTTCGACGCCCAGGGTAACTCCATCGGCAGTGGCACCATCATCCCAGGCCAGGAAAACAAGCTGCAGCTGTCGGTGCCGATGCGCGACGCCAGCGGCAACGCGACGGGCGAAAGCTTCAGCTTCGAGATGAGCGTCTCCGGTGCGCCTAAGAATGGCGATAACTACACCGTATCGCTGACCGGCGCAGGTTCTGCCGACAACCGCAACGCCCAGTCGGTGATCGACCTGCAGACCAAGTCGACCGTCGATGTCGGGGACAACGGCAAAGGCATCAGCTTCACCGATGCCTACGCCAAGCTTGTGTCCAACGTCGGTGGCAAGGCCGGTCAGGCGAAGATGGACAGTGATGCCACGACCGCGCTGCACACCTCTGCATTGGACAGCCGCAACTCGTTGTCGGGCGTCTCGATCGACGAAGAAACCGGCAACCTGATCAAGTTCCAGCAGTACTACACCGCGTCGTCGCAGATCATCAAGGCGGCCCAGGAAACCTTCGCCACCTTGATCAACAGCCTTTAAGGAGCCGTAGACCGTGCGCATTTCCACTTCGCAGTTCTACAACACCAACAGCGCCAACTATCAGCGCAATTTCGCCAACACGGTGAAGACCCAGCAGGAAGCCAGCGACGGCATCCGCGTGCGCACTGCCGCAGACGATCCGGTTGGCGCTGCGCGCCTGCTGCAGCTTGAGCAGCAGCAGAACATGCTCAAGCAGTATTCGGGCAACATCACCAACGTGCGCAATGCGTTGGGCACGGCCGAAAGCACCTTGAGCTCGATCGGTACCATCCTGCAGCGGGTCAATGAACTGGCAGTGAGCTCTGGTAACGCAAGCTTCACCGATGCCGATCGCAAGGCCAATGCCGATGAGCTGTCTTCGCTGGAAGACCAACTGTTCTCGCTGATGAACAGCAAGGACGAAAACGGCAAGTACCTGTTCTCCGGCTCCAAGGGCGACACCCCACCCTACGTTCGCAATGCTGATGGCACCTACAGCTACCAGGGCGATCAGAGCAGCCTGATGCTGCAGGTCGGCGACATGCTCAGCCTGGCCGCCAACGAGACCGGCTATGACGCTTTCGAGCAAGCGCTGAATACCAGCCGCACTGAAACCCAACTGACCGTGCCAAGTACCGACGATGGCCGCATCAGCCTGTCCAACGGCCAGGTTTCAGGTAGCTCGACGTTCAATGATCGCTTCCGCAGTGGCGAGCCCTACAGCATCGAATTCACCAGCAGTACGCAGTTCAAGATCACCGACACCAACGGCAACGACGTCACCCTGGAAGCGACCCAGGGCGGCAAGTTCGACCCTAATGGCGAGAACACCTCGATCAATTTCCGTGGAGTCGACCTGCGTCTGGACATCACCTTCAAGCCCGGTGACGAGGTCGACTACGATGCCGCCCTGGCGGGTCATACCTTCACTTTGGGGGCCAAGCCAGACTCCATCAGCGGCACCCGCAGCCCAGGCAACGGTGCTTCCGGCAGCCAGGTCACCGGCGCCAGCATTACCGATGAGTCGCTGTACAAGGCCGCATTCCCAGGCGGTGGGGCGATCCTGAAGATTTCCGACAGCGATCCGACCAAGTTCGATTTGTATGCCGCCCCCTTGGATGCAAACAGTCGGCCGATCGGCAGTGGCACGCTGGCGGGTACCGGCACCGCCGCCGACCCATTCACCGCGACTGCGGCAGGCGTGACATTCGAGCTCTCCACAGCCCCGGATGCCGGCGACTCGTTCGCGATCAAGGCGGATACCCACCAGACCCAGAATGTCCTCGATACCATCGGCCAGCTGCGTACCGCGCTGATGACACCGATGGACAAGGATCCGGCGGCCCGGCAGAACTTCCTCGCCTCCCTGGACTCGGCCATCGGCAACATCGCCAGCGCTACCAACCAGGTGTCCTCGTCGATCAGTGCCATTGGTGGTCGCGGCCAGGCGCTTGACGTCCAGGCCGAGACCAACGAAGCCTTGAGCACCGAGAATCTGAAGACGCAGAGCTCGATCCGCGAAAGCGATCCGGCCGAAGTAATGCTGCGCCTGCAAATGCAGACCAACATGCTCCAGGCCTCGTTGCAGGCCTACGCCAAGGTCGCAGGCCTGTCGCTGGTCAACTACATCTGATCGAAACCTGGTAAGCGAGGGGCCTGCTCGCCGGGCCTTCCTCGCCGCCGCTGAATGGTTTGGCGGCGGCCGCACCCAAAGGATTGCGGCTCATGCGGGGCCTAGGGAGCAATCACTCCCGCCTCGATGGAGTGCCAATCACTTCGAACAGATTGAACAACCGCTTAAGTGAGCCCTCGTGAACGCAAGCCCCCTCGTCAGTATTGCCATCCCAGCGTTCAATCCTGAGTTTTTCCGCAGCACGTTGAGCAGTGCGCTGTATCAGGACTACCCCAACCTTGAGATTGTCGTCTGCGATGATAGTCGAGGGCCTGAGATCGAGGCGATCTGCCGAGAGCTGGGCGAGGGATCGGCAGTGCCGGTGCGCTATCAGCGCAATTCCGAGCGGTTGGGCTTTGCACGTAACCTGCTGGCGTGCCTTGAGCAATCCTCAGGGCAGATGATCAAGTTCCTATGTGACGACGACACCCTGTTCGGTGGCTGTGTGCGTGCCCAGGCAAAGGTTATGCAGGACTGGCCGCACATCAGTCTGGTGATCTGCCAGCGCCTGCTGTGCGCTGCCGATGACGTGCTGTTGCCGTCGCGGGCGCTTAACTTTGTCATTTCGACGCGTAGCGCAGTGCTCAATGGCACTGATCTGTTGGCCAGTATCGCCGACAGCGCCCCTAATCTGTTTGGCGGGCTGAGCCACGCCTTGCTGCGTCGTGCTCAGGTCGAGCAGTACATGGCGACCTTGGTTCAGGACGGGCAAGGCTTTGCTGCGCGCCTGGACCTGGCCTTGTATGCCTGTGTGTTGCGCCGTGGCCACTTGTGCAGCCTGGATCAGGTGCTGAGCCTGGAGCGCGTTCACCCCGGCCGATTGAGCCATCAATCGAGCATGACCAGTGCCTACCAGGCCGAAACCGAGTGGCTGACGCAAATGCTCGGTGCCAGTACTGCCGAGGCCGCCCCGGCCGATGGTTGGGTGCGCTACCAGCCACTAGCTGATTATGCCGGCGAGGCGCAACCTGCCTGGGAGGAGTTCGACCTGCGCCGTTATTTTGCCGGGCAGATGGCTAACTTCAATCAATACGTCGGCACCAACAGCCTCAGCTTTGCCGAGCTGTATGGCGAGTGGCTCGAGTGCCGCAGCCTCACAGCGGGCCAGCAGCGCCTTCTGCCCAAGCGCATCGAGCAATGGCCAAGTCAGCCACGGATCGTGCCCGTGGTGTTCTGTGAGGAGGGCGACCAGGCTGGGTTACGTCTGACCCTCGACAGCCTGGCCGGGCAATCCTACCCCGCGCATCGGCTGTTGGTGGTAGGCCCTGCATCGCTGCAGGCGGTGGCAGGCGGCCAGGCCCAGTACCTGAGCGCTGAGCAGGCGACGGCGGCTACGCTCAACCCTTGGCTGCTAGGTGCTGATCAGGTCGACTGGATGTTCTTGCTGCGTGCGGGTGATCGCTTGCATGAACATGCCTTGGTGATCATGGCCGAGCGCATGGCGCTGCGCACTGACAGCGTGTGCCTGTACACCGATGAGGGTGCCAATGACAATCTGGCGCCCTCCAGCCCAATCTTCAAACCCGACTTCAACCTGGACCTGATGCGCAGCGTGCCCTATGTGGGGCGAATGCTTGCATTCAACGTACCCGCCATTCGTGCGCTGGGCGGCTTCGATGGCCAGTTCGCCAGCTTGGCGCCCCAGGATCTGCTCTGGCGTCTGGTCGAAGCCCATGGCTTGCAAGTGGTCGAGCATATCGCCGAAGTGCTGGTGCAGTGTCAGCACAGCTACGCCGATTGGTTGACTGAAGCCAGCGCCCAACTACACGCACCGCGTGTCGTGCAGGCGCATTTACAGCGCCTGGGGGTGAGTGCTCAAGTGTCTGGCGGCGAGGGTGGTATGACCGCGCGCGTGACTTACCTGCATGAGCAGGCCGCTGGAGTATCGATTCTGATCCTGGCCATGGACGATGTGCAAAGGTTGATGCGCTGTGTGGAATCGCTGCTTGAGCATACTGCCTACAGCCATTTCGAGATCATCCTGATTGCACATGACGATACCTCAGCGGATGTACGCGACTGGTTGCGGGCCATGGCTGAGCTTGGCAGCGCGCAAGTGCGCTGTGTCGCAGTTGCTGCCCAGGGCCGTGCTGCCAGTCTCAATCAGGCTAGCCAGCACGCCCGAGGCGAGTACCTGTTGCTGCTCGATGACGCTTGCCTGCTGTTCGATAAGCAATGGCTACAAGAGTTGATGCAGCATGCCCAGCGTCCTGAAGTCGGTGTGGTCGGACCTAAACTGCTCGATGGTGATGGCGCGGTGGTGTCCGCCGGGTTGGTGCTGGGCATGCACGGGGCAGCTGGTAGTTCGCAGGTCGGTTGCGCGGCCAATGCTGACAGCTACATGAACCGTCTGCGCCTGGTGCAGAACTGGAACGCGCTGGCCCTGGATTGCCTGTTGATCCGCCGCGCACTGTTCGATGAGTTGCAAGGCTTGGAGGCAGACGCCTTGCAGCACGGCCTGTTCGATGCCGATCTGTGCTTACGGGTGCGTACATCAGGCTATCTGGTGGTGTGGACGCCGTTCTCGAAGGTCGCCAAAGTGTCCGCCGCCGAGCCGCTGGCGCTCTGTGCGCAGGGCCTGGAAGCGGATCGAGATGCCTTCTACGAACGCTGGCTGGCCTGGGTCGCCGCTGATCCGGCATACAACCGCAACCTCAGTCTGAAACTTGCCAACTTCAACTTCGAGCCAGGCCTTCGTACCGGCTGGAACCCCTTCATTGCCAGAGCCATGCCCTCGGTGCTGGCCCTGCCGAGCAATGCCACGGCCATCGGCCACTATCGGGTAGTGCAGCCGTTCAGTGAGCTTGAGCGAGCGGGCTGGATTCAGGGGCGGATCGACTACAGCAGCTCTGACCTAATCGAGCTTGAGCGGGAAAAACCCGATGTGGTGATCCTGCAGTGTCGCTACACACCGGCCAATCTCAAGGACATGGCGCAGTTTAAGCGCTTCTCCAGTGCGCGTCGGATCTACGAGTTGGACGATTACATCATCGAGCCACCGAAGAAGAACGACCATGCCCGCAACATGCCCAGCAACATGCGCGAGCTGGTCAGCGGCGCGATTGCCCTGTGTGATCGGGTGGTGGTTTCGACCGAGCCGCTGGCCGATGCTTTGTCGCACCTGCATCACGACATTCGCGTCGTGCCGAACATGCTTGCCGCTTCCTTGTGGAGCGGCCTGAGCAGTCAGCGCCAGAGTAGCGCGCGGCCACGGGTGGGCTGGGCCGGGGGCACTAGTCATCGCGGCGATCTGGAACTGCTGCTGGACGTGGTCAAGACCCTCGCTGATGAAGTCGACTGGGTATTCTTCGGCATGTGCCCGGAGGGCTTGCGTCCCTACATCAAAGAGTTCTACGACACCCTGTCGTTTGCCCGCTATCCGCAAAAGCTGGCCAGCCTCAACTTGGATCTGGCCCTGGCGCCGCTTGAGCAGAACCTGTTCAACGACTGCAAGAGCAACCTGCGCTTGCTCGAATATGGCGCCTGCGGGTTCCCGGTAATCTGCACTGACACCAAAGCCTATGCCGGCTATCTGCCCTGCACGCGGGTGCAAGAAAACACTACCGAGCAGTGGCTGGAGGCAATCCGCATGCACTTGAACGACCCGCTGGCCAGCTACCGCCAGGGCGACGCGCTGCGTGAAGCGGTGCTGCGCGATTACGTGCTCAATGAACACCATCTGCAGCACTGGGCCAACGCCTGGCTGGCAGACTGAACCTTGGCACCCGGCGCTGCCGGGTGCTGCAACGACAACCTCGACAGGTGCTCTATGATCGAAATCGCAACCGGGTCGCCCGCTGATGTGACCGTTGTCCTGCTTGGCCATGACCAGGCAGATCACCGCGCCCGAGCGCTTCACTACTATGCCCAGGCCGGTATCGCTTGCCATGCCCTGGAACCTTTGCTGAGCACCTGCACCGGCGCTGTCTGCAAGGCGCGCCTGGAACTGGTGGTGGCGCAGCTGGACACGCCCCTGGTCAGCTTGGCGCTCGATGCCGACTTCATCCTGCCAGCGGCGCTGGCTGGCGCTGCAAAAGCCCTAAGCGCGCAACCGCAAGCAGTAGCGGCCCAGGGCTATGCGCTGGTGTATGCCGCGGGCAAAGGGCAGGTGGCCTACCACCGGCGGGGTTCGGCGTTCGCTGCTGGCCAGGTCTGCGGCACCCGAGCGCGTCTGCAGCAGTATGCCCAGGCCGGCCAGCAGGCGTGGCGTGCGCTGCTGCGGGTACCGGTACTGCAGGCGGCATTGGCCAGTGTCCCGGATGAACTGGACTTTGCCGGCTTCCGGGTTGCCCTGTCCTGCGCGATCCTCGCCCAGGGGGCCGTCGCTCACCTCGAGCAAACCGACGTAGTATGTGAGTTCAGCCCCTGCACCCTGACTGCCGCGGCGCGCGAAGAGCGGTTGGCGCAGACGGTTCGCGTCCTGCGCCAATGGGATGCGCAGCAGCAGGCTGCGTGCGCGGATGATACCGGCTTTGCCGTGCTCAATCAGTTCGTGCGTGGCACTTACGATCAAGGTGAGGCCGACCTCTTGTTCACCTCGCGCTGGACCAGCGTGATCGATGATCCCGAGCGCGATTTCGAGCCTCGTCAGTACGTCGAGCTGCCGTACTACAACGCCCCATTGTTTACTCGGCTGAGCGCGATTGAGTTCCTGTGTCACGCATGGCCGACCGGCCTGGCGCAGCACAAAGCCTTGGAAGGTGTGTGGGTACGCCAGCGTGAGCTGGTGCAAACGCATCCCAACGATACGCCGGAAAGTCTGCAAGAGCGTTACTGGCAGGCGCTGGCGCTTGGCCTGTTCAACCCGCAGATCTGTCAGTTGCTGCAGCCGATGCTCGACGCTGACAGCGCCCGTGCCCGCGAAATGGCTGACTGGCTGGGGCGTCTTGAACAGGTGCCAGGCGTCAACCCGCAGCAATGGTTGCAGGCCACAGCCTCCGGTCAGGCCCTGGCGGCCATTGCCGCGGCCACTCCGGACGAAGCAGGCCGTCAGCGTGTTCTGGCGCACCTTGCGCGCAATCCGGGAGCGACGATCGCTTTCGTCGTGGTCGATCTGAAAAATGATGACGCGGCCCTGCAGGCCACCTTCGACAGTCTGTTGGCCAGTGGTATACGCAACTTCAAGCTGGTCGTGCTCAAGGCAGGCAAGCCGCCAGCGATCACCACGGCGCGCGATACCTTGCATTTCATTCAGGTTAGCGAAAGCAACTGGGTGACTCATCTGAACCAGGCGGTTCGACAACTGCCGAGCGAGTGGCTGCTTCTGATGCAGGCGGGTGAAGTGTTGCTTGCTGGTGGCCTGCTGCGCCTGTTGGTGGAACTGGGAGAAGCGCCTGCTTGCCACGCCATCGTTGCCGATGAAGTGCAGCGTGATGAGCCGGGGCGGTTGCTCACTGTTCGTCGTCCAGGTAGTGACCTGGACCTGTTGCGCAGCCAGCCGGGCTTGATGTCGCGGCATTGGCTGGTGCGCCGCGAAGCAGTGCTGGAACTTGGCGGTTACAGCGAAGAGCAGCGCGAAGCGCTGGAATACGACTTGTTGCTGCGTCTGGTCGAGGCGCATGGCACCGGCGTGTTGGCCCATATGGACGAATATCTGCTGATTGCCGCGCAAGCACCGCAAGCCCTCACGGCGCAGGCGCGCGGCATCCTCGGTCGGCACCTGGGCAACTTGGGTTACCGTGCCCAGGTTAGCGAGCAGGACGGGTCGGGGCTGGTCATCGACTTCCGTCATTCGGCGACGCCCCTGGTGAGTATTCTGGTCGCCAGCCAGCCCGGCTCTAGCCAATTACAGGCATGCTTGACGGGCATACTGCAGCGCACCCGTTATCCACGTTACGAAGTCGTCGTGGCAGTTGCCAGCGAGACCGGTGGGGAGTCTGTGCAGGCTTCGGGCAACCGTGTACGGGTGGTGGGCGGCCCGGCGCAAGCCACTGCCGAGCAGTTGCTCAACCTGGCGGCTAGTCATGCCCAGGGCGAATTCCTGGTGGTGCTGTCCGAGCACAGCCAAGTGATTTCTCCGGCCTGGATCGAAGGCCTGCTCAATGAAGCACAGCGTCCTGAGGTTGGCCTGGTAGGTGCGCGCTTGCTGGCGCAGGACGGCACATTGGTCCATGCCGGTTATGAGTTGTTGGCACACGCCCAGGTGTACAGCCCATGGCAGGGTCTGCTGGGGACTGAAGTGCAAGATAATCCTTGGGTACAGTCGGTACGCAGTTGTGCGGCTGTTTCGGCGCAGTGCCTGATGATCCGCAAGGAGCTGTTCGAGCAGTGTGAAGGCCTGCAGTCTGGGCCGGATGCTGCTATCGAGCTGAGCTTGAAAGTGCGCGATGCTGGCCTGATAGTGCTCGGCACGCCGCGTTCGCAACTGCTGGTGAGCAGTGGGCGAGGAGAGCAGGGCGAGCAAGCGCCGGAGTTGGCGCAACGGTGGCCTGGGTCATTCACGGGTCGCTCGCGGTTTGCCAGCGTCGCGCCGGTGGCTGACGCGCCTGAGTGGCTGGCCCAGCTAGGTTAACTGGCGCGGGATTTGCAAAGTCGGGCCAAGTGCCCGACTTTTTTATGTCTGAGTGGCAGGATATTGACGTAGCAAAACGCGCTCTTTGTGCTTGCAGGGGCGCGTGGAGATCCGGCTTGCGGTAGAGGTTGGCGATGCAAAAGAAAGTGGCGATAGTGCAATCGAACTACATCCCGTGGAAGGGATATTTCGACCTGATCCGCAGTGTCGATGCGTTCGTGCTGTACGACGACGTGCAGTACACCCGCTCCGATTGGCGCAACCGCAACAAGATCAAGACCGCCCAGGGTGAACACTGGTTGAGCATCGCGGTGCAGAAAAAGGGTCGACTGGGCCAGCTCATCAATGAAGTGCAGATCAGCGATGCAGGCTGGGCCGCAGCGCATTGGAAAACCATCGAGCAGAGCTACCGGCGTGCCCCTTGCTTTGCGCAGATGGAAGGCCCTATTCGCGCCCTCTACGAACAGGCGGCCAGCTTGCCCGGGTTATCGCAGGTCAACCACCTGTTCATCGCCGGTTTGTGCCAGTTGCTCGGTATCCATACGCCGTTGTACCGCTCTGAAGCGCTTGGCCAGGTAGAAGGACGCAACGAACGCCTGGTGCACCTGTGCCAGGCATTGGGTGCCAGTGAGTATCTCTCAGGCCCAGCTGCCAGTTGTTACCTAGACCAAGCGGCATTCGCCGCATCGGGTATTGCGGTTTCCTATATGAGCTATGCCGGCTATCCGGAGTATCGGCAAGTGTTTGGCGAATTTCAGCACGCGGTGAGCGTGATCGACCTGTTGTTCAACACTGGCGCCGATGCTCCGGCTTTCCTTGAGCGCCATGTTGCCTGATCGCCGCAGTCGGTGATTGGCGTACTAACGACTTTACCTTGGAGTTTTCAGCTCGATGTCGACACCCTTGCAGTTGGATGGGCAGGACCTGGAACTGGCCAAGGCGCGTCTGCGTCTGATGTATGCCAAGCCCGAGCATCCCTACTACATCATGGCACCTGCCTACCGTGAGACGTCCTCGGGTATCGTGGCGCTGCACTACCTCTGTCACATGCTCAACCTCAGCGGCCGTGAGGCCTATATCTGCCGGACCGAGACAGTCAATCCTGAACTGAAGACGCCGTTGCTGGACTCAGCTATCGCCGTGCGCCATTTGAGCGAAGGTAAGACGCCGATCGCCATTTACCCTGAAGTGGTCGAGGGCAATCCTTTGGGGTGCGCAGTGGTTTCGCGCTTTTTGCTCAATTTCGAAGGGGCGATCTCTGGTCGCGGCATGCAGGCGCGCAGCGACGATCTGCTGTTCTTTTATGCAGCGCCTCTGGCCGAACGATTGGGGCTGAGCGAGTTCGACCTGTTGTGCCTGCCGGCGATCGACATCGGGCTGTTCTCGCCGCCGCCGGCAGGCGCGGTGCGTGAAGGTCGTTACCTCTATCAGAACCGCCATCCGCTGGAGCAGATCGACTACACGCAATTGCCTGACGATATTCGCCTGCTCAGTGTCGCCAATCCACTGAGCCTGTCCGAGTTGGCCAGTTTGCTGCGCAAGGCCGAGGTGCTGTACAGCCATGAGTGGTCGATGACCTGCGTGATGGCTGTGCTCTGCGGGTGTCCGGTGCTCTTCATCCCGGGGCACGGGATTGACGAGCAGTTCCTCAACCTGGGGTTCTTTGGCAATGTCGGCTTCGCCATGCTCGACCAACCGCAAGCGCTTGAGCAGGCCCGTTCGACCCTGCCACAGGCGTTGACGCAATACGTCCAGCGCACCGCAGGGTTCTGGCAGCAATTGGATGTTTTCATCGCCAAGACTCAAGCGGCTGCCGAGCGCGAGACGCAGGGCAATCGGCGCGGTGCGCTCGACTGGCTGCGCCAGCGCTATCCGCAGCCGACGCCGCTGCAACTGATCCAGCAACGCCTGGCCAGTCCAGCGGCACCGACTCTTGCCATCGTGGTGCGCGACGGGGCAGATCCGCAGGCGTTGGCCCGCACCCTGCAGAGCCTGCAGCAAAGCTTGTATCAGCGTTATACGGTACATGTGCTGGGCAACTCGCGGCCAAGTCAGGCTCAGGTCGATTGGCTGGAGGGTGGGGTCGAGCAAGCTGTGCCATTGATCAACGGTCTGCTCGAACGCAGTGATTGCCAGTGGTTGATGATTGTCGATGCTGGCGAGACGTTCACCCCCTGTGGCCTGCTGGCGGCCGCCCTGAAACTGCTGGACGGCGACCCCAGTTGCCTGGCGATGTATGCCGATGAAGCCGTGCAGGTGAAGGGCGGTTTGGTCGATATTGCCCTGCGCCCGGATCTGGACCTGGACTTGCTGCTGGCGTTTCCAGCCAGTCTGTCTCGCCATTGGTGCTACCGACGCGAGGCCCTGTTACAGCAGCATGGCTTTGCTCCTGAGGGTGGGCGCGCCTTCGAGCTGCATGCTCAACTGCGTCTGATCCAAGCACATGGCCAGGCAGCCGTGGAGCACGTCAGTGATGCGCTGCTGGTGGCCAACGCGGTGCGGGCGCAGATCTGCGCCGATGAGCATGCGGTGATCACCGACCATCTGCGCACCAGCGGTTATCCGCAGGCTCAGGTGATCGACTTGCCCGGCGCGCCGGGTCGTTACCGCATCGATTATGGCCATCAGCAAGACGCCACCGTCAGTGTACTGATCTACCTGGAAGGATCTTTGCTGGCGTTTCAGCGCTGTCTGGAAAGCCTGCTGATGCACACCACCCACAACGCCTATGAAGTGATCCTGATCGATCCTGGCAGCGATGACCCGGACTTGCTGGCCTGGCTGCAAATGGTCAGTCAGATGGATGAGGCGCGCTTTGCGGTGTTCCAGTTCATGCCTGGTCAGTCGCGTGCGGCCATGTGCAATGCCGCGGCGCAAGAGGCGCGGGGTGACTACCTGGTGTTGCTCGATGCGGCCAGCGCAGTGCTTGAGCCCGACTGGCTGCAAGCGCTGCTCAACCACGCCCAGCGCGCCGAAGTGGGCGCGGTGGGTGGCAAGTTGTTCGACCGCGAAGGCAGCATCCAGCAGGCCGCGTTGCTGCTTGGCGCTAGCGCCAGCATTGGCCAGTTGTTCCGCGGCATGCCAGCCCAGGATGCCGGCTACATGGGCCGGCTTGGCCTCGAACAGCGCTGCGCGGCGCTGGGCGGTAAATGCCTGATGATCAGGCGCGAACTGTTCCTGCAGGCGGCAGGGCTGGATGTCGATCCGCTGCTGGCGCCATGGGCCGAGGCTGATTTGTGCTTGCGCCTGCACCAGGGCGGTTACGTCAACGTGTGGACCCCGCATGCCCGCCTTCTACAGGACGCGCGCGGCCAGCGCAGGCCGAGCGCCGAGCAGGAAGATGCCTTGTATGCGCGCTGGCTGCCGCTGCTAGCCCGAGATCCTGGCTATAACCGAAATTTTTCCCTGCGCGATGGCGAGGCATTCGCTCTGCAGGACAACGCCCTGTGCTGGTCGCCCTCAGCTGATGCTTTGCCTAAAGTGCTGGCTTGCCTGGGCGAGCAGCAGCCAGGCTCTGCGACACGCTTATTAGAGCCGCTAACGGCCCTTGAGCGGGCCGGGCAGATCGAAGCTGCAGCCACCACCGGTTGGTTGTCGGCAGTTGAAATCGAGCGCTTTTCGCCGGCAACGGTGGTTATGCAGCGGCCGCTCGACGATGACGGGCTATTGGCCTTGCGCAGGCTGCGGGCCTTCTCGACGGCGTTCAAGGTATATGACCTTGATGGCTATCTGCCGGCGATGGATCTGGCCATTGGCATGAATGCCGAGCAACTGCTCGAGCGTCTACAGCAGGGCATGCTCCAGGCCGACCGGGTAATGGTCGCAAGCCCAATGCTGGCCGAACTGCTTCAGGGCCAGCACGAAGACGTGTGCCTGTTGCAGAGCGCCCTGCCAACAAGCTGGGGGCGTTTGAGCGCGCAGCGCGGCGTGGCCGACAAGCCCCGCGTGGGCTGGTTGGGTGGCAAGGACAGCGGTTTGCTCAGCGAGGTGCTGCCGGCGCTGGCCAATGAGGTGCAGTGGGTAGTGCTTGGCGATTGCCCGGCGTCACTGCAGCCATTGCTTGCCGAGCGTCACCCGGCACCCCAGTGGAACGACCTGGGGCCTGCATTGGCGGCGCTGGATCTCGACCTGGCCCTGGTGCCGATGAGTGACAGCTTGAGCAACCACTGCTCGGCAGACCTGCGCGTGCTTCAACATGCAGCCTGTGGTCATCCGCTGATCTGCAGCAGGAGCCCCGGTTTGGTCGGCAGCGATGTACTGCCGCTGAGCCGCGTCGACAACACGGCCAATGATTGGATACGGGCGATCCGTCTGCACCTTGAGGATCCTCAGGCGTCAGCGGCGCTGGGCGAAGAGCTGCGCAACCAGGTGCGTCACAACTGGTTGCTGCAGGGTGAGCGACTGCAAGCCTGGCGGCGAGCTTGGCTGCCCGGATAAGGCAGGCCAGTCATTGAATTGCGCACATCGATCCGACTCATGCGAGAACAGAGGCACAGATGAACAACACGCTTGATACCTATATCGCGGCATACAGCGACAGCTTTGGCTACGCCTATGACAACAACATCATGCTGAACTGGTATCCGCGGCGCATCATGCAGTTGTGCGGGCCACAGCTCAGCCTGCTCGAGTTGGGTATCGGTCATGGCTTCTCGACCCAGCGGTTTTCCAGTTACTTTCGCACGCACACGGTGATCGACGGTTCAGCGTCGGTGATTGCCCAGTTCCAGGAACAGTATCCGGACTGTCCGGCGCACATTATCGAAAGCTACTTCGAGACCTTCGAAACCGAGCAGCGTTTTGACCTCATCGTCATGGGTTTTGTCCTTGAGCATGTACAAGATCCGCAGCAGGTGCTGCGCAAATTCAAGCAGTACCTGGCACCCGGTGGGCGCTGCTTCGTGCTTGTGCCGAATGCGCAATCGCTGCACCGTCGCTTTGGTCACGCTGCCGGGTTGCTTGATGACATGATGACGCTGGGGGCCGGTGATCATCAGCTTGGGCATCTGCGTGCCTACTCGCTGGCGACCCTGACCGAGGAGCTGGAGCAAGCAGGGCTGCGCGTCGTGCGCAAAGAGGGGCTGTTCCTCAAGCCATTCATGACCTCGCAGATGAGGAGCCTGAACCTCAGCGATAACATCACCACCGCCATGTGTACCGTGGCTATCGACTACCCTGAGCTCAGCTGCGCGCTGATGCTCGAAGCGACCCTCGCCGACCAATGAACAGCTTGGTGATCGGCAGTACCTCGACGCTAGGCAAGGCCATTGCTCAAGCGCTGTCACGGCATGGCCCGGTGAAAATGGCTGGGCGTCGGCAGGCAGACGTGGCGTTCGACCTAATTCACGGCGCGCCAGCCGACATCAGCGACACGTTTGACGTGGTGGTGCATGCCGCTGCCGATTTTGGCGGCAATGCACCAGAGGACTTGATTCGCGCCGAACAGGCTAATAGCGTCGGCACCCTGGCTGCCTGTCAACTGGCGGAACGCTGTGGTGCACGGCAGGTGATCCTGCTGTCCTCACGCTCGGCCGGTTATCAGCCAGGCGATCGATATTTCGGTATCTACGCACTGTCCAAGCGCCATGCAGAGGAGGTCGCGAGCTTGTACTGCACGACCCGCGGCATAACCCTATGCATTCTGCGCCTCAGCCAGGTGTATGACAGTCAGGCCCTGTGCCGTGCGCACCAACCCTTGCTCTATGCCATCGCCGACAACGCTGCTGCTGGCAATACCGTCAACCTCCATGGGGGCAACGATGCCCGGCGCAGTTACTTGCACCTGGATGATCTGGCCGAGATTTGTGCGCGCGTGGCCAGTGGGGGTATCGGCGGCCTGTACAACTGCGCTCATCCGCAAGACCCACGGCTTTCCGAGATAGCCTTGGCGGCCATCGCGGCTTTTGGCCAGCCTGGCGATGTGCGCTTTCTCGCAGACAAAGACGATATTCCCGATCTGCCGCCCTTCGTTTGCTCGCAGGATCTGTTCGAGCAAATCGGCTACGTGCCGCAGATCGATATTCAGCGAGGTTTCGAGTTGATGCGAATTCATCGGGAGAGCAACGCATGAGGACCGTGATGGTCACCGGGGTTGGCGCGATCATGGGCTATGGCCTGCTCAAGTCGCTGCGTGCCGCCGACCCGTCGTTGCGCCTGATTGGCGCCGACATCTTCGATGATGCGGTCGGCCAAGCCTGGTGCGATGTGTTCGAGCAAGCGCCGTTGACTGCCGACAAAAACTATCAGCAATGGCTGCTGGACGTGCTCCAGCGGCATGCCGTCGACTTGTTGATTCCGGGCATTGAACAAGATGTGCACTGGCTGTCGCAGCAGCGTGAGGCGTTCGCCCAGACCGGCTGCCAGCTGGCGCTCAACGCCGCGCAACTGATCGAGCTGTCGCAAGACAAGTGGGCGATGCATGAGGCCTTGCTCGGCATGGATGAGGCATGCCGGATTCCCAGCCTGCTCAAGGGCGATTTTCGCTCGCTCAAGGAAGCCTTTGGCCTGCCATTTCTGCTCAAGCCGCGCCGCAGCTATGCCTCCAAAGGCCTGGTCTGGGTGGGCGAGGAGCGCGACTTCAGTGCCTATGCGCCACTACTCGGTGAAGTGCTGATGGCCCAGCCGATCATCGGCAACGCTGCTCAGGAGTACACCGTTGCAGTGTTCGGTGATGGCCGGGGCGGCAGTGGCCCGAGCATCACCTTCCAGCGCAGTCTGGCCTCCGATGGCTCGACCGCCAAGGCGCGGGTTTGCCAGCACGCAAGCCTCGACGTGGTAGTCGCCCGGTTGTGCCGCGCGTTCAAACCGGTAGGTCCGACTAATTTGCAGTTTCGCCGTGGCAGCGACGGCAACTGGTACCTGCTGGAGATCAATCCGCGTATCTCCTCGACCAGTTCCATTCGCCGCGCTTTCGGTTACAACGAGGCGAAGATGTGCCTGGAGTTCTATCTCGATCGGCAGACGCCGCAGGCGCCAACGCTGCGTCAGGGCTTCGCCGTACGCTACATAGAGGATTATGTGATTCATGATCGGGATCATTTCTGACGTCCACGGCAACTACAGCGCATTGCGCGCCGTACTCGCAAAGCTCGATGCGCTGGGGGTGTCACGGATCATCTGCCTGGGCGACACCGCGGGTTACTACTGTCAGGTCAATCAATGCTGCGACGCCCTGCGCGAGCGCCAAGTGTTTTCAGTGATGGGCAATCATGACTGGTACCTGGCCCGGGGTGAGCGCTGCCCGCGCTCCAACAGTGCCAATCGCTGCCTGGATTATCAGGCGCAGGTCATCACCGCGCAAAACCTGGCCTGGCTCGAAGGCCTTGATCTTCAGGCCAAGCAGCTGGGCATCAGCCTGGTGCACGGTGGCTGGGCCGACCCACTGGACGAGTACCTGCAGCCGTCCCAGGCCTATTTCGATGCGTTGCCCGGCAGCGTTTTTGTCTCCGGGCATACCCATGTCCAGTGCCTCTGGCAGGGCCGGGGCAAGGTCTATTGCAACCCAGGTTCGGTGGGCCAGCCGCGTGACGGTGATCCGCGGGCAGGCTTCGCCACTTGGGATGGACAAGCCTTCGAGTTGCACCGTCTGGAGTACGACATCGGCGAGATTCAACGGGCGATGGCTGCAGCCGGCTTCACCTCGTACTTTTATGAAAACCTCGAACAGGGAACTCAGATCGGTGGACGTATCAGTACATCCCCGGTGTGCTGAGCAGCAACCTGTGCTCCCACCCACTCTGGCGCCAACTGCGGAATTCAGCAATGAGCACTGAAAAAATTCTCTTCAACCGCCCGCACATGACCGGTAAGGAGCTGTTCTACATTGCCGAAGCCAAATTCGGCAACATGCTCGCCGGCGATGGTCCTTTTACCAAGCGCTGCCATCAATGGCTGCAGACGCAGACTGGGTGCCAAAAGGCGTTGCTGACCCATTCGTGCACCGCCGCGCTGGAAATGTCTGCCTTGATGCTGGATATCCAGCCGGGCGATGAAGTCATCATGCCCTCGTACACCTTCGTCTCCACCGCTAACGCCTTTGTGCTGCGTGGCGCGGTGCCGGTGTTCGTCGATATTCGCGCCGACACCCTCAATCTCGATGAGCGCCTGATCGAAGCAGCAATCACGCCTCGGACCAAGGCTATCGTGCCTGTGCACTACGCTGGGGTCGCATGCGAAATGGACAGCATCATGGCGATTGCCCGCAAGCATGGCCTGCGGGTGGTCGAAGATGCCGCTCAAGGCGTGATGTCCAGCTATAAAGGACGGGCGTTGGGCAGTATTGGCGATCTGGGGGCATTCAGCTTCCATGAGACCAAGAACGTCATCTCTGGCGAAGGCGGGGCATTGCTGGTCAATGACCCACAGCAAGTCCAGCGCGCCGAAATCATCCGTGAGAAGGGTACTGATCGGAGTCGCTTCTTCCGCGGTGAAGTGGACAAGTACACGTGGCAGGAAGTGGGATCGTCGTTCTTGCCGGGCGAGCTGATCGCAGCATTTCTCTGGGCTCAGCTCGAAGAAGCACGAGCCATCACCGACAAGCGCCTGGCCAGCTGGGATTACTATCATGACGCCTTGGCAGGGCTTGAGCAGCAAGGCCTGCTGCGCCGCCCGATCATCCCGCACCACTGCCAACACAATGCCCATATGTACTATGTATTGCTGGCTCCGGGTATCGATCGGCAACAGGTGCTCAATGTGCTCAAGCAGCATGAGATCTATGCGGTGTTCCACTACGTGCCACTGCATTCGTCGCCGGCAGGTGAGCGCTATGGGCGTACCCATGGCAACATGCAGGTGACCGAGCACAGTTGCGAGCGACTGTTGCGCCTGCCTTTGTGGTGGGGTTTACCCACGTCCGATCAGGACCGTGTAGTGCAGGTTCTTGGCCAAACCCTCAGCAGCTTTTGAACGTCACCTGGTACAGGCGCAAGGCGGTGCCCGGCTATTCGACAAAAAGAGCGTGACTTGAGAGTCAGAACGCGCATCTTCACTGTATATTGTCGAAAACCGGGAGCCGCTGCGTCGCACCTGGACACGCTGTCAGGGATCGGTTGCCGCCGTATCGCCTGGCGTTTTGTCGTTGCGCAGGCAGTGGGTATTTCGCTGTAATTGAATTGGGAAGCCATATGATTGGCATTAAAAGCATCGCCAGCTACGTGCCTACCGAAGGGGTGGACAACTACGCCCAGGGCGCGAAATTCGGCAAAGACCAGGATTTCATCTTCGGCAAGATCGGTTCGACCTTCTTGCCGCGCAAGGACGATGGCCAGGAAACCTCCGACCTGTGTGTCGAAGCTGCTAAAAATCTGTTTGCTGCCAATCCCTCGCTTGATCCGGCATCCATCGACATCGTCATCGTCGTCACCCAGAACGGCGATGCCGAAGGTCTGCCCCATACCGCAGCTATCGTTCAGCACAAGCTTGGCCTGCCGACCGCGATCGCTGCTTTCGATATCTCCCTGGGCTGCTCCGGCTATGTCTATGGCATCTATGCCATGAAAGGCTTCATGGAGGCGGCTGGGCTGAAGAATGGCTTGCTGCTCACCGCTGACCCATATTCGAAGATCGTCGACCCTGAAGATCGCAACACCACCATGCTGTTCGGTGACGCAGCCACGGCGACCTGGATGTGCGAGGATGCCGTTTGGCAGCTTGGTAAGTCGCTGTTCGGTAGCGATGGTTCGGGCGCTGAACATCTGCGTACCACTGATGGCAAGTTCTTCATGAATGGTCGTCAGGTCTACAATTTCGCCCTGGTCAAAGTGCCGGCGCATTTGCAACAGCTGCTTGAAGCTAGCCAGCTGCAGGCCGAGGACATTGATCTGTACTGCCTGCATCAAGGTAGCGCGGCGATCGTCGATGCGGTTTCGGCGCGCTTCGATGAGGGTGAACACAAGACGAAGTTCGTCAAGGACATGGTCGAGACCGGCAATACCGTGTCGTCGAGCATCCCGCTCCTGCTTGAGAAGCATGTGCTCGGCTCGCAGCACAAGCGCGTTGCCTTGAGTGGCTTTGGCGTGGGCTTGTCGTGGGGCTCGGCCATCGTCGAGCGTCGTGACTGACAGCTGCCACCCGTAAAAACGCCGCCGATTCCAGGGCGGCGTTTTTGTTTTGGTTACTGAGTTATTCCTGTCGGCCTCTTCGCGAGTAAAACCGCTCACGCCCCGATTGCGCTAAATCCTCCGAAGGCCAGCTCAGGCTCTACCACAAGACTCATACAAGGGGACATTTGGTTGCCTGGATCTTGGCGTCAACTCCTTGATTTCATTGGGCTGGCAGGATGCCAGTAAATTTTTTCGAAAATCCGCTAAAGCAACCCGCCCTGACGACGATAACTATTACGAAGGTTCTCTGTGCCACACCCGGCGAATTGCCAAGGCCGGAAGCCGTAGTACCCAATCCAACGAGGAATTCGTCATGGCTTTGACTGTTAACACCAACACCACCTCTCTGGGCGTTCAGAAAAACCTGAACCGTGCTTCCGATGCACTGAGCACCTCGATGACCCGTCTGTCCTCCGGCCTGAAAATCAACAGCGCCAAAGACGACGCTGCTGGCCTGCAGATCGCTACCCGCATGACCTCGCAGATCCGTGGTCAGACCATGGCTATCAAAAACGCCAACGACGGTGTCTCCATCGCCCAGACCGCTGAAGGCGCGATGCAAGAGCAGACCAACATTCTGCAGCGTATGCGTGAGCTGGCCGTTCAGTCGCGAAACGACTCGAACAGCTCGACCGACCGTGACGCTCTGAACAAAGAATTCCAGTCCATGCTGCTGGAAATCGACCGTATCGCCGACAGCACCCAGCTCAACGGCAAAAACCTGCTGGACGGCACCGCTGGCGTCATGACCTTCCAGGTCGGCTCCAACAACGGTACTGCCAACCAGATCACCATCAGCCTGAGCGGCGCGATGAAAACCACCGGTGCCAACGCTGCTCTGACCGGCCTGGCTGGTAAGACCATCGCTGGTGCTGACAGCACCACCGCGCAGAACAACTTCAGCGCCGCCATCAGCGCCATCGACGACGCTCTGAATGCAATCAACAGCTCGCGTGCTGACCTGGGTGCTTCGCAGAACCGTCTGACCAGCACCATCAACAACCTGCAAAACATCAACGAAAACGCCGAAGCTGCTCGTGGCCGTGTACAGGACACCGACTTCGCTGCTGAAACTGCCCAGCTGACCAAGCAGCAGACCCTGCAGCAAGCTTCGACTTCGGTTCTGGCTCAGGCCAACCAGCTGCCATCCGCTGTTCTGAAGCTGCTCGGCTAATAGCTGATGATAGCTGGCGGGGGAGTGCACTTTGAGGCGCTTCCCCGCCTTTTCATTGCGAGGTGGTGGACATGGACATGAGCGTAAAGCTGAATCTATCCTACCCGGCCGCACGTCCGGTCGAGCAGGTCGCCGAAAAATCGGTCGCCGAAAAATCGGCCTCCGAAAAGGCGGTTAACCGGTCGGTGGACACCAGTGGTGGCAAGGGTTCGCACCCAGCTTCGGTAGTCGATGATGCCGAAAAGGTGCGCAACGCAGTTACCGAGATTGAAAAGTTTCTCAGTTCGACTCGACGCAACCTGGAATTCTCCACGGATGAAGAATCCGGCAAGATCGTGGTCAAAGTCATCGCCAGCGAAACCGGTGAGTTGATTCGCCAGCTGCCCTCAGAAGAGGCACTGCGAATTGCCAATAGCCTGAGCGATGTCAATAGTATTCTGTTCGACGCTAAGGTTTGATTGGTGGCGAACATCATGATGCAGTGAAGGCCAGGTCCACGGGAGTGGCACTGGCGTATTTACGAGAGGGAACATAGCATGGCAAGCCCGATTCTTCCCAGTACAGGCGTTGGGTCTGGTCTCAACATTACCGAGATCGTGACTGCCCTGGTCCAGGCTGATACTGCCGCCAAGCAGGCGCAGATCACTCGCCAGACCAGCAACAATACTGCGTATATATCCGGGGTTGGTGCGCTGCGCAGTGCCCTTACTGCATTTACCACTGCCATGGGCAAGCTCAACGAAAAGGACGCCCCGTCGTTCAATGCCTATGCGGCAACCTCGGCGAGCGACAGTATCGTCAAAGCCACTGCTGGTAATACGGCGGTGGCAGGCAGCTATAGCATCGAGGTGGCGAATCTGGCCACCGGTTCCAAGGTGGCGAGCCAGGCCTTTGTGGGGGGGGCGAGTACCTCTATCCCTAAAGGCGACCTGCTCATCAGCCAGGGCGGTAAAAACTACACCGTCAGTGTCGGTGATGGTGCAACGCTGCAATCGGTGCGTGATCAAATCAACAGCGAACTGAGCGCCAGCGGCATTTCTGCCAACATCGTGACGGGTAAAGATGGTGCGCGCCTGGTCCTGGGTTCGTCTACCACCGGTAAAGGCAGCGATATTTCGGTAAGTGGCATTACTGCGTTGAATATTGACGGCACCAAGTCGATGGCCACCGAAGGCGCGGGCTATATCGATGATGTTGCCAAGGATGCCGTGCTGAAGGTCGATGGTCTGGAAGTTACCAGTGCCTCGAACACAGTCAAGGATGCGATCAGCGGCCTGACCTTGGAGCTGACTGGCAAAAGCGTGGTCGGCTCGCCAACCACGGTGACTGTCGCAGCTAACAACGATGGCCTGAAGACGTCCATCCAGGGCTTTGTGGATGCCTACAATACCCTGCAAAACGCAATCACAACGCTGACCAAGACCACCACTGATGCTGATGGCAACATGGTCCTGGCGTCCCTGACCAACGATCCGACTACGCGTTCGCTGCTCAAGGATATCCGCGGTGTTCTGGCAGAGGTCGGCTCTGGGGATCGCCTGACGACCCTGAGTCAGTTAGGTATCAATACCCAGAAAGATGGCACTCTGGAGTTCAATAGCACTAAATTCACCGCGGCGATGAACGACAAGAAGCTCGGCGCCGAAGTGCAGGAGCTGTTCACCGGCACCAACGGTATCTTTGAGCGCATGAACAAGGCTATTGATCCGTACAACGCCACCGACGGCAGCCTGGCCACGCGTAAGAACAACCTTGACCAAGTCGCCAAGAACCTCACGGAACAACAGGCTGCCCTCGACCGTCGCACCGAGTCGCTGACCGAGTCGCTGACCAAGAAATACGTAGCGCTGGACACCGCCCTGGGCAAGATGAAAGCCCAGGCCGACCAGATCACCTCGATCTTCGAAGCGATCAACGCGCAAGCCAAGAAATCCTGATTCGCGGCAGCGGCACAAAGCCCGGTAGCGTCATATCGACGCACCGGGCTTTTCGCTTTGGCGCTAAAGTTTTTTGACGTGACGGCGATACACAGGGTATACGCAACCTTTTTCGCTGCAACGAGGTAGATCCATGAACCCGATGTTGGCCCTTCGGCAATACCAGAAAGTCAATGGCGTGGCGCAGACCTCCGAGGCCAGCCCGCACCGTCTGGTACAGATGCTCATGCAGGGTGGCCTGGACCGCTTGGCTCAGGCAAAGGGCGCCATTGCGCGCAAGGACGTGGCCCAGAAGGGTATTCTGATCGGCAAGGCCATCGACATCATCGGCGGTCTGCGCGAAGGCCTGGACCTGGAAAACCACGCCGACAGCTTGACCGACCTGGACAACCTCTACACCTACATGAGCCGCCGTCTGGTCGAGGCCAACGTCAACAGTGATCCGGCGATCATCGACGAAGTCGCGCGCCTGCTGATCACGGTCAAGGAAGGTTGGGATGCAATCGCCGACCAGCAGCCTGAAGGCTGATTCAAGGAGAGTGTCATGAGCGAGGTTATCGAGCGCATCGAACAGACCCGTGAGGCGTTGTTGGCCGCCCTGGCCGGACGCGATTGGGATGCGGTGGGCGAGCTCGACCTCGAATGCCGCTTGTGCGTCGAGGACGTGCTGGCAGAGGCATCGCAAAACGAAGGCGCGGTGCGGGCAAGTCTTGAGCAATTGCTGGAGACTTACCGGCACCTAATCGAGGTTGCAAGTGGTGAGCGTCAATCAATAGTCGACGAGATGACGCAAATCCGTCAGGCGAAAAACGCGGCTAAGGTATACCATCTGTTCAGCTGACACTGAAAGATGCAAAAAGCTGCGCGCCATAAATTTGACTATGTGCTGTTTTTTGACTTTACTAGTGGCTGTTTTCGAATTTCAGACGTCCGAACACTGACCATTCAGTCGGAATGATGTCGAGCACGCCCTCGGGCGCCGATATGACTAGGGAAGTTGCTATTGCATGTGGCGTGAAACCAAGATTCTCCTGATCGATGACGACAGCGCCCGCCGCCGCGATCTGGCGGTGGTGTTGAACTTCCTCGGCGAAGAAAACCTCCCGTGCTCCAGCCAGGATTGGCAGCAAGCGGTGGAGTCGTTGACTTCCAGTCGTGAAGTGCTCTGCGTACTCATCGGAACCGTAAATGCGCCAGCCAGTGTGCTGGGGCTCCTTAAGACAGTGGCTGCCTGGGATGAGTTCCTTCCGGTTCTGCTTCTGGGTGAAATTTCTTCTGCGGAGTTCCCGGAAGATCTGCGCCGCCGCGTCTTGTCCAACCTGGAAATGCCGCCCAGCTACAGCCAGCTGCTCGACTCGCTGCACCGTGCCCAGGTCTATCGCGAGATGTACGACCAGGCCCGTGAGCGTGGTCGTCAGCGCGAGCCGAACCTGTTCCGCAGCCTGGTCGGGACCAGCCGCGCCATCCAGCATGTGCGCCAGATGATGCAGCAGGTCGCCGATACCGACGCCAGCGTGCTGATCCTGGGTGAGTCGGGCACCGGCAAGGAAGTGGTGGCGCGCAACCTGCACTATCACTCCAAGCGCCGCGAAGCGCCGTTCGTGCCGGTCAACTGTGGGGCGATCCCGGCCGAGTTGCTCGAAAGCGAGCTGTTCGGTCACGAGAAGGGCGCCTTCACCGGGGCGATCACCAGCCGTGCCGGGCGTTTCGAGCTGGCCAACGGCGGCACCCTGTTCCTCGACGAGATCGGCGACATGCCGCTGCCGATGCAGGTCAAGCTGCTGCGCGTGCTACAGGAGCGTACCTTCGAGCGGGTGGGCAGCAACAAGACCCAAAGCATCGATGTGCGCATCATTGCCGCGACGCACAAGAACCTCGAGACCATGATCGAGGACGGCACCTTCCGCGAAGACCTGTACTACCGCTTGAACGTCTTCCCCATCGAGATGGCCCCGCTGCGCGAGCGCGTCGAGGATATCCCGCTGCTGATGAACGAGCTGATCTCGCGCATGGAGCACGAAAAGCGCGGCTCGATCCGCTTCAACTCGGCATCGATCATGTCGCTGTGCCGGCATGGCTGGCCGGGCAACGTGCGTGAGCTGGCCAACCTGGTCGAGCGCATGGCGATCATGCACCCCTATGGGGTGATCGGGGTGTCGGAGCTGCCGAAGAAGTTCCGCTACGTCGATGACGAAGACGAGCAGTTGGTCGACAGCCTGCGCAGCGACCTTGAAGAGCGGGTGGCGATCAATGGCCACGCGCCAGACTTCTCCACCCACGCCATGCTGCCGCCGGAAGGCCTCGACCTGAAGGACTACCTCGGTAGCCTTGAGCAAGGTTTGATCCAGCAGGCGCTGGACGATGCCAATGGCATCGTTGCTCGGGCCGCCGAGCGCCTGCGTATTCGTCGCACCACGCTGGTCGAGAAGATGCGCAAGTACGGTATGAGCCGTCGTGATGGCGAGGAGCAGGCGGAGGATTGACGCCTGCTTGCTTCGGTCCGGGCAAGGGACGGCCCGCCGAAGCGAATGTCCACACCATTTGCAGGGGCGCAAGGCCCCGTATTCAAGGGGCTCCACGCCCACTTGTGGTTTTCTTCGCAATGCACTCTCGAATCTCCGGCACGGCTATTGCTATATCGCAGGCAACACACCGTTTTTGACGGTCAGTCACGCGAGAGAGCACGATGCCCCAAGTCGCCACGATTTCCCGAGCCCCCGATCCGCAGGGGCGTACCCCGGTCGAGCAGGAAAGTCGACTGGGCCTTGAACAGGCCTTCGCGCTGTTCAGCCAGGTCTCCAGCCAGCTCAGCGAGTCGTACGGCATGCTCGAGGCGCGAGTCAGTGAGCTCAAGGGCGAGCTGGCGGTAGTCAGTGCCCAGCGCATGGCTGAGCTGGACGAGAAGGAGCGCCTGGCCAATCGTTTGCAAAACCTGCTCGACCTGCTGCCCGGCGGGGTGATCGTGATCGATGCCCAGGGCTTTGTGCGCGAAGCCAATCCGGCCGCGTGCGAGCTGCTCGGTGAGCCGCTGATTGGTCAGCTGTGGCGGCAGGTCATCGCCCGCAGCTTTGCCCCGCGCAAGGACGATGGGCATGAGGTGTCGCTGCGTGATGGTCGGCGCTTGTCGATCGCCACCCGTTCGCTGGATGCCGAGCCGGGCCAGTTGGTGCTGCTCAATGATTTGACTGAAACCCGCCGCCTGCAAGATCAGTTGGCCCGCCATGAGCGGCTGTCGTCGCTGGGGCGGATGGTCGCGTCACTGGCCCATCAGATCCGTACGCCGTTGTCGGCGGCCATGCTCTATGCCAGTCACCTGGCCGATGCCGAGCAAGAGCTCCCGCGCGACACGCGCCAGCGCTTTGCCGGCAACTTGAAAGAGCGCCTGCATGAGCTGGAACATCAGGTTCGCGACATGCTGGTATTCGCTCGCGGCGAGCTGCCGGTGTCTGATCGGATCAGCCCAAAGGCCTTGTTCCAGGCGCTGCAGCAAGCGGCGCAGTCACATGTGCAGGGCCATGCGGTGCGCTGGCAGTGCGATATTCACCTGGGAGAGTTGCTGTGCAATCGCGACACCTTGGTGGGGGCCTTGCTCAATCTGATCGAGAACGCGTTGCAGGCCTGCCAGGGCCCGGCGCGGGTCAAGGTTCACCTGTTCCGCCGTGGGCAGTCATTGCACCTGTGCGTGAGTGATGCAGGCACTGGCATTGATGCGCAGCTGTTAGCGCGGCTGGGCGAGCCATTTTTGACTACCAAGGCCACTGGAACTGGTCTGGGCCTGGCGGTAGTGCAGGCGGTGGTGCGGGCCCATCAAGGGACGCTGAAGGTGCACTCGAAAGTGGGTCGTGGCACCTGTGTGCAGGTTGTTCTGCCGCTGATCGGCGAGCTGCCTGCGGGGGGCGTGTGATGGGCATCAAGGTGCTGCTGGTCGAAGATGATCGGGTCTTGCGTCAAGCCCTGGCCGACACCCTGGAGCTGGGTGGGTTTGCCTATCACGCCGCAGGTTCTGCTGAAGAGGCGCTCGAAGCCGTGGCAGGCGAAGCGTTCAGCCTGGTGGTCAGTGACGTCAACATGCCGGGCATGGATGGCCACCAGTTGCTGGCCCAGTTGCGCTGTCATCATCCGCAGTTGCCGGTGCTGTTGATGACCGCTCACGCTGCTGTCGAGCGTGCGGTCGAAGCCATGCGCCAGGGCGCTGCCGATTATCTGGTCAAGCCTTTCGAGCCCAAGGCGCTGCTCAGCCTGGTCGAGCGCCATGCCGGTGGGCGGGTAGGCGGCGTCGACGAAGAAGGGCCGGTAGCCTGCGAGCCTGCCAGTCGCCAGCTGCTGGAGCTGGCCGCGCGGGTTGCGCGCAGCGATTCGACCGTACTGATTTCTGGTGAGTCGGGCACGGGCAAGGAAGTCTTGGCGCGCTACATTCATCAGCAATCGTCGCGCGCGACCCAGGCGTTTGTCGCGATCAACTGCGCGGCGATCCCCGACAACATGCTCGAAGCCACTTTGTTCGGTCATGAGAAGGGCGCATTTACCGGCGCCATCGCCGCCCAGCCGGGCAAGTTCGAACAGGCCGACGGTGGCACTCTGTTGCTCGACGAGATCTCGGAAATGCCGCTGGGCTTGCAGGCCAAGCTGCTGCGCGTGCTGCAGGAGAGAGAAGTGGAGCGGGTGGGTGGGCGCAAGCCGATCGCCCTGGATATTCGCGTGCTGGCCACGACCAACCGCGATCTGGTGGGCGAAGTGGCGGCAGGGCGCTTCCGTGAAGACCTCTACTACCGTTTGTCGGTGTTCCCCTTGGCCTGGAGTCCGCTGCGCCAGCGCAGTGCCGATATCTTACCGTTGGCCGAGCGTCTGCTGGCGCGTCACGTGGCGAAGATGAAGCACGCCCCGGTGCGCCTGTCTGCTGATGCCCGTGCCTGCCTGCAGGGGCACCTGTGGCCGGGCAATGTGCGCGAGCTGGACAACGCGCTGCAGCGAGCGTTGATCCTGCAGCAGGGTGGCGTGATCGAGGCGGCGGATTTCTGTCTGAGTGGCGCCATTGCCTTGTCGGCACCCGTCGCGGTCAGTGGCGAGCCGGCATCCCCTGAAGCCGCAGGCCAAGCCAGTGGCCTGGGCGACGACATGCGCCGTCATGAATACCAGATGATCATCGACACCTTGCGCGCCGAACGTGGTCGACGCAAAGAGGCTGCCGATCGCCTGGGCATCAGCCCGCGCACGTTGCGCTACAAGCTGGCGCAGATGCGTGATGCCGGGCTGGATGTAGAAGCCAGCCTGTTCGGCTGATCGAGGATTTTTAACGCGATTGTGGATTGGGCTGGCACTCTTGTTGCTAGCTCCAGCCTATCCGCTGCATGAGTGTCAAAAAAATGCGGCCGCCGGAGAGAGAAGTTCATGAGCCAAGGTGTTGAATTCAATCGTCTGATGTTGGACATGCGTGCCATGCAGGCCGATGCCATGTCGCTGCCCAAGGTCGCTGCCGCGCCTGAGCTGGCGCCGGGGCAGAGCAGCTTCGCCGATCTGCTCGGCAGTGCCATTGGTGCCGTGCACAATACCCAGCAGGCCTCGTCGCAGATCGCCAATGCCTTCGAAATCGGCAAGAGCGGCGTCGACCTGACCGACGTGATGATCGCTTCGCAAAAAGCCACCGTGTCCTTCCAGGCGCTGACCCAGGTACGCAACAAAGTTGTTCAGTCGTACCAGGACATCATGCAGATGCCGGTTTGAGGACAGATTGAGTCATGGCCGAAGCAGTCGTCGATAACGCCCCCGCCAAAAGTGGCCCGCCAGCGGCAAAGCCGCCGCTGTTTGGCATGGCGTTCCTGGAAAACATCTCGCAGATGCCCATGCTGCGTCAGGTTGGCCTGCTGGTCGGTCTGTCGGCCAGCGTGGCAATCGGCTTTGCCGTGGTGCTCTGGTCGCAACAGCCGGACTACCGGCCGCTGTACGGCAGCCTGGCGGGCATGGATACCAAGCAAGTCATGGAAGTGCTCGGCGCGGCTGACATTCCTTACAACGTGGAACCCAACTCCGGCGCATTGCTGGTCAAGGCCGACGACCTCTCCCGTGCGCGCCTGAAACTGGCTGCCGCTGGCGTGGCGCCGAGCGACGGCAATGTTGGCTTCGAGCTGCTCGACAAAGAGCAGGGCCTGGGCACCAGCCAGTTCATGGAGGCGACCCGCTACCGTCGCAGCCTCGAAGGCGAACTGGCCCGCACCGTCTCCAGCCTGAACAACGTCAAGGCCGCCCGCGTGCACCTGGCGATTCCGAAGAGCTCGGTGTTCGTGCGTGACGAGCGCAAGCCGAGCGCCTCGGTGCTGGTCGAGTTGTATCCGGGCCGTGCCCTGGAATCGGGCCAAGTGATGGCGATCGTCAACCTGGTCGCTACCAGTGTGCCGGAGCTGGACAAGTCGCAGGTCACCGTGGTCGACCAGAAGGGCAACCTGCTCTCCGATCAGTTGCAAGACACTGCCCTGACCATGGCTGGCAAACAGTTCGACTACAGCCGCCGCATGGAAGGCATGCTCACCCAGCGCGTGCACAACATCCTGCAGCCGGTGCTGGGCAACGACCGCTACAAGGCCGAAGTTTCGGCAGACGTCGACTTCAGTGCCACCGAGTCCACCTCCGAGCAGTTCAACCCTGATCAGCCGGCGCTGCGCAGCGAGCAGTCGGTCGATGAGCAGCGCACCAGCAGCCAAGGCCCGCAAGGCGTGCCTGGCGCCTTGAGCAACCAGCCGCCAGCCGGTGCCGCCGCGCCGGAAAACGCGACTGCCGCCGCGCCGCCTGCCGGGGCAGTCCAACCTGGCCAGCCGCTGCTCGATGCCAACGGCGCGCAGATCATGGATCCGGTCACCGGCCAGCCGATGCTCGCACCGTACCCGGCCGACAAGCGCAAGCAGTCGACCAAGAACTTCGAGTTGGATCGCTCGATCAGCCACACCCGTCAGCAGCAAGGGCGTCTGAGCCGCCTGTCGGTGGCCGTGGTAGTCGATGACCAGGCCAAGCTCGATGCCGCCACGGGCGAAATGACTCGTGCGCCGTGGGGTGCCGAAGATCTGGCGCGCTTCACCCGCCTGGTACAGGACGCCGTTGGCTTCGACGCCAGCCGTGGCGACAGCGTGACGGTGATCAACGTGCCGTTCGCCGCCGACCGTGGCACGGAAATCGCTGACATTCCGTTCTACTCGCAGCCGTGGTTCTGGGACATCGTCAAGCAAGTGCTCGGCGTGGTGTTCATACTGGTGCTGGTGTTCGGTGTGCTGCGTCCTGTGCTCAACAACATCACCGGTGGCGGCAAGCAGGCTGCCAGCGACAGCGACATGGAACTGGGCGGGATGATCGGTCTGGATGGCGAACTGGCCAACGACCGCGTCAGCCTCGGTGGCCCGCAAAGCATTCTGTTGCCGAGCCCAAGCGAGGGTTACGAGGCACAGCTGAACGCAATCAAAGGCCTGGTGGCCGAAGACCCGGGTCGCGTGGCCCAGGTCGTGAAAGAGTGGATCAACGCCGATGAGTGATAACCGAGCCGTTACCGCCAAGCTGAGCCGCACCGACAAAGCGGCGATCCTCCTGCTCTCGCTGGGCGAGACCGATGCCGCCCAGGTGCTGCGGCACATGGGCCCCAAGGAAGTGCAGCGAGTCGGTGTGGCCATGGCGCAGATGGGCAACGTCCATCGCGAGCAGGTTCAGCAGGTGATGAGCGAGTTCGTCGAGATCGTCGGCGACCAGACCAGCCTGGGCGTGGGCTCCGACGGCTACATCCGCAAGATGCTCAACCAGGCGCTGGGTGAGGACAAGGCCAACGGCCTGATCGACCGCATCCTGCTGGGTGGTAACACCAGCGGCCTGGACAGCCTGAAGTGGATGGAGCCGCGCGCCGTGGCCGACGTCATCCGCTACGAGCACCCGCAGATCCAGGCGATTGTGGTGGCCTACCTTGACCCTGACCAGGCCGGTGAGGTGCTGGGCAACTTCGACCACAAGGTGCGTCTGGACATCATCTTGCGCGTGTCCTCGCTCAACACCGTGCAGCCGGCGGCGCTCAAGGAGCTGAACCAGATTCTCGAGAAGCAGTTCTCCGGCAACTCCAACGCCGCGCGCACCACCTTGGGTGGTATCAAGCGCGCTGCCGACATCATGAACTTCCTCGACAGCTCGGTCGAAGGTCAGCTGATGGATTCGATCCGCGAGATCGACAACGACCTGTCGGAGCAGATCGAAGACTTGATGTTCGTCTTCAACAACTTGGCCGACGTCGACGACCGCGGCATCCAGGCGCTGCTGCGCGAAGTGTCCTCGGACGTGCTGGTGGTGTCGCTCAAGGGCGCCGACGAGCGGGTCAAGGACAAGATCTTCAAGAACATGTCCAAGCGTGCCTCGGAGCTGCTGCGCGACGATCTGGAAGCCAAGGGTCCGGTGCGGGTCAGCGACGTGGAAACGGCGCAGAAAGAAATCCTCACCATCGCCCGGCGCATGGCCGATGCCGGCGAGATCGTGCTTGGCGGCAAGGGCGCCGAAGAGATGATCTAACGAATTCACCGGGTGGTGGCGTAGGCGCGGGCTTGCCCCGCGATAGCATCAGAACAGGCAGCAAGGTTGTCACTGCTATCGCTATCGCGGGGCAAGCCCGCACCCACGCTGCTCTGGTTGAAATTGGTTTCGGGAACATCAAGCATGTCTACTACTGAACACCCCAGCGACCTGATCCGTGCCCGCGACCTCGAGGGCGTCGATGTGTGGGCGCTGCCTAGCTTCGACCCGGCACCTGAGCCGGAGCCGGAACCTGAGCCAGAAGTGATCGAGGAAGAAGTCGAGGAAGTGCCGCTGGAGGAAGTCCAGCCGCTGACCCTCGAAGAGCTCGAAGCGATCCGCCAGGAGGCCTACAACGAAGGCTTCGCCACTGGCGAGCGCGAGGGCTTTCACAGCACTCAGTTGAAGGTGCGCCAGGAGGCTGAAGTGGCCCTGGCCGCCAAGCTGCAAAGCCTGGAACAGCTGATGGGGCATTTGCTCGAGCCCATCGCCGAGCAGGATACCCAGATCGAGAAATCCCTGGTGCATCTGGTCGCCCATGTGACCCGTCAGGTGATCGGTCGCGAATTGCGCAACGACTCCAGCCATATCACCCACGTGTTGCGCGAGGCACTCAAGCTGCTGCCCATGGGCGCCGACAACATTCGCATCCATCTCAATCCGCAAGACTTCGAGCTGGCCAAGGCCCTGCGCGAACGGCATGAGGAGAGTTGGAAGTTGCTTGAAGACGAGGCGCTGCTGCCAGGTGGTTGCCGCATCGAGACGGCCCACAGCCGCATCGATGCCACTGTGGAAACCCGTATGGAGAAGGCCGTGGCGCAACTGTTCGACCAGTTGCATGACCAGGCCCTGCATCCGGCGGCGGCAGATCTGTCCATCGAACTGAATGCCCCTTCTGGAGCTACTGATGCGCCTTGATCGCACCAGTTTCGGCAAGCGCTTGGGCGGATACGCCGAGGCGATCAAGTTGCCTGAGCAGCCCGTGGTGGAGGGGCGTCTGCTGCGCATGGTCGGCCTGACCCTGGAGGCCGAAGGCTTGCGCGGCGCCGTCGGTAGCCGCTGCATGGTGATCAATGACGACAGTTATCACCCGGTCCAGGTCGAGGCCGAGGTGATGGGCTTTTCCGGCAGTAAGGTGTTCCTCATGCCCGTCGGCAGCATCGCCGGCATCGCCCCGGGCGCGCGCGTGGTGCCACTGGATGACAGCGGCCGCCTGCCGATGGGCATGAGCATGCTCGGGCGGGTGCTCGACGGCGCTGGCCGTGCGCTGGACGGCAAGGGCGGGATGAAGGCCGAAGACTGGGTGCCGATGGACGGCCCGGTGATCAACCCGCTCAACCGCGACCCGATCAGCCAGCCGCTGGATGTCGGTATTCGCAGCATCAACGGTTTGTTGACGGTCGGTCGCGGCCAGCGCCTGGGCCTGTTTGCCGGTACCGGTGTGGGTAAGTCGGTGCTGCTGGGCATGATGACCCGCTTCACCGAAGCCGAAATCATCGTGGTCGGGTTGATCGGCGAGCGGGGTCGTGAGGTCAAGGAGTTCATCGAGCACATCCTTGGCGAAGAGGGCCTCAAGCGTTCGGTGGTGGTGGCTTCGCCTGCCGACGATGCGCCGCTGATGCGCTTGCGCGCGGCCATGTACTGCACGCGGATCGCCGAATACTTCCGCGACAAAGGCAAGAATGTCCTGCTGTTGATGGATTCGCTCACCCGTTTCGCCCAAGCTCAGCGGGAAATTGCCCTGGCCATCGGCGAGCCGCCAGCGACCCGTGGCTATCCGCCGTCAGTGTTCGCCAAGCTGCCCAAGTTGGTGGAGCGCGCCGGTAATGGCGAGGCTGGGGGCGGCTCGATCACCGCCTTCTACACCGTGCTCTCGGAAGGTGACGACCAGCAGGATCCGATCGCCGACTCGGCGCGGGGTGTGCTCGATGGTCACTTCGTGTTGTCGCGGCGCCTGGCTGAAGAAGGGCATTATCCGGCGATCGATATCGAAGCGTCGATCAGCCGGGTCATGCCCCAGGTGGTCGATGCCGATCACTTGCGCCAGGCGCAGAAATTCAAGCAATTGTGGTCGCGCCTGTCACAAAGCCGCGACCTGATCAGCGTGGGTGCCTACGTGGCGGGTGGCGATCCGGAGACGGACCTGGCCATCGCGCTGCAGGCCAAGCTGGTCGGCTTCCTGCGCCAAGGCCTGGACGAAAACGTCAGCATGGCGCAGAGCCGCGAACAGCTGGGTGCGGTATTCGCTGCGCCGGCGGGCGGTTGATAGGCCATGGCCATGCCCAGTCGAGCCGCGCGCCTGGCGCCGGTGGTGGAAATGGCCGAGGAGGCCGAGCGCAAGGCCGTGCAACGGCTTGGCCATTTTCAGCAGCAGGTGGCTCAGGCGCAGGCCAAGTTGGCTGAGCTTGAGCGCTTTCGCGAAGATTACCAGGCGCAGTGGATCAATCGCGGCGGGCAGGGGGTCAACGGCAGCTGGTTGCTCAACTACCAGCGCTTCCTTGCGCAACTTGAAACGGCCATGACCCAGCAGCGCCAGAGCCTGACCTGGCACCAGACCAACCTGAACAACGCGCGCAATGCCTGGCAGCAGGCTTATGCGCGGGTCGAGGGGTTGCGCAAGCTGGTCCAGCGTTACCTGGATGAGGCGCGCCGGGCTGAGGACAAGCGCGAGCAGAAGCTGCTGGATGAGTTGTCCCAGCGCTTGCCTCGGCAGAGCTACATGTAGTGCGCGGCGCCCTTTTCGCGGGCAAGCCCGCTCCCACAGGGTTTTGCGTCTAAGCAGTTGTCTTGTGGTGTCAGTGCCATTTTGTCTGCGGGCGGGCGCGTTAATGCGAGGCCTGCGCTGAACCCTGTGGCAAGCCCGCTCCCCCAGGGGTTTGCGTCTAAGCAGTAGTCTTGTGGTGTCAGTGCCATTTTGTCTGCGGGCGGGCGCGTTAATGCGCGGCCTACGCTGAGCCCTGTGGGAGCGGGCTTGCCCGCGAAAAGGGCGCCGCAGATTGCCTGCGGCGCTGTCCGCTTGCGGCATGGCCGCTGGCCTGCTAAACCTTCTGAAGTCGCATTCGCCATCATCGAAGGAATCGCTAGCATGGCAGTCGAAACTGATTTTTCACGGGACGAGAAAAAGCTGACGATCAAGGTCAAGGGCCGCTTCGATTTCGGCAGGCACCAGGAGTTTCGAAGCGCCTATGAGCGCCAACCTGAACGCCCCGATACTGTCGTAGTCGACCTCAAGGAGGCCACCTACCTGGACAGTTCCGCCCTCGGCATGCTGCTGTTGTTGCGCGATCACGAAGGCGGTGATGACTCATGCATCAGCGTGATCAACACCAGCTCCGACGTGCGCAAGATCCTGGCCATTTCCAATTTCGACAAGCTCTTCGACATCAGCTGACAGCCCCAATGCCAGCCGACCAAGCGCTGCGCGTATTGATCGCCGAAGACGGAGCGGCAGATCGGCTATTGCTTGCGCAAATCGTTCGTCGCCAAGGTCACGAAGTGTTCACCGCCGAAAACGGCGAGCAAGCCGTTGCCCTGTTCGCCGAAAAGCGCCCGCAGCTGGTTCTGCTCGATGCGCTGATGCCGGTGATGGACGGTTTCGAGGCCGCCCGCCAGATCAAGGCGCTGGCCGGTCAGGCGCTGGTGCCGATCATCTTTCTCACCTCGCTCAGCGAAGACGACGACCTGGTGCGTTGCCTTGAAGCGGGCGGCGACGACTTCGTGGCCAAGCCCTACAGTGCGGTAATTCTCGGCGCCAAGATCCACGCCATGAACCGTTTGCGCAGGTTGCAAGCAACGGTGCTGGAGCAGCGCGACCAGATAACCCGTCACCACCATCACCTGCTCAATGAACAGCGGGTGGCCAAGGCTGTGTTCGACAAGGTGGCCCACAGCGGTTGCCTGCGCTCACCGAATATTCGTTACTTGCAGTCGCCGTATGCGCTGTTCAATGGCGATCTGTTGTTGGCAGCCTTTACTCCTAGCGGTGACATGCATGTGCTGCTGGGTGACTTCACCGGTCATGGCCTGCCTGCGGCGGTCGGCGCCATGCCCCTGGCAGAAGTGTTCTACGGCATGACTGCCAAGGGCTATGGCCTGGCCGAAACCCTGCGCGAGATGAACGCCAAGCTCAAGCGTATCCTGCCGGTGGACATGTTCTGCTGTGCGCTGTTGCTGAACCTGAGCTTCCAGCGAGCCTGCGTGGAAGTGTGGAATGGCGGCATGCCCGACGGCTATCGGTTGTCGGCCAGTGGCGAGCTGCTGGCGACCCTGGCCTCCAAGCATTTGCCGCTGGGTATCCTGGCGCCAGAGCGATTCGATGACAGCACCGAGGTAATGCCGCTGGGCGTGGGCGAACGGCTGCTGTTGCTATCGGACGGGGTGCTTGATACCAGTGATGAGCAAGAGCGCTTGTTCGGTGTCGAGCGCTTGCAGGCGGTGATGGCCGAGAACCTTGACCCAGAGCGTTTGTTCGATGATGTGTTGCAGGCGCTGAAGCGTTTTGGCGGGCGTGCTCGCGACGATATCAGTCTGTGCGACATCCGCATGGTTGAACCGGGATTCGAGGCGCCTGCGGCAATGCTCTACTCTGACAGTGGTCGATCCAGCCCGCTGGACTGGTCGCTGGGGCTCACGCTGCGGGGCGATAGCTTGAAGCGCTTCAACCCCGTGCCCTACCTGTTGCAGTTGCTGCAAGAGGTCCATGGGCTGCGGCCAAGCAGCGGGGTGTTGCACAGTGTGCTCAGTGAGCTGTATTCCAACGCCTTGGAGCATGGCGTGCTGGGCTTGGATTCGGGCCTCAAGCGCGATGCCAGCGGCTTTGCCGAATACTATCGGCAGCGCGCAGAGCGCCTGGCGCAGCAGGTCGATGGCGATGTGCGCTTTGATTTAAGGGTTGAACCGCACGGCCAAGGCGGGCGTCTGACCATTGAGGTGCGAGACAGTGGCGCAGGCTTTGATGTCGAACAGGTTTTAGCTCGACCTGCGCATGAGCAAGGCTTCAGTGGTCGTGGAGTGAATCTGGTGCGGCGCTTGAGCCAGCACGCGCAATGGCTGGAAGGCGGGCGCTGCGCGCGGATACAAATCTGTTGGTGAGTGCTGGCCCCGGCAGCCGGCCAATACGTCATACTGGACTTGATCAAGGAGTGAGCAAGTGGTGGACATGCATATCGATCACCAGGTCCTGAGCGACCTGCAAGACGTCATGGAGAGCGGCTATCAACAGCTGCTGGAGACCTTTTTGGAGGATTCAGAACGACGCCTGAGTCAACTGCACGGTGCCAAGAATGCGGCTGAGCTCGGCATGGCTGCCCATAGCTTCAAGGGCAGCAGTAGCAACATGGGCGCTGTTGGCTTGGCGGCCCTGTGCCAGCAGCTTGAAGAGCGAGTCCGCCAGTCGCCGTTGTATGGCATCGAAGATCTGATCAACCGCATCGACCAGGAGTACCGTGAGGTTCAGTGCTTCTACCGCGGTGAATGTGCGCGCGTTTCTAGCAGCTGATCAAGACTTGGCGCGACTTTTGCCTGTTTCTGGCCAGACGATTTTTACGCCATCTGGCGCGGAGACTTTTCAATGCCTGTCGCACCCAATCCTTTGTTGCAAGCCAGCGCTATCGCCAAGCAGTCGCGCGCGGCCGACAAGCCCCAGTCGGCGGTGGCCGAGCAGGGTAAAGGGTTCGATCAGGTCATGGCCAAGCAGGGGCGTGATAACAGCCCTGTGCGTGACGACAAGGTTGCCCAGGCCAAGCCCAAAGACAAACCGGATGCTGCAGCCAGCGGCAAGAAAGACGCTGGCGATAAGGCATCGGTTGCCGATGACGGCAAGAATTTGCCAGCGGCCGATGCAGCCCTTGCAGCAGGCGAAGCCGCTCAGGATGACGCTGCCAGTTCACTGGATGCCAGCCTGGTTGCAGGTCAGGTGACCGATGCGCAGCCCGGTGCCCAATTGATCCAGGCGCAAGCCGAGGCAGTGGCGCCGGTGCTCCAGGCGGTGGCCCAACAACCAGCAGCACCGTTGGCGCCAACTGTGGGCGACGAAGCGGCCAATGAAGCATTCGATCCGGAGGCTGACCCCCTGGCGGGCTTGCCCACCCTGCGCTTGGCCCTCGAGCAGAGCGCCCAGGCCAAAGGCACCACCTCGGCCCATGCCAATGGTGCTGATAGCGCCCAGGCGCAGCCTGACGACGGCCAGCCAGCCGTCAATACCTTGGCGAACCTGATCAGCAAATCGCAAACCGAGGGTGAGCAGTCGGAGCCGGGCGATAAAGCCTTTGGCAGTTTGCTTGAAGATGGCCTGAAGGACATCAAGAGTGCCAGCAGTGACACTCGGGTCGACGACTTTGCCGATCGCCTGGCCAGTCTGACCCAGGCGGCCACGGCGAAAACCGCCAATGCGCTGCCGGTCAACCCGGCGCCATTGCATCAGCCGCTGTCGATGAATCAGAACGCCTGGACCGAGGGCTTGGTTAACCGGGTGATGTACCTTTCCAGTCAGAACCTCAAGTCTGCCGAGATTCAACTGGAGCCGGCTGAGTTGGGGCGTCTGGATATTCGCGTCAATGTAGCGGCGGACCAAGCGACCCAAATCACCTTCATCAGCGGCCATGCTGGCGTGCGTGACAGCCTCGACAGTCAGTTGCATCGCCTGCGCGAGCTGTTTGCCCAGCAGGGCCTGGCCCAGCCTGATGTCAACGTTGCCGATCAGTCGCGCGGTCAGCAACAGCAGGCGCAACAAGATAGCTCGCAGCTATCTGGAGTAGCAGCACGGCGTGCACAAGCGGCCTCCGGCGAGCAAGGCGAGCTGGCAGATGCCGCTGCCCAGCCACTCGAGCAGCAAGTGGTGATCGGCGATAGTGCGGTCGACTACTACGCCTGATCGGGGCTTCGCCCTGGTTTGCGGGCAAGCCCGCTCCTGCAGGGGGCGAGCCGGCCACGCGTTAGAGAGACGACGCTAACTCTGTGGGAGCGTGCTTGCCCGCGGACCAGGGCGCAGCCCTGGCCATGCACCACAGCGGTTTATCATTCACCTGGCCCGGCAATCGCCCCTCCCGGCGATTCTGGCATAACACTTGCTCAAGCCACGTCATCCTCCTTTGAAACCCCGATGGACGACGGATTATTGGCATGGCGAAGAGCGACGCAGTGAAAGACCCCGCCACGAAAGGCAAACTCAAGCTGATCCTGCTGCTGGTAGTAGCCCTGCTACTGGCCGTCGGCCTGTCGGTGGGCGCCACCTGGTTCATCATGCACAAGAGCGAGTCGGCTCCGGCAGCGGACCCAGCCCTGGCCAACATCAAGCCGGCAGCGATCTACGAGCCCCTGGCCCCAGCCTTCGTGGTCAACTTCAATCAGAACGGCCGCCAGCGTTACATGCAGGTGAGCATCACCATGCAGGGCCGTAACCAGGCTGACCTGGACGCGCTCAAAGTGCACATGCCGGTCATTCGCAACAACCTGGTGATGATGTTCTCCGGTCAAGGTTTCGACACCTTGGCCAGTAGCTCGGTCGGCCAGGAAATGCTGCGCCAGAAGGCCACTGCGGTGGTTCAGGAAGTGGCGCAAAAGGAAGTCGGCAAGCCGGTCGTCGACCAGCTGCTGTTCACCAATTTCGTATTGCAGTAGGAGTCCGCAATGGCCGTACAGGACCTGCTGTCCCAGGATGAGATCGATGCCCTGTTGCACGGCGTCGATGATGGGCTGGTACAGACTGAAAGCGCAGCCGAGCCCGGTAGCGTCAAAAGCTATGACCTGACCAGCCAGGACCGGATCGTGCGTGGGCGCATGCCGACCCTGGAGATGATCAACGAGCGCTTTGCCCGTTACACCCGGATCAGCATGTTCAACCTGCTGCGCCGCTCCGCCGATGTCGCGGTCGGTGGCGTGCAGGTGATGAAGTTCGGTGAGTACGTGCACTCGCTGTACGTGCCGACCAGCCTCAACCTGGTCAAGATCAAGCCGCTGCGCGGCACCTCGCTGTTCATCCTCGATGCCAAGCTGGTGTTCAAGCTGGTGGACAACTTCTTTGGTGGCGACGGGCGTCACGCCAAGATCGAAGGGCGTGAGTTCACCCCGACTGAGCTGCGGGTAGTGCGCATGGTCCTGGACCAGTGCTTCGTCGACCTCAAGGAGGCCTGGCAGGCGATCATGCCGGTCAACTTCGAGTACATCAACTCCGAGGTCAACCCGGCCATGGCCAACATCGTTGGCCCAAGCGAGGCGGTGGTGGTGTCGACCTTCCACATCGAACTCGATGGCGGTGGCGGCGACCTGCACGTGACCATGCCGTACTCGATGATCGAGCCGGTGCGCGAAATGCTCGACGCGGGCTTCCAGTCCGACCTGGACGATCAGGACGAGCGCTGGGTCAAGGCCCTGCGCGAGGACGTGCTGGACGTCAGCGTGCCGCTCTCGGCCACTGTGGCGCGGCGTCAGCTAAAGCTGCGCGACATCCTGCACATGCAGCCTGGCGATGTGATTCCCGTGGAGCTGCCTGAGCACCTGGTGCTGCGTGCCAACGGCGTGCCGTCGTTCAAGGCGCGGCTGGGGTCGCACAAGGGCACCCTGTCGCTGCAGATCATCGATCCGATCGAGCGCCGCTGAAGGCGTGCCGCTCGCAACCCCCGAATTGAATGCTTGTCGAGGACATTATGGCTAACGAAAACGAGATCAGCTCCCCCGAGGAGCAGGCTTTGGCAGATGAGTGGGCAGCAGCCCTGGAAGAGACCGGCGATGCCGGCCAGTCCGACATCGATGCGCTGCTGGCGGCGGACGCGGGCAACTCCGGTGCCGGCCGACTGCCAATGGAAGAGTTCGCCAGCTCGCCCAAGCCGAACGAAAATGTCAGCCTCGAAGGCCCCAACCTGGATGTGATCCTGGATATTCCGGTGAGCATCTCGATGGAAGTGGGCAGCACCGAAATCAACATCCGCAACCTGCTGCAGCTCAATCAGGGGTCGGTGATCGAGCTTGACCGCCTGGCCGGCGAGCCGCTCGACGTGCTGGTCAACGGCACGCTGATCGCCCATGGCGAGGTCGTGGTGGTCAACGAGAAGTTCGGCATTCGCCTGACCGACGTGATCAGCCCAAGCGAACGTATCAAGAAGCTGCGCTGAGTGAAGGCGCTGATGCGGGCCGCGACGGCCCTGGCGGCGCTGCTCGCCAGTGAGGTAGCGATCGCTGCGACGATCCCTGCCACGCCTGCCCCTGGAGCCCCAGGTAGCCTCGGTGGGCAACTGGCGCAGATGGTCTTCGGGCTGTTGCTGGTGGTCGGGCTGATCTTCCTGCTCGCCTGGCTGGTGCGCCGTATGCAAGGCGCCGCGCCGCGTAGTGGGCAAGTGATCGAAATCGTCGGTACGCGCGCCATCGGTCCGCGTGATCGGTTGTTGTTGGTACAGGTGGGCAAGGAGCAGATCCTGATCGGGCATAGCCCGGGCAGCATCGAGGCCCTGCATGTGCTGGCCGAACCGGTCGAGGTGCCCGCCGGTGCCCGTCCGGCCACGCCTGAATTCGCCCAGCGGCTGCTCGAGCTGATGGGCAAGGATCAGAAGGACAAGAAGTAATGAGTGGCGCCCTGCGCATCCTGTTGAGCACCTTGTTGCCAGTCGTGCTGTGGTTGGTGGCGCCGCAGGCGCTGGCCGCCGACCCCCTGTCGATCCCGGCTATCACCCTGTCCAGCGGGGCGGATGGGCAGCAGGAATATTCGGTCAGCCTGCAGATCCTGATGATCATGACGGCGCTGAGTTTCATTCCAGCGTTCGTCATCCTGATGACCAGCTTTACCCGCATCATCATCGTCTTCTCCATCCTGCGTCAGGCCCTGGGCCTGCAACAGACGCCATCGAACCAACTGCTGACCGGCATGGCGCTGTTCCTGACCTTCTTCATCATGGCGCCGGTGTTCGACCGGGTGAACCAGACGGCGATCCAGCCCTATCTGAACGAGCAGATGACTGCCCAGCAGGCCATCGACAAGGCACAGGTTCCGCTCAAGGACTTCATGCTCGCGCAGACCCGGCAAAGCGATCTGGACATGTTCATGCGCTTGTCCAAGCGCACCGATATCGCCAGCCCGGACCAGGCGCCGCTGACCATCCTGGTGCCGGCGTTCGTGACCTCCGAGCTCAAGACCGCGTTCCAGATCGGCTTCATGATCTTCATCCCGTTTTTGATCATCGACATGGTGGTCGCCAGCGTGCTGATGGCGATGGGTATGATGATGCTGTCGCCGCTGATCATTTCCTTGCCGTTCAAGATCATGCTGTTCGTGCTGGTCGATGGCTGGGCGCTGATCATGGGCACCCTGGCTGGCAGTTTCGGCGGCGTCTGACGCCGTCAAGGAGAGCCTTGCATGACACCTGAAGTTGCTGTCGACCTGTTCCGCGATGCCCTCTGGCTGACCACCCTGATGGTGGCCGTGCTGGTGGTGCCAAGCCTGCTGGTCGGCCTGGTGGTGGCGATGTTCCAGGCTGCCACCCAGATCAACGAACAGACCCTGAGCTTCCTGCCGCGCTTGCTGGTGATGCTGGTGACCTTGATTGTCGCCGGGCCATGGCTTACCCAGAAGTTCATGGAGTACTTCATTGGTCTGTACACCAGCATTCCGCAGCTGATCGGGTGAGGCGGCCATGCTGGAGCTGACCGACGCGCAGATTGGGACTTGGGTTGCGACCTTCATGTTGCCGCTGTTCCGCGTCACCGCGGTGCTGATGACCATGCCGATCTTCGGCACCAAGATGCTCCCGGCGCGCATTCGCCTGTATGCGGCCCTGGCCATCACTGTCGTGATCGTGCCGGGTCTGCCGCCATTGCCCGAGTTCGAACCGCTGAGCCTGCGAGGCTTTTTGCTGTGTGGCGAGCAGGTGATCATCGGGGCGGTGTTTGGATTCTCATTGCAGATGCTGTTTCAGGCGTTCGTGGTGGCGGGGCAGATCATCGCGGTGCAAATGGGGATGGCGTTTGCCTCGATGGTCGATCCGGCCAATGGCGTCAACGTCGCGGTGGTCAGCCAATTCATGACCATGCTGGTCAGTATTCTGTTTTTGCTGATGAACGGCCATCTGGTGGTGTTCGAGGTCTTGACTGAGAGCTTCACGACCTTGCCGGTCGGGAGTGGGCTGTTGGTCAATCACTTCTGGGAGCTGGCTGGGCGCTTGGGCTGGGTGCTGGGGGCCGGATTGTTGCTGGTGCTTCCCATGATCGCTGCGCTGTTGGTGATCAACGTTGCCTTCGGCGTGATGACCCGTGCAGCGCCGCAGTTGAACATCTTCTCGATCGGTTTCCCGCTGACATTGGTGTTGGGCATGGCCATCTTCTGGGTGGGTCTGGCCGACATTCTTTCCCACTACCAGGCATTGGCCAGCGAAGCGCTGCAGTGGCTGCGTGAACTGGCACGGGCGCGCTAAGCATGGCCGAGAGCGAGAGTGGTCAGGACAAGACGGAAGAGCCCACCGACAAGCGCAAGACGCAGGCGCGCGAGAAAGGTGAGGTGGCCCGCTCCAAGGAGCTGAACACCGTCGCCGTCACCCTTGGCGGGGCAGGCGCGCTGTTGGCCTTTGGGGGTTATCTGGGCGAGACCCTGATGGAGCTGATGCGGCTGAACTTCAGCTTGCCGCGTGAGGTGTTGATGGCTGAAGGGTCCATGGCCGCCTATTTGCTCAACTCGGGCAAGATGGCCATCTGGGCTGTGCAGCCGATCCTGGTCCTGTTGTTCGTGGTCGCTTTCATTGCACCGATTGCTCTGGGTGGGTTCCTGTTCTCAGGCAGCTTGCTGCAGCCCAAATTCAGTCGCATGAATCCCTTGGCGGGGATCAAGCGCATGTTCTCCTTGAATGCCTTGACCGAGCTGCTCAAGGCATTGGCGAAGTTTTTCATGATCTTGGTGGTGGCGCTGGTGGTGCTTTCCAACGACCGCCAGGCGTTGCTGGCGATTGCCAATGAGCCGCTTGAGCAGGCGATTATTCACAGTGTCCAGGTGGTCGGATGGAGTGCCATGTGGATGGCAGCGGGGCTGTTGCTGATTGCCGCGCTGGATGTGCCGTTCCAGCTGTGGCAAACGCACAAGAAGTTGAAGATGACCAAGCAGGAAGTGCGCGACGAGTACAAGGACAGTGAAGGCAAGCCTGAGGTCAAGCAGCGGATCCGTCAGTTGCAGCGGGAGGTTTCGCAGCGGCGCATGATGGCTGCGGTGCCTGAGGCTGACGTGATCATTACCAACCCGACGCACTATGCGGTGGCCCTGAAGTATGACCCCGATAAGGGCTCGGCGGCGCCGCTGCTGCTGGCCAAGGGCACCGACTTCATTGCGTTGAAGATGCGTGAGATTGCTGCTGAGCATAAGGTGCAGATTTTGGAGTCGCCGGAGTTGGCGCGGGCGATCTATTACTCTACCGAGCTTGAGCAGGAGATTCCGGCTGGGTTGTATTTGGCGGTGGCGCAGGTGTTGGCTTATGTGTTCCAGATTCGGCAGTACCGGGCTGGCAAGGGGAAGGCGCCGGATCCGTTGAAGAAGGATTTGCCGATTCCGCCGGATTTGCGGCGTGATTCTTGATATGTAGGTTTGTAGGTTTGTGAGCAGATCCATTTGCGATGGAGACGCTGATTCACCTTTCCGCCCTTACGGCGGGTCACTTTTGGTCGTGGCCAAAAGTAACCAAAAGCCGTGCGCTCCACCATCAGTCCCGCCCGTGGCGGGATCCCCTCGCTTTGGTGCCTTCCGGGCCCGCGCGGCCTACGATTTGCTGCGCAAATCTACATCTCGCGCCTTCGGCTACGCCGAAGGGTGCTATCGCACCTGCCCCTCCAGACACCTACGCTCGGCCTCCTGAAGTCGCGAAGTTAGTGGCGGCGCCTGGGGTGGCGTTATCTGGCGATAGTGGCAGGTGTGGTGGATAGTTGGACGCCATCGCGGGGCAAGCCCGCTCCCACGGATTCACCGCCAGCCGGAAGTGAGGCGCGGTATCTGTGGCAGGTGTGGTGGATGCTCTGGCCTCTTCGCGGGCAAGCCCGCTCCCACAGGGTTCGTGGGGTTTGCAGTATCTGCGTAGTGCCAGTGCTGGCTCAACGCTGAACTGAAATCTGCGCGGTACCTGTGGGAGCGGGCTTGTCGGGGCGCCGAACCGCCGCGAAGAGGCCAAAACAAACAACACAAAATAGAAAAATTAAAATTTGGCTTTGGCTTTGGCTTTGGCTTTGGCTTTGGCTTTGGCTTTGGCTTTGGCGAGAGCGCAGCGATTCGCCTGCTCTTGATCTTCATGCGCGCAATTCCAGGCGCCGCAGATTCGCGACTTCAGGAGGCTGAGCAGAGGTGCCTGGAGGGCCAGGTGCGATAGCACCCTTCGGCGTAGCCGAAGGCGCGAGATGTAGATTTGCGCAGCAAATCGTAGGCCGCGCGGGCCCGGAAGGCGCCGGCGCGAAGGGACCCGAAGCGCAGCGTAGGGCCGTATGTAGGAGCGAGCGGTTTTGCTTACTTTTCCCAAGAGAAAAGTAAGCCGCCGTAAGGGCGGAAGGGGCCAGTGGCATCGCCACATCAAACGGATAAGCTCAAATAACCCAAACCCAAACCCAAACCCAAACCCAAACCCAAACCCAAACCCAAACCCCCACAATCTCCCACCTAACGAAAAAGTTGGACAGCTTCTTGCAAAGGCAGCGCCAGGCGCCCTTAACGCGTCAAAGTTTTGCTTGAAGAGGACTCGCGGTGGATCGCACTCAGTTAATCAGCAACGCCCGCAACAACCTGGCCGGACTCGGCCGGGGCAACCTGGGCGTGCCGCTGTTATTGCTGGTGATGTTGGCAATGATGATGTTGCCGATAGCGCCGTTCCTGCTCGACGTGTTCTTCACCTTCAACATCGCCCTGTCGATCGTGGTCCTGCTGGTCTGCGTGTACGCCTTGCGCCCACTGGACTTCGCCGCCTTCCCAACCATCTTGCTGGTGGCCACGCTGTTGCGCCTGGCGCTGAACGTCGCCTCGACCCGGGTGGTGCTGTTGCATGGCCACGAAGGCCACGGCTCGGCAGGTAAGGTCATCCAGGCCTTCGGCGAAGTGGTGATCGGCGGTAACTACGTGGTCGGTGCGGTGGTGTTCGCCATCCTCATGATCATCAACTTCGTGGTCGTGACCAAGGGCGCCGGGCGGATTTCCGAGGTGAGCGCGCGCTTCACCCTCGACGCCATGCCTGGCAAGCAGATGGCCATCGACGCCGACCTCAACGCCGGCCTGATCGACCAGGCACAGGCCAAGTCGCGCCGTGCCGAAGTAGCCCAAGAGGCCGAGTTCTACGGCTCGATGGACGGTGCCAGCAAGTTCGTCCGCGGCGACGCAATCGCCGGTCTGTTGATCCTGTTCATCAACCTGATCGGCGGCATCCTGATCGGCATGTTCTCGCACAACATGGGCTTTAGCGAAGCAGGCAAGATCTACGCGCTGCTGACCATCGGTGACGGTTTGGTGGCGCAATTGCCATCGCTGCTGCTGTCGACCGCTGCCGCAATCATGGTCACGCGTGCCTCGGGTTCCGAGGACATGGGCAAGCTGATCAATCGACAAATGTTCGACTCGCCCAAGGCATTGGCGGTCTCGGCCGGCATCATGCTGGTAATGGGCGTGGTGCCGGGCATGCCGCATGTCGCCTTCATCAGCCTTGGCCTGATGTGTGCCGGTGGCGCCTACCTGGTGTGGCGCAAGCAGCAGGCGGCCAAGGTCAAGGCGCAGGAGGAAGTGCAGCGTCAGCAAGACCTGCTGCCGTCGCCGCAGCGTGCCATGGAAACCAAGGAGCTGGGCTGGGACGACGTCACCCCGATCGACATGATCGGCCTGGAAGTCGGTTACCGGCTGATCCCGCTGGTCGATCGTAACCAGGGCGGGCAGTTGCTGGCGCGGATCAAGGGCGTGCGCAAGAAGCTCTCGCAGGATCTGGGCTTCCTCATGCCTACCGTGCACATCCGTGACAACCTCGACCTGCAACCCAGTGCCTATCGCCTGACCCTGATGGGGGTGATCCTGGCCGAGGCGGAGATCTATCCGGATCGCGAGCTTGCGATCAACCCTGGCCAGGTCTTCGGCACCCTCAATGGTATCGCTGCGCGCGACCCGGCGTTCGGCCTGGAAGCGGTGTGGATCGATGTCGCCCAGCGCGCCCAGGCGCAGTCGCTGGGCTACACCGTGGTCGACGCCAGTACCGTGGTCGCCACCCACTTGAACCAGATTTTGCAGAAGCACTGCCACGAGCTGATCGGCCACGAAGAGGTCCAGCAGTTGCTGCAGGTGCTGTCCAAGGCTTCGCCCAAGCTTGCCGAGGAGCTGGTGCCGGGCGTCATTTCCTTGTCGGGGCTGCTCAAGGTCCTGCAAGCACTGCTTTCCGAGCAAGTGCCGGTGCGTGACATCCGCAGTATCGCCGAGGCAATCGCCAACAACGCCGGCAAGAGTCAAGATACCGCCGCGCTGGTTGCCGCAGTGCGCGTCGGATTGTGTCGCGCCATCGTGCAAAGCATTGTCGGCGTTGAGTCCGAGCTGCCTGTGATCACCTTGGAGCCAAGGTTGGAACAGATTTTGCTCAATAGTCTGCAAAGGGCCGGGCAAGGTCAGGAAGATGGTGTTCTTCTTGAACCGAGCATGGCCGAGAAGCTTCAGCGTTCGTTGATCGAAGCGGCCCAGCGTCAGGAGATGCAAGGCCAGCCAGCTATCCTGCTGGTGGCCGGCCCGATCCGCGCCATGCTGTCGCGCTTCGGTCGCCTGGCTGTACCGAATTTGCATGTTTTGGCGTATCAGGAAATACCTGACAACAAGCAAGTCACCATCGTTGCCACCGTGGGCCCCAACGGCTGAGGTAGTGGGTTATGCAAGTTAAGCGTTTTTTCGCCGCCGATATGCGTCAGGCCATGAAGCTGGTCCGTGATGAGCTGGGCGCCGATGCCGCCATCATCGGCAACCGGCGCATTGCCGGCGGTGTCGAGCTGACGGCCGCGCTGGACTACAAACTGTCCGCGCTGGCCCCGCGCGTGCCCAATGCCGAGCTTGAAGATGAGCTGCGCAAGACCCAGTCGCGCATCGCCACCGCCCAGGCCGAGCTGAGCAGCCGCAACGATACCGATGAAGGCAACCGCCAGTTGTTCGCGGGACTGTCGCTGACCGCATCCGAGCCGTTGATCGAGCCGCACGTCGATGTGCCGCCGGCTGCCGCCGCACCCGCGCCGGCGCCAGTCGATCCGCGCCTGTTCGATGCCATGCGCTCGGAGCTTTCCGGTCTGCGCGAGCTGCTCGAAGTGCAGCTCGGCTCGCTGGCCTGGAGCCAGTTGCAAGGCAGCAAGCCAATGCAGGCCAACCTCTGGCGGCGTCTGCAACGCGTCGGATTGTCTGGCGCACTGGCCCGCGAGCTGCTCGACCTGGTGGCCGAGATCGACGAACCGCGCCAGGCTTGGCGGATGATCCTGGCGCACCTGGCGCGGATGATCGATGTGCCCGAGATCGAACCGATCGAGGAGGGCGGGGTGATCGCCATGGTCGGCCCGGCCGGCATGGGCAAGACCACCACGCTGGCCAAGCTGGCCGCACGTTACGTGCTCAAGTACGGCGCCAGCAACTTGGCTCTGGTGAGCATGGACAGCTTCCGCATCGGCGCCCAGGAGCAGCTCAAGACCCTTGGGCGGATCCTCAACGTGTCGGTGACCTACGTCGATCCTGGCGAGTCGCTGGCCCAGGCGCTGGAGCCGCTACTGCGCAAGCGCGTGGTGCTGATCGATACCGCTGGCCTGCAAGCCAGCGACCCGGCACTGCGCATGCAGCTTGAAACACTTGCAGGGCGCGGGATTGCCGCCAAGAATTACCTGGTGCTGGCCACAACCAGCCAGAAACAGGTGCTCACCGCTGCCTACCACAGCTACAAGCGCTGTGGCCTGGCCGGTTGCATCCTGACCAAACTCGATGAAACGGCCTGCCTCGGCGAAGTATTGAGCCTGGCCATCAGTCATGAACTGCCGGTTGCCTATCTCACCGATGGCCCGCGCATTCCTGACGACCTGCACCTGCCGCGCAAGCACCAGTTGGTTAGTCGCGCAGTCAGTGTGCAAATGCAGGAAGACCCCAGCGAAGAGGCCATGGCCGATATGTTCGCTGATCTCTACCACAACTCTGGCAAACGCGCGGGTTGAGGGAGAACGTAATGCAAAATACCTACATCAAGGGCTTCGAGAACAGCCCCACATGTGGCCTCGGTCCAAGCGAGACAAGGTAAAGAACAAATATGGGTAGCATGCATCCCGTACAGGTGATCGCCGTGACCGGTGGCAAAGGTGGCGTCGGCAAGACTAACGTTTCAGTGAACCTGTCCCTGGCGTTGGCCGAGCTGGGTCGTCGCGTCATGCTGCTGGACGCCGACCTGGGCCTGGCCAATGTCGACGTGCTGCTGGGGCTGACGCCCAAGCGCACTCTGGCTGACGTTATCGAAGGCCGCTGCGAGCTGCGCGATGTGCTGCTGCAGGGGCCAGGTGGCGTGCGCATCGTCCCCGCCGCCTCCGGCACCCAGAGCATGGTCCACCTGCAGCCAGCACAGCACGCGGGCCTGATCCAGGCGTTCAGCGAGATTGGCGACAACCTCGATGTGCTGGTGATCGACACCGCTGCCGGCATCGGCGACTCGGTGGTGAGCTTCGTGCGCGCCGCCCAGGAAGTGCTGCTGGTGGTGTGCGATGAGCCTACGTCGATCACCGACGCCTACGCGCTGATCAAGCTGCTCAATCGCGACTACGGCATGAATCGTTTCCGCGTCCTGGCCAACATGGCGCAGAGCCCGCAGGAAGGGCGCAACCTGTTCGCCAAGTTGACCAAGGTCACGGATCGCTTCCTTGACGTCGCCCTACAATACGTCGGCGCCGTGCCGTACGACGAGTGTGTGCGCAAGGCGGTGCAGAAGCAGCGCGCGGTCTATGAGGCCTTCCCACGGTCCAAGTGTGCATTGGCATTCAAGGCCATTGCGCAGAAGGTCGACAGCTGGCCGTTGCCTGCCAACCCGCGTGGGCACCTGGAGTTTTTCGTCGAGCGACTGGTGCAGCCCACCAGCGCGGGACCCGTCCTATGAGTGCAAGCGGTTTCAAGATGTACAGCAAGGCGTCCAAAGATGCCCAGTATGAGTTGATCGAGCGCTACGCGCCGCTGGTCAAGCGCATCGCTTATCACCTGCTGGCGCGTCTGCCGGCCAATGTGCAGGTCGAAGACCTGATCCAGGCAGGCATGATTGGCCTGTTGGAAGTGGCCAATAAATACGACGCCAGCAAGGGCGCTAGCTTCGAAACCTACGCCGGCATCCGCATCCGTGGCGCCATGCTCGATGAGGTGCGCAAGGGCGATTGGGCGCCGCGTTCGGTGCACCGCAACACCCGCATGGTCAGCGACGCGATGCGCGCCGTTGAAGCAAGAACCGGTCGCGACGCTAAAGATCACGAGGTTGCTGCCGAACTCCAATTGAGTCTCGATGATTACTACGGGATTTTGAACGATACCCTGGGCAGCCGCCTGTTCAGTTTCGACGACCTGTTGCAGGACGGCGAACATGAAGGCCTGCACGAGGATGGAGCCAGCGGCCAGATCGAGCCGTCGCGTGACCTTGAAGACGAGCGCTTCCAGGCCGCGCTGACCGATGCGATCGCCAATCTGCCGGAGCGTGAGCGCCTGGTGCTGGCGCTGTACTACGACGAAGAGCTGAACCTCAAGGAAATTGGTGAGGTGCTGGGGGTCAGCGAGTCGCGTGTCAGCCAGTTGCATAGCCAGTGCGCGGCGCGTCTGCGCAGTCGCTTGGGTGAATGGCGGGCGCGGTAACCGGGGTTCGCTGCAGTCGTTTTCACGTTGTACTGAATTGATTGAATGCGCGCTCGGGGGCCGAGCGCGTTTAAGACTGCTTGGAGGTCTACTTGAACAAAGACATGAAAATCCTCATCGTTGACGACTTCTCGACGATGCGGCGGATCATCAAGAATCTGTTGCGTGATCTGGGCTTCACCAACGTCAAGGAAGCCGATGACGGCGTCACCGCGCTGCCGATGCTGCACAGCGAGCACTTCGACTTTCTGGTGACCGACTGGAACATGCCGGGCATGAGCGGGATCGACCTGCTGCGCCAGGTGCGGGCCGACGAGCGCCTCAAGGGCATGCCGGTGTTGATGGTCACTGCCGAAGCCAAGCGCGACCAGATCATTGAAGCGGCCCAGGCCGGCGTCAATGGCTATGTGGTCAAGCCTTTCACAGCCCAGGTGCTCAAAGAAAAGATCGAAAAGATCTTCGAACGCGTGAACGGCTAAGTCACGCCAGGGGGCGCCATGGAGTCAAACAACACGTCTCTGGGTGAGTTCGAAACGACCCTGAAGAAGCATGCCCAGGAACTGGTCGAGAGCCTTGAGCGCGGCCGGTTTGGCGACGCGGTGCAGCTGATCCATCAGCTTAACCAGACGCGCGACCGCGGCCTGTATCAGGAAGTCGGCAAACTCACCCGCGAGCTGCACAGCGCGATCGTCAGCTTCCAGATCGACCCGGCCATGCCGCAGGCCGAGGAAGTCTCGCAGATCACCGATGCCACCGAGCGCTTGTCCTACGTGGTCAAGCTGACCGAGGGCGCCGCCAACCGCACCATGGACCTGGTCGAACAGAGCACCCCGGTGCTCAACGATCTAGCCAGCGAAGCCCAGGCGCTGAGCGCTGACTGGCAGCGCTTCATGCGCCGCGAAGTGGCCGCGCCGGAATTTCGCGAGTTGGTCAAGCGGGTCGACAGTTTCCTGACGCACAGCGCTGAAGGGAACCGCAAGGTCTCCGGGCATCTGAACGACATTCTCCTGGCTCAGGACTACCAAGACCTGACCGGGCAGGTGATCAAGCGCGTCACCGCGTTGGTCACCGAAGTAGAAAGCAATCTGCTCAAGCTCGTGCTGATGGCCAGTCAAGTCGACCGCTTCGCCGGTATCGAACATGACCACCAACAGCTGCGCGCTGAAAAAGATCAAGAAAAACATCCGACTCGGGGTGAAGGTCCGCAGATTCATGCCGATAAGCGTGAAGACGTCGTGTCCGGTCAGGACGATGTCGATGATCTGCTGTCCAGCCTGGGTTTTTAGGGAGCACGTTTAATGAGCTTCGGCGCCGATGAAGAAATCCTTCAGGATTTCCTGGTAGAAGCCGGCGAAATTCTTGAGCAACTGTCCGAGCAATTGGTCGAGCTGGAAAGCCGACCGGATGATGCCGACTTGCTCAATGCAATTTTCCGCGGTTTTCACACTGTAAAAGGGGGCGCCGGCTTCCTTCAGCTCAATGAGCTGGTGGAGTGCTGCCATATCGCGGAGAACGTCTTCGACATCCTGCGCAAAGGTGAACGTCGGGTCGACGCCGAGCTGATGGACGTGGTCCTCGAAGCGCTGGACACGGTCAACAGCATGTTCGGCCAGGTTCGCGAGCGTAGCGAAGTCACCCCGGCCACGCCTGAGCTGTTGGCGGCCTTGTCGCGTCTGGCTGAGCCCGGCGCCGCTGAGCCCGTGGCGACAGTCGTCGAAGAAGCCCCGGTGGCCCAGGCACCCGCCGCCGAACCGGACATCACCGACACCGAATTCGAGCAACTGCTCGACTCGCTCGATGCGGTCAAGGCCCAAGCGGCCGCTGCCGAACAGCTGCAGGGCGAAGCACCCAGCGCTGAAGGCGACGAAATAAGCGACGCTGAGTTCGAATCTCTGCTCGATCAGTTGCATGGCAAGGGCCAGTTCTCGCCTGAGGTCGTGGCCAGCGCTGCTGAGGCCGCTGCTCAGGCGCCGGTTGGCGATGAAATCACCGACGACGAATTCGAAGCGCTGCTCGACCAGTTGCATGGCAAGGGCACCTTCGCCGCCGATGCATTGCCAGCCACGGCGGCGCCTGCCGCTGCTGGCGCGCCTGCGGCGTCGGGCGATGAGATCAGTGAGCATGAGTTCGAAGCCTTGCTCGACCAGTTGCATGGCAAGGGCAAGTTCTCTGGCGACACGGCCACTGCCGAAACCCCAGCGGCTGCCGTTGCTGCCGCACCGGTAGCGGCCAAGGCCCAAGCTCAGCCTGCACCAACGCCTGCGCCCAAACCAGCCCCGGCGCCCGCTGCAGCGCCTGCACCTGCTGCTGCCAAACCGGCCGCCCCAGCCCGTGCCCCGGCCCCAACTGGCGAAAAGCACGTCAGCGAAGCGGAAACCACCGTGCGGGTCGATACCGCGCGCCTGGACGAGATCATGAACATGGTCGGCGAACTGGTGCTGGTGCGTAACCGCCTGGTGCGCCTGGGCCTCAATAGTGGCGACGAGGCCATGTCCAAGGCTGTGTCCAACCTCGATGTGGTCACCGCCGACTTGCAGACTGCGGTGATGAAAACCCGCATGCAGCCGATCAAGAAGGTCTTCGGCCGCTTCCCGCGCCTGGTCCGTGACCTGGCGCGCCAGCTCAAGAAAGAAATCAACCTGGAACTGGTCGGTGAAGAAACCGACCTCGACAAGAACCTGGTCGAGGCCCTGGCCGATCCGCTGGTGCACTTGGTGCGCAACGCAGTCGACCATGGCGTGGAAATGCCTGACGAGCGCGAAGCCTCTGGCAAGGCGCGCACCGGCAAGGTGGTGCTGTCGGCCGAGCAGGAAGGCGACCATATCCTGCTGTCGATCTCCGATGACGGCAAGGGCATGGACCCGAACATCCTGCGCGCCAAGGCGGTGGAAAAGGGCCTGATGGACAAGGACGCAGCCGATCGCTTGAGCGAGTCGGACTGCTACAACCTGATCTTCGCCCCGGGCTTCTCGACCAAGACCGAGATCTCCGATGTGTCTGGCCGTGGCGTGGGCATGGACGTGGTGAAAACCAAGATCTCCCAGCTCAACGGCTCGATCAACATCTACTCGGCCAAGGGCCAGGGCTCGAAGATCGTCATCAAGGTGCCGCTGACCTTGGCGATCATGCCGACCCTGATGGTGATGCTGGCCAACCAGGCGTTCGCCTTCCCGCTGGTCAACGTCAACGAGATCTTCCACCTCGACCTGTCGCGCACCAATGTGGTCGACGGTCAGGAAGTGGTGATCGTGCGCGACAAGGCGTTGCCGCTGTTCTACCTCAAGCGCTGGCTGGTCCAGGACCAGGTGCACGAGGAGCAACGCGAGGGCCACGTGGTGATTCTCTCGGTTGGCACCCAGCGCATTGGCTTCGTCGTCGACCAACTGGTTGGTCAGGAAGAGGTGGTGATCAAGCCGTTGGGCAAGATGCTTCAGGGCACGCCGGGTATGTCTGGCGCCACCATCACTGGCGACGGCCGCATCGCGTTGATCCTCGACGTCCCGAGCATGCTCAAGCGTTACGCCGCCAAGCGTTATTGATTTCGGTGGCGCAGCCTGGCGGTTGCGCCGCCTAATGGAGTGTTTATGGCAGTCAAGGTCCTGGTGGTGGATGATTCCGGTTTCTTCCGCCGCCGTGTCTCGGAAATTCTCTCGGCCGACCCGACCATTCAGGTCGTGGGGACCGCGACCAATGGCAAGGAAGCAATCGACCAGGCGCTGTCGCTCAAGCCCGATGTGATCACCATGGACTATGAAATGCCCATGATGGACGGC